>CALKNI010000147.1 GCA_938091115.1 uncultured Pirellulaceae bacterium | reverse complement strand
GCCTAAACAAGCGGTAAAATCCTCTTCGTTGCCAATCATGACGTCGACGAATGGCGCTAGCGAACGATTCACGCGCTGACAACTCTCTTTCCCACCGAAAGCTGACCAAAGTGAACTGCGAAAATTCAGATCGTAAGAAGTTACGGTGCCATGCTTCTTTGCACATTGTAATGCCTCGGCGATTACTTTCGGAGTCGTTTATGAAAGTGCTGCATAGATACCACCGGTATGAAACCAGCGAACCCCCAGTTCACCAAAGATGTATTCCCAGTCAATATCACCAGGTTTTAATTGAGATGCCGCTGTCGCACCGCGATCGGACGTGCCCAGCGCCGCGCGAACTCCATAACCGCGCTCCGTAAAATTCAAACCGTTTCGGCACGAACGACCAACTCCGTCAAACTCCATCCATTTAACGAATTCCATATCCACACCACCGGTGAGAATTAAATTCTCTAGCAAACGCCCTACTTCGTTTTTGGCAAAAGCTGAAACAAGCCCCGCCCGTAGCCCAAAACAACGGCGCAATCCACGAGCCACATTGTACTCGCCACCTCCCTCCCAGACATCAAAACTGCGAGCCGTTCGCACACGACCATCGGCTGGATCAAGCCGCAACATTACTTCACCTAAAGATAAAATATCGAATCGGCACGCGTCTGTGGATTTAAATTGCATTGGATTATCAAAACTAAAACAGGAGCAAAACAAATAAAATTCAATTGGAAACTTCTCACTGCAGAGACAGGGATTTTACACAAATATGCCCCTCCCAACACCGCATGCGAAGTCCCCTAGCTAAAAATTCTGTTGGATTTGAAAAAAATCAGACTGTCCCTTGCAAACAGAATTTTTTTCGCCATGGTTCTCACCGGAATCCCCCGGCCTTTCCTCAGAACACCGTTTACAAATTTCCATCGATCTAAGAAATATATTAGAATCCTGAAGTGAAGAATAACTCATTGTTAACTTTTAGTTAAACCCGCGACAACTCGCAGATGATTTCAGGCATGACTGTGAACCGGGAATCAACGATAACGGCATTTGCCCGGCTTACAGCAGTCTCGCTATTATGCGGTGAACAGAATTTTACAAAATCCAACATTGCTTTTGCTTCGCAAAATCAATTAAGTAATTTTCCTCAGATACTTTTTGACAAGCGTCTCTGCAACTTCCTTACCCAAACGTAAAAAAGGCAGTCATGGCCATTCAATTTCCTTGCACGCACTGCAAGACCATTCTTCGAATTGAAGAAAGGCACATTGGTAAACAGGCTAGGTGCCCGCAATGTCAAACGCTAAATCTTGTCGTGGAAAGCATGCAGTTTCCCGAAAACGAATCCGAACAGGCTGCTCCTACCAACCCCTACTCGGCGGATTTTTCCGCCACCTCGTCAACGTCACCCCGAAACCAGCAACCCCACAGAGCGGGATTAATTTTAGCGTTAGGAATCGCCTCTTTAGCCTGTAATTTTTGCCTCATCCCCAGCATTCTGGCTTGGATACTAGGCAAACAAGACATACGAAAAATGGATCAAGGGATCATGGACTCTGAGGGACGCGGGATGACGCAAGCAGGAATGATCATGGGGATGGTGATTACTTTTCTCTTCTTTTTAAGCATTACAGTCTGGTTGCTTTTGGTTATCGCATATGCGGTCGTTTAGCCAAATCCGAACTCAACTGCTTGCCTTCAATTGCAAAATCACACTTTTCCAATCGACACCGGGGACTTCGTATTCAGTCAACACACGCACATCAACTTGCTTAAGCAACTCCATTTCATCGGCGTCGGCTTTTTCTTTGAGCCACTGCGGCCCTTTAACTGCCAGAAGCCGGCCAAGTGACGGCCAGCAATCTGAGAACCATGTACCCATTTTTTTCAAGGGACCGACAGCTCGCGCGATGGAATAGTCATATCGAAAATCTTCCAATAACTCTTCCGCACGACAATGGTAGATCTCCACGCTTGCGTTAATAACTTCTGCAATTTCACCCAAAGCAGCAGCTTTCTTTCCTACCGAATCAGTTAGCGATATCTTTAAATCCGGGCGCAGCACTGATAACACTAAACCAGGCACCCCCCCACCAGAACCAATATCAAGCACCTCCTTGCCCTCGGGGATTAGCTTAGATAGTTCAATCGTATCGAGCAAATCACGAGTAACAAACAGCTCGTGAGTGGTGTGTCGCGTGAGGTTTAGATCCTGGTTGATTTCCCACAAAGCCTGGCAGTAATGTTTAAGCCGTGGATAAGCCTCAAATGGAACCTCCAACTCGTACATCTCAATTGTTTTTTTTAAACTAGCCACAAATTTGTTTTACCTTAATTTTGGTTGATCATTGCCGGCACACTTTAACAGAATCCTTAACAATCTGAAATCGCTTGCGGCCACTCTTTTAGCCATACCTTCATCACTCCAACGCATAAGCGTTGCCAATCACTCCTCACTCGAGGGCTCTTCCGCTTCCTTGCCACATGACCAACAACAGTGAAAACCCTCGTCGACCTCTGCCCCACACAGGCATCTCCATGCCGGTATCAAAACCTCAGATGCAGCAGGAATCTCGCGAATGATGACCTTTGCTGTCTCAACCTGGTTTGCGTGAACATAAACCGAAACCAGTTCGAGACCGGTCTCATTCATGACGTCTCCCACTACTACCGCCCTGACTCCATTCGCCTCAAGAAAAATCCGCAGGGAATGGGCTGAAATGGAACTACTGAATCCCGCTACCAGAGCGAGTTGATCCGGCGCTCTCATTTGATCTAGACCATGAATGAAAAACAAGACATTCCCAGAGTGGCCGCCGCAACCGATTGCTCAATGACTTCCTGGGCAATATGACGTTCAGCATCTGTAAAGAACCGCGTCAGATGAAAAAAGATGGGAGCAGAAAAACAAATCGAATCAATTCGATCCAATACTCCTGCATGCCCCATAACTAACGTGCCATGCTCTTTGACACCCCGGTCTCTTTTAATAGCAGACATTGTCATGCTCCCGGAGGACGCCATGATACTGATGATCAGCGCCATAAATCCAGCACCCCACCACGTAAATGGCGTAACCGGTAATACAACTTGAATGACCATGCCGACCAAACTGGTGCAGCAGGCAGCGCCAAGCAACCCCTCCCAAGTCTTTGTTGCATTGACCACAGGTGCAATCACGTGGCGACCAAATAAGCGATCCCAAAGAAAATGCAAAATATCACTAACCTGTACCATCGCGATAAAGAAGAACAGTAATCCGTAAGTGTCGCTTTCCCATAGCTCCCATGATCTCGCAGCCGAGTCCCATTTTGCGAGTTTCAAATTTAATAAAGCAGCCGCGTGACTCAATGAGTAAACACAAATCAACAATCCAAATTGAATCTTTGCCGTCCGCTCAAGGAATCGCTTATGATCGCCAGCAAAAGCAATCCTCGCAGGAATAAAGAGCGACGCGTAGACCGGAATCACGATGGTGAACAAGTCATAATTATCAATTCCCACCAAAACATATTGCAGGGGTGTAAAACCAAACAAGACCCAGAACAACGTCCGATGATCTCCGCGGCGAGTTGGCGTCATTGTGATAAATTCACGAAGCGCCCAAAAAGAAACAAAGCCAAACAGAGCAATCGTCACACTACGATGCAACATCAACGCAATGACGAGCATCACGCAAATCGTCAACCAGGACGTGACGCGTTTATTAAAGTTCCGAAGGATCGCTGGATCAATGTGTGATTCAGGTTTCCGTTTTAAAGTTTGCCCGGCCGCCAACAAAGCTCCCAATGAAATTAGAACGAGCAATACCAAACCTATTGTCCAAGTCCCTGGTACGTCCACCAAGGAAGATGCGGTTTCGTTCTGAATCGCAAGTAAGTTTGTAAGCGTCGCGTCAATCACATTTCACGTCATCATTTTTGTCGGATCAATTTATGGCTCAGCCACGAAGCGGGGGGAATGTTTAGATTATGCGTACGGTTTCGGTGGATTGATAGCCATTCCAACCATAACCTCTCGAAGAAATCAAGAATCTTTCATTTTAAGTACCGACTTTCGGGCTCGCTGCAGAAATTCCGCTTTGCTCTCACCCGATTCAAGCCAAATTGGTGCTCCAATTGAGATACAACTCAAAAGTGGTACCGGCAAAAATTCACCTTTAGGCATCACCCGGTTCAGGTTATCTATGTAAACGGGCATCAATTCTAAATCAGGCCTCTTTTTAGCCAGATGGAATAGACCACTCTTAAATTCGCCCATCTTGCCCGATAAATTACGACTCCCCTCGGGAAACACAATTAGCGAATTAACGTCACCAATTTCTCGCAACATCATGTCGATTGGACTGTTATGTACTTTGATTTTCTTTCGATCAATTAGCAACACATTGAAAACAGTCGCCATATAGCGTCGAACTGGACCGCTCTGCCAGTAATCCACCGCTGCAACCGGTCGAGTCAAATTACGAATGTTCTTAGGAAGTGAAGCCCATAAAACCAGCGCGTCTAGATGGCTAGTGTGATTAGCAAAATAGATTCGCTGGCAGGTCTCCGGCTCACAACCAATCCAGCGCACGGTCGCCCCACTCAGCACTTTCGCGAGTGCTGCCAACACAGGAACCGTGACTTGCTTCATCCAAATTCACCCTAAACAATTTACTTCCAATAGTCCTAAATATGCCAGCATTGTTCTTAAGATACAAGCGTTTTCAAGACCAAGATTCCACTTCTCGACTCAATTACCCAAAGCAATAATGAATTCTCTGAGGCCCAAATCCTTAATTCGCTTCGAAACCATTTCTTTCTCATTCACTGAACTGACGGATGCTGGTAGGTGCTCGGCATCAAATTGATCTCTCCAAGCGGAACTCCGGGAAACGGCTTCGCAGGTGGGGATTCCAATTTAGATTTGTCAAACTTACCTCCTGAATAATCAAATCGCTTGACTTGGCCCAACCGCGGATCATAAGTCATCCAGTTTTTGAAACGCGAGAAATTTGGGTCCCCCTGAATTCGCTGGATATGAAACTCATCCAAACCAATTTCATTCCACCCCAGATAGGCTGAGCAGGCACCCAAAAAACCAGCCTCTTTCAACATCGCAAATACATTTGCATTTAAATTGGGATGCAAGCCATAAGGAAATGCAAAGTACCTAACCTTACGCCCAATGACAGACTCAAGTTCTCTCGAAGATGCGATGACTTCATCGATCAAGGTTTTTTCACAAATCACCTTACCAAGATCAAGGTGGGACCGGGTATGCGCACCAATTTCTACCCCCGCCAGATCAAGCGCCCGCAGTGATTCGACGGAGTTGGTTGGCAGTGGCTTTTGAATTATTAAATCATGCTCAAAAGCTTGCTGGTGCAGCGTGTGCTTCGTGGTAACAAAATAAGTTACGGGGATTCGCCTTTCAATCAACATTGGCAAAGCGAAATCGCAGTTGTCTGAATATCCGTCGTCAAATGTAATTGCAACCGTCGGGCGTTTATTGAAACCGCTGTGAATCCGACGCTGGCACTCTTGCAGATCAACGATTTCAAAATGATCTTGCAGCCAATCGATTTGCCGCTGGAAATCATCACATCCAATCGTCCAGGGATTTTGATGATCATCAGCTACTCGATGGTAACACAAAGCCAAAACTGGCACTTTTCCGGAACGCGCCATGCGGCGGTGCATTGACCACCGATAAGGCCACGACGCAAACCGATAGGCGTCAATAAGTTTGGATTTCCAGTATGTCATATTGCAAAATCAGGCCGGATTGAATCAGCTTCATTGACCTTGCCAAACAGACAGAGCGCCCGAATTTCAAGAGTCCGTTGAAGTGTTAGTCATGATTTGTCATCGTCCAATAGTATCTTGGGGTTCGACTAAGAATTCCTAACACACAACCCTCAAAATCCAAGTAATCCGAACTCGGTGATGATGTTTGGCATCCGGCGCCCGGATTGGTAACCAACCTTGCCTGATGAGTCAAACGAAGCTGATTGCTCGCGAACTTCGCCGCGATTGCGAAACGGGTAAGAACCTAAACCTGCTCCGACCACAGCTCAATTCTCAGCAGCCAATTGCATCGTACAATGCCTACTTACGGAGCCTCCACGCGGACAAGCTCAATTTCATAGATGAACGGGCACAACTTCCCCGTCACAAACATTCGCGGAGGCCGATCCTGGGTGACTGCAATTCCGTTGAGAACACCATCGGCAGGACGCTCGCTCATTGGCCACAGACCGGCGAGGTCGATGATGCCTACGACATTGCCCGTGTTGATATCGATTTCGTAAATGAGATCCGTTTGATATCGATTGGCATAAACTTTTCCACCTGCATATTCCAATTCGTTGAGCTGCCCCACATAGACACCGCCCTCTCTTAAAACGCGAAGCGATTTTCTTACCTCAAAAGTTTCGGGGTCAATAAACTTCAAAACGGAACTGCCGTCACTCAAAATTAAATCGTTTCCGTTGGTCGCCAATCCCCACCCTTGCCCCGAGTAGCTGAATTCTTCAATTGGATTTAAATCCATGTCATAGACTAGTGCCTTTCCAGCTTTCCATGTCAGCTGGATTAGGCGATCCCCAAAATGCACCATTCCCTCACCAAACAAATTATCGTCAAGCGGGTGTTGCAAATACACCTCCCCCGTTTCGAGATCTATCTTGCGGACCGTTGACTCTCCATAGCGTCCAGTGCTTTCCCACAAATATCCGTCGTGGAAGAGCAACCCCTGAGTAAAAGCCTTCTCATCGTGAGGGTATTTCTCAATTAACTTAAAGGTATAACGAGGAGATGTGTCGTTTTGCCGAAGCCATACAGCAAGGTAGGTCCCTCCGACAGAAATCACCAAAAACAACACAATCAAACTCCAACGCATCGGACGCTGCCCAGTACTGCTGATTGTTTTCGGTGCTACTGGCACTTCAACTGCGGGAGGAAAGCCAGTTCGTCGTTTAGGTTTTTTCTTTGCCATTTAATCAACAATCAAAAAGTTACTAATCATTTTCATCAGCCAGAGTTGCTATCGCTATCAATTGATTTCGCAGCAGCATCGTACTCCCCGCCACAAGACCAACAAACACCAAATCCTTCATCAACTTCCGCGCCACAGGAACAATTCCAGGCTGGAATTTCATCTTCGGGCTCTTCGTCTAACTCCGCAACGATCGCCTGAGAGGCTTCGAGGTCTTTTTGGTAGACAATTATTTCAATTTCGTTAGGTCCATCCAAAGCGGCGCCGAATGCCGAGCCCTCCATGCCACTGATAAAAACGGGGATGCCGCTTCCCTCGAGTGCGGCTTTGTAAAAGCCAGCATCAACTTCGGTTTCAGTTACCATCAAACGCGCCATCGGTTTCTCTTCCATTCTTTACTCCAAGAATTCAATAAAAATCCGCAGCCAAAACGAGTTTAATGGGTTCTGAAAATTTAGCTATCATTTTCCTTTGCCCAAAGCGAGGCTGGCAGCTCAATTGATTTAGTCAGACCATCGATCTCCTGTATTTCCTCATCTGAAAAATGCAAATTTTCAAGGGCGGCACAGTTCTCTAATATTTGCTCAGGGCGACTCGCTCCGCAAAGCACACTCGTAACTTGCGGCAAACGCAAAATCCACGCCACTGCCATTTGAGCAAGCGTTTGGCCTCGATTTAAAGCGAGCGTATTGAGATTGGAAACAACCTCTAAGACCTCGGCTCGCAACTCCTCCGGCCGCAACGTACTGGGGGAATTTGCCGCGCGAGAGCCAGCTGGAATTTCAGATAAATATTTATCTGTGAGCAAACCTTGATAGAGTGGACAGAACGCAATTAACCCCATCCCACTCTCCTCACAGGCACCCGTGAGACGCTCCTCAATCCAACGATTAAAAAGGGAATAATTTGGCTGGTGAATTAACAAACGCTCCCACCCATTAGACCGGCAAATTTCCACCGCTTCTTCCGTCTGCTGTGTCGAGTAACTTGAAATCCCAACGTACAACGCTTTGCCTTGCTGAACGGCGGTATTCAATGCTCCGAGCGTCTCCTCCAAAGGTGTATCTGGATCAAAGCGGTGACTATAAAAGACATCAAAGTAATCGACGTCCACCCGACGTAAGGACTGGTCGAGACTGGCCAGCATATATTTACGTGAGCCCCACTCACCGTAGGGACCTGGCCACATGTCGTAGCCAGCCTTTGAAGAAATTAATATTTCATCCCTCGGCAGTTCCTTCAATATGAGACCGACGTTTTTTTCGGCGCTTCCATAGGGCGGTCCGTAATTATTGGCCAAATCAAAATGCGTGATGCCGGCATCAAACGCGGTGTAGATCATTTGACGCTGATTTTCGGTCGGAGCATTACCGCCAAAATTGTGCCAACAACCGAGCGTCACCGCCGGCAGTTTCAGTCCAGATCGACCACATCGCCTGTAAATCATGCGCCCGTCGTATCGGTTAATATTTGGTTGATAAGATTTCAATTTACTCTTCTCCGCGGACAAGCGATCATTGTTAAAACTTCTATTTTCTATCGAACTCCCGCTTTAACAAGCCGCCTTGGCAATTTTGAAATTAAGTTGTTAACCGCAGGTTGGCTCGATAAAATTTGAAACCGGCAACAGCCGCTCACAAACGCTTCAACTTACTGTTTCACACTTTGGCAATCCTTTGACTTCGCACCGCATTTTGCTCGCGACCGATTTACCGTTTTGGCGGCGATCGACCGGCGCTGAACAACGAATCGCACGCCTCGTAGAATTCTTGCGTCAATCTGGATACACCGTTCGTATTTTTTTCCTTTGCGCCTCTGACAAACTCAATCATGTCGATCGAGAAATTACAGAAAAAGACCAGCAGGCGATTAGCTCGCAAAACCTTGACATAGAGTTTAAACATTCGAGTCATCCACCTCGCCAACTAAGTAAGAAAATTTCGTGGTACCTAAAAGCGATAAAACATCGTTTTGAAAAACATCAATCGTCACCTGCCCAGTCTGCAAATAAAAACACAACCACACTCGATGATTATCGGTGGCCCTGGGCGATCAATGCCTTTCAGGATTCAGTTCGTTCCTTCGCACCCGATTCAATCATCATCGAATACGTTAAACTCAGCTATCTTTTAGAAGCCTTAACTGCGAGCCAACGAAACAGCATCCATTGCCTTCTCGACACTCACGATATCCTCCATATTCGCAACAGACAGTTTCTTGAACGGGGACTGGTTCACTGGCTCAACATCAGCCCGGAGGAAGAAACCGAGGCAATCCAAGGATTCGACACGGTAATCGCGATACAAGATGAAGAAGCCAAGCTCTTTCGCGATCTAGCCCCGGAACAGAACGTCTTAGTTTGCGGTCATTCTCCCCCGCAACTCTCTTCACAGAAAAAACCAAGAGGAACTGAAGAAGTTCTCACCGTTGGATACCTCGCTTCCGCCAACCAATCTAACTTCTTGTCATTGAATAATTTCATCAGCCAATCATGGAAAAAAATCTCTGAACGATGCAATATTCGCTTGGTTATTGCCGGCCTAATTTGTGAGGCAATTTCTGCCGACTCTTCGAATCGCCTGCGGGAACACAACAACATCACAAGCATTGGCTGCGTTAGTGAATTGGCAGAGTTTTACCATCAAATTGATGTCGTAATTAATCCAGTAGAATTTGGCACAGGTCTTAAAATTAAAAACTGTGAGGCTATCTTTTTTGGAAAGCCGCTGGTCACAACAAGCATGGGAATGGACGGCCTTGCGGTTCAATCTGGTGGGTCTGTGATGGTTTGCAACGCATCCGAAGAGTGGATCGACTGCCTTGTACAAATTGCCCAAAGCCCGTCCAAACGACACTCACTCCAAGACGCTGCCGCAAAACTGTCCCAAACGGGATTTTCGGACCAAGAAGTTTATTCCGAGCTAGACAACGCGTTGCGCCATAAAAAATAGGGGTCTACCCTCGCTGGAGTCGAAAACCTGAACCCTCGCGGGGTTGGAATTTCGATCAAATTCCTATCCTTATGGGAACAGTCCTACTTAATGTGCGTCATAATAGATCATGAGCGAATCACCGTTATCTCCGAGCCCACGCATGAACCGCAAATCCGGCTTCACATTGGTCGAATTATTAGTCGTCATCGCAATCATCGGCACGCTGATTGGAATGCTGTTGCCCGCGGTTCAAATGGTACGCGAAGCAGCTCGGCGAACTGCCTGTCAAAACAATCTTCACCAAATTGTTTTGGCAATTCACAACTACGAATCTGCTAAACAACTTTACCCTCCCTCGCGGGCGGCGGATGAATTTGTAACCTGGCCGGTTTATCTCATGCCGTTCCTCGAAATGAATAACCTTTACGACCAATTCAAGATTCAAGAAAAATACCAAGTTCAAGACCCGGCAGTTGTTCAAAACACCATGCCGGTCATGCTTTGTTCAGCCCGGCCCCGAAGAAGCAATGTCAGCATTAGTGAATCCAAGGGGCCCATCGGAGCGATCGGCGACTACGCTGGAAATGCCGGAACCCCTCGGTTTTTCCCCTTCGATGTCTGGGCAAAATTCCAAGACCCCGTCGATGGTGTTTTTAACTCGGGCCTGGCAAGTCAAAACCCGGTTGTTAATGGAAGACTAAAAGGAACCGAACGGGGACGATATGGACACGCTGAAATCACAGATGGATTGTCGAATACTATTTTCATTGGAGAAAAATACGTCAGCACCTACGGTGAATTAAAATCACAAGGCTGGGGTGACGGTTCGATCTACAATGGCGACGAACCCGAGACATTTATGCGCATTGGAGGATTCGCGATGGGACTAGCAACGAGCCGTACACTGGTTTTGTCACCCGGCGAATATCCTATCTTTGGTAGCGGTCATGTCGGGGTCGTTAACTTTGCGTTTGGAGATGGCAGTGTTCACTCGCTTCCCATCAACACCGACGAAGAATCTCTTTTTCGACTCTGCTCTCGCAAGGACGGCCTTTCTGTAGACCTCGATTAAGCCGGTCGAACTCCATCAATTTTATTTCTTAATCGATTCTAAAAAATCATGAATGAACCCTCGGTATATTTTGTAGGCGAACCCACCGAGGTCTCCCACCATGCCGCCCCTTTCCGGGAGCGGCTGAAAGTCAAAATCGCCTCTCCGGCTGCTGTCGTTCAACAAGCCAATTCCGGCGATCTCGCAATCTTTTACTCAGAGCATTTTGATCGCTTTCGAGACTGCTGCACTGAATTAAAACGAAACAACGTGGCGACCCTGTATTTAATCGATGGTATCTTGGAATGGCGAAATGCGTGGGATAATTTACCCGACGAAGTGGCCTGCCCTTATACCATGCGCCCCATCCTTGCTCATAAGGCTGCTTGCATTGGCGCTTCCCAGGCCCATGTCCTCAAACAGTGGGGCAATTCAGGAAAAACAGAAGTCGTCGGAATCCCGCGACTAGATTCTATACCTGCCCAACCCCACCCACCCCGTAACGATCGAGAATTTCGAGTTCTGGTCATGACGGCCAAAACTCCCGGATTTACTCCGACCCAAATCGACGCCGTCGAAAAGAGTCTTCAAGACCTGAAGCAATGGCTCAACGAAAATGCCCAACTCAATTTGACCAGCCGGCTTCCCTCAACTGACTCCCTCGATATTAGAGTCGTTTGGAGATTGACTGG
This sequence comes from uncultured Pirellulaceae bacterium, assembly GCA_938091115.1. GTDB lineage: Bacteria > Planctomycetota > Planctomycetia > Pirellulales > Pirellulaceae > Mariniblastus. Next base: position 61,254 of record CALKNI010000147.1, on the reverse strand, counting down.
AGGTTTGGCGGACAAACTCGGTGTCACCAATGAATTAAACGATCTCACTGGCCAGGAATTGAACCAAACACTAGCTCAAGTTGATGCGGTAATTACAACTGCCTCCACGGCTATGCTTGAGACCATGCGACTGGGAATTCCCACGGCACTATTGGATTACCACAACTGTCCGCGCTACGTGAATGCTGGCTGGACAATTTCAGCGGCCCATCAAATTCCAACGGTCGTTGCGCAACTAGCTCAGCCGACACCCGAGCATCTTTTCTACCAACAGACCCAACTTTGCGACGCGTTGCAAAATTCAGCGAATGCGACTGACCGGCTCGTCGACCTTGTGGAACAAATGCTTGCCATCGCCAGTAAACAGTTAGCGGTGGAGCCAAAGCTGCATGAAAATTCACTTGCTTTTCCTGACGCAATCTTAGAGCCAGCCGAAACGGCATCTCCACTGTTCTCCCATCGACAGCTCTATCCTGATACCGCTGAATTCCAACAAGAACAGCCGGTCGAAACTCAAGCACAACTTGCTCATTCCCGAAGAGAAATCGCTCACCTTCAATCGGAGCAAGCTCAACTCCGCGCTGAGTTAGATGAAGCTCATCAAATTTTCGAACAAATCGAGAAACACCCGATTGCAGGGCCGATTGTTCGCGTTCGGCAGAAGATGCTTGGTTTAATGGAAAAAATGGGCAAACGTAAAAACAAACTGGATGGAACTTGCCCGATTATCGAACCCGAACCGCTAAATTCAAATGCAGATTTCACAACGAATAATACAAATTAGACTATTTCGTGCAATAATAGACTGCTGAGAGCCAGCAACACTTCTCCGTTTGTTACATCAAAGTAAAGCCTGAAAAAAGTTGAAATCGACTCGTTGAATGATTCAAGAACTCCTTCAATCTGAACCCTTTCAAACTCTTCCCGTTGAGGATCCAATTGTCCTTTGCGCTTCGGATGACAATTACGTGAAGCCGCTTGCAGTCACCCTCCACTCCGCCGCTTCATCGCTTAAAAACGGGAATCACCTTCACGTCATTCTGATGGATGGCGGCATCTCCGAAGCTAACTGGATGGGCCTCCGGGAAACACTGGTCGACCTTCCAATTTCCATTCACGTCCTGAAACCTAATCTCAGAGAATTCAGCGACCTCGGAGTCTCTCACCACATCACTCACGCAGCATACTTTCGACTTTTGGCAGCTCGACTTCTACCTGATACGATTGAAAAAGTGATCTATCTGGACTCTGACGTCCTTGTCCAATGCGATCTAACAGAACTTTGGAATTTTGACGTAGGCGAACACTATTGTCTGGCAGCCGTTGATATTGCGTGCCCCTTTGTCGACGCCTACGAAGCACAGGCGAAACTCGGAACGCTTAAAAAAGCCATCCCCCACCTAGCTGCAATATCGCCAATTCCCAACTGGCGACAGCTGAATCTAGATGGCTCAGCGCCCTATTTTAATAGTGGGGTCATGGTGCTCAATCTAAACCGCTGGCGAAGAGAATCAATCGACCAAAAACTGTTGACCTGCCTCCGTGAAAATTCAAATTATGTTTGGTGTTGGGATCAGTACGCACTCAACGTGGTCTTCGCAGGGCAGTGGGGGCAACTCCCACCGAGATGGAATCAGGGAGCCCATGTTTTTGAATTCCCAAATAATGACCATTGCCCAATCAATCCTGCAGAATTTTCTCAGATGCGAGACCGCCCAGCACTGATTCACTTCACAACGGAATTTAAGCCGTGGAAATTTCACCCTTTCCACCCACTCCGTGAAAAATTCTATGAGAGTCTCGACCAAACAGCATGGGCGGGATGGCGGCCTGAGCGGCCTGATTTCAGCCTCAAGCGCTGGTGGGATTTAACCGCCGTTTATTGGATTCGAAAATGGGTTATTAACTATCGAAAGGCGCGTTTGCTTTTCGCTTAGCGTTAAACTTTTCGCTTAGCGGTATTATCGCGATTTGATCCATGCTCAACCCCGACCCCCAAGCTACAGTCCCGCAGGACGTCAGTATCGAAGCCCGCGAGCTTACCAACAATCATCCTCTACCCACAGTCACTGTTTTTGCCCTTCCCAAACCCTTCGGTGGAAAAGCCGATCTCATTCAAAGAAATGCGATTCAATCCTGGGCCGCATTGAAACCAGACGTCGAAGTGCTTCTTCTGGGCGATGAAGCTGGTATCAAAGAAACGGCAGAAGAGTTTGGTGTCCGTCACATCAGTGGCCTACAATGCAATGAACATGGCACGCCGTTGCTCGACTCGGCCTTTCAACTTGCCCATCAGGAAACTACCACCGACTACCTTGCCTATTGCAATTGTGATGTCATTTTGACAAGAGACTTTCCCAATGCTATCCATCAACTTTCCCGCGAATCCCACTTCCCCCATTTCGTTGCTTTTGGCCAACGCACTGATTTAAATGTAGATCGCAAAATTGACTTTAAGCAGGCAACTCAAATCCAACGTCTCTTGCAGGAATGCCAAACCAAGGGAGTGCGTGCCTCCAACGTCTGTAAAGAATATTTCATTTTCAATCGCCAACTTTACCAGAACATTCCACCGTTTGCCGTTGGGAGGGGCAACTGGGACAACTGGATGATTCATTCGGCAAAACAAACTAAAGTTCCAGTCGTTAATTTGTCAAAAATGGTAACTGCAATTCACCAAATTCATGATTACTCGCATGCTTCACTAAATCGGTGGGGATGCTACGTCTCCGGTACCGAGGCCAAAGAGAATCGACGCCTTGCGGAAGGGAGCCATATTATTTCCGGTTCAACCGCAACCTGGAGAATGACGCAAGATGGTCCTAAAAAAGAGCTCCCCAAGCTAATCAGTCCTAGTTTTTGGGCAGACGCACCGCGTTTTATCCGATTAGTATTCGACCTATTGGCGAGATAACCCATGCTCACCATTACCGCAATCTTCGCAGGTCAGGTCATTTTTGCGGCAGCGCTGATTCAGCTTTCAATCGCGATCTCATTCGGACGTTGGTTCTCAAAGAAGACTCTTAAAACTGACAGCCAATCCGAGCAAGCGATGACGGCCGTCATTATGTCCGTGCGGGGTTGTGACCCTACTTTCGAAGCTTCCCTCACCGGCGTTCTCCAGCAAAAGTATACCCACTTCCAAATCCATCTTGTGGTCGACCACGTGGACGACCCAGCATGGGAAGTCGCAAATCAAATCAAGTCGAAATTCGACCCGGACGATCGCCTGTTGATTCACGCCATGAATACACCTCGCGACACCTGTAGCCTCAAATGCCATTCCATTACCCAGGCCGTTGAGCATTTGACGCAAGAGACAGAATTTGTAGCGTTTCTGGATGCCGACGTCGCGCCTCACGAAACCTGGCTAGCCGAATTAACGGGACCTCTTCAAGACAAAGAAATCGGGGGAGTCACAGGCAGTCAGTGGTTTGAGCCACCCATTTCATCCGGCTCCGGTTCACTAATCCGAAGCGTCTGGAACGCTGGTGCACTTGTCTTTTCAGTATATTTTGCCAACCCGTGGGCCGGTAGTTTTGCAATGAGGAAATCCACACTGGAATCCTCTAATTTAATTTCGATTTGGTCGAAGTCGATTGTGGACGACGGGCCTCTTAAGAAAGCCATTCAGGATCAGGGACTAAAGATTGAATTTGCTCCATCTCTCATCATGATCAATCGCGAACATTGCTCAGCCTCGTACGCGAATCGGTGGGTGACTCGCATGCTGACATGGTCTCGACTTTACGAAAACACATTTTTTCTCTCTGTTATCCACGCTTGCTTCAGCAATGTTCTCATGCTGACCAATTTCACCATTTTGATTCTGGCTGTCATAATTGGAAACGGAACCGCTTTGATCGCTTGTGCGACGGCATTGCTTTTAAGCGGAGTCCTCTCCACATTGGCATATTCGGTTTCCAGAAATGTTGCTGCGAAAAGCGCCCAATTACGTGGCGAAACGATGGGCAACACAACTCTCTGGCGAATAACCAAGCTGTTTTTATTGGTACCTGTATGCCAGCTAATCTATGGTGCATCCTCGATCAAGTCACTGTTCTGCAGACAAATTCGCTGGCGTCAAATTGAATACGATTTGAGTTCCGCCCCCAATTTCAAAATGCTAAACTACCAGCCATTCATCTCAGGGCGAGGCAACGCAAGCCAGTCCATCTAAAACGGGCTGGGGCGTTTAAAAAAGCAATTGCCGAGCCGGGCAACTTGTTCTTCAATTCTTTAGGCTGTCCAGAATCCGCTGATCATCGGGAGCTGCCAGGACCACGACCTCGCCAATACCAACCGGAAGAATCAACTTCAACTTTCCCCTCGCGACTTTCTTATCGTGTTTCATCGATGCGATTAGCTCATCGTGACGCTCTGCAGGACACTCAACTGGAAGCTTCATTTTTCGAAACAACTCGGTTTGCCTCTCTACAAAAGAGTCCTGCACCATTCCGAGGTCGCGTGCCAAGCGGGCTGCACACGTCATGCCAATTGCAATTGCCTCACCATGGAGAAAACGCCCGTAACCAAACACAGCTTCAATTGCATGCCCGTAAGTATGCCCGTAATTTAAAATCGCTCTACGGCCAGAAGTTTCTCGTTCGTCTTCTTCGACGATCGCTGACTTACATTGGCAACAGCGAGCGATACACTTGGTAAGTGCTTCTGCTTCCCGTCGCCCGATCAGATCAACCGAAGCCTCAAGAGAGGCAAAGAAATCGACGTCCATGATCAATCCGTATTTAATTACCTCGGCGAGTCCCCCACGGAAATTGGATTCGTCCAAAGTCTCTAAAACGAGGGGATCTATCAAAACCACTTCCGGTTGCCAAAAAGCGCCAACCATGTTTTTCGCGCTGGGCAAATTGACTCCAACCTTCCCACCGACGCTACTGTCAACCTGGGCAAGCAGCGTTGTCGGAATTTGAATAAATCGTATTCCACGGGCAAACGAAGCAGCCAGAAACCCAGCCAGATCACCGACGACGCCTCCACCCAACGCAACAACTACAGACTGACGATCGGTATTAAAATCGACCATCTTCTGCCACAGCTCGTTACATACGGAAATTGATTTTGACTCTTCGCCAGAATTTACACAAATGACATCCACTCGTTGAGCAATCTCTGAAACCTGTGAAACAACGGATTCGAGATACAACTCAGCGACGTTGTTATCTGTGACTAAAATTACATGCTCATCCGAAACAAAACGACCCAGTCTCTCCGCAAGTCGACTCATCAAACCAGGCTTAATTTCAATCGCATAGCTCCGACTTGCTAGATTTACAGCAACCTGATCTTCGGTATCGGAAAAATTATCGTTCAACTGTTTCGCCTCGCGTTGCATTTTAAAAATCACTTATATGGATTCCGGCAAAGAACCTCTCATGGCGCAGAATAGAGCAGTGGAAAAAACTGCCCTTCCATTTTTTGGCCGCTGGGAATGACCGGCACCCCCGGCAACAACTCATCATCGGTAAATGACTCGACTCCATCACGTATTAAATTCAGCACGACCGCCCGACGCGGTTGCTCCGTTCGATTATCAAATGAACCGTGTACCATCAACGGATGGTGGAACGCACACTGCCCGGGCTCGAGTTCAATTGAAACAGGATTTTGAAAGGTCTCCCACTGCGCGTCGGTCAGTACACTTTGAATCGCTGTCATATCACCCGCCAAGCCAGTGATTGGAAGTAAGTCCCAGCGATGACTCTGGGGAATATATTGTAAACAACCATTCTCTTGAGTCGCACGGTCTAATCCCGTCCAGCAAGTCAAATGAGCCATCGGTTGAGTCCGCGTCCAATAAGAATAATCTTGATGCCACGCAACATTTCCACCGTGCTTCGCAGGTTTACAAAATAATTGATCATGCCAAAATCGCACTCCGCCACCGAGCAACTGACACGCGGGAATCAAAAATGCCGGGTTCCAAAGCAAGTCGTGAAAACCAGGTCGCAGTCGCCACGCACCCAACGCATGAAAAAGCACTCGGTCCGGGTCATTTGACTCGTTGGTATGATACTCATGCCACAGGTTTTGGCCAGCATGTTCAGGATCAAAGAACTCCGCCAGTTCTCGTTTTAATACTTCGATTTGTGCGGCATCCAGCAATTGGATGCCCGCAAGGTAACCTTGCTCGTGAAAGAAATCGACGTCATCACTGGAAAGGCAATAACGATCGAAATCATCGTCCTTCAAGCTTGGAAATAAAGAAGTAATCGGACGATGTATCTCCGACAGGTCCTCGATGCTCATTGAATTTCACTTGGCTCAACTACGAAACATTAGATACTCTATATTACAAACGGGTGACGAAGCACTCGCAGATCAGAATGATAAATTACACGAACGTATGATATTCCAAACAGAGTTCATAGGATTGCATAATAACGGTGTCTTTGTGTAAAAAAATTACTCATAAAAATCATCATCTCGATTCGCTCGTTTATTCCAGTTCGTCACTTGGACGCACCGTCCCTCGCACCCTTGGGGTGAGGAGTTGATCTACGCGAAATGCGATTGCTTTAAACAGGAATTGGTCATTTCTGGAAGGATTCAGGATGGGCCGACTCAAGTTGCAACAACATCCTCTGAGCTTTTTGAACCATGTCGCTTCCTCGACGTGAATCTGGAAACCGCCCCCAATCAATATCTTTTGAGTAACTGATAATTGATTTGTATAACCTGACTTGCTCGTCAACATCCGTTGTCTTCAAGGCAGTATCGAGCACCGACCTAATGCGATTCAGGTTACCTCGCAACTCACTCAACGCATCGTGCTTGATTTTAATTCGATAGGCAACGGCCGCCTCGAAACAGGCTTGGTCCCGCGGCTCCAATTCCACGCCACTAAGAAAATTAACGAAAACATCCATTTCTTTGCTTGCCTTGATTGGATTTTTATCCGCGCTTTCGACAATACGCAGGAAACGCTGTTCAATGTCACTCAACCTTGATGAACCTTTGGCAGTCAGAAATTTCCTACGGCTTTTATAGAGCTTGATCGCGTCTCCGACACGCCCCAATTCTAAAACTTGATCAGCCCGTTCATCGTCCGGGTAAAGCTCTAAAAACTGGCTGATTTCAAGAACCACCGAATCAGGCTTACTCGAACCTGTCTCTATCGCCGCGTACAATTCCTCAGCACTAGGCGGTTTATAGGCCTGCCACACGCCATAGACACCGATCACAACCACAAACAAAAAAGCGAAGAGAAGTCGCCAAGCACCTTTGCTTTCCCGAGGCTCAAAATCAGCGACATATGGCTGCTCCCTCACCTTGTCCGTCACGGTTTCAAAGTAATCCTCTCGCACCGGCATCGTATCAATCTGCTGGCTCTTGTGATCCGTAAACTCAACCGTCTGCCTGTCAGTATTTACAACGCTGACTTTCCGGGCTGCCTTCTTCGCGTCAGCTCGCCCAGTATTTTCACGTGTCACTGGATCTCCGACGTCAAATGTATCGACACGCTCTTGACCTTCTGGACGATGAGTCGTCCTTGCTTCGCTGCTCTCGCGCAGAGCCGATTCGACTTCCTCGATTTGATGAAGTAAGGACAGCGAAGTTGGAATCCGATCCTCGGGTCGCTTCGCCATCAGTCGCCGGATCAAAAGATCGATCTCAGCCGGAACCTCCGGAAACGAAGCTGAAATACTCGGCGCTGGAGCCCGCAGCAAATTGCTCAACGAACCTTCCACCGAATTGGTTCGAAACGGAGGCTTGCCCGACAGGAGTGCGTACATCACCGAACCAAGGCTGTAGAGATCACTCCGTATCGTGACCAACCCACCATTTGCCTGTTCTGGACTCATGAAATCCATCGTTCCCAGGACATTTTGCCCAGTGTTCTGCGATGAACCAAACCGTTTGGCAATGCCAAAATCGGTGATCTTTACAAAGTCAGGTTTAGAATTTTCGTCATAGGTCATTAACAAATTACCCGGCTTAAGATCGCGGTGGATAATCCCTCGATCATGAGCGTGCCTCAAGCCAGCAATGACATCCTTAGCGATTTGCAACACGGCTCGCCAGTCAAATCGATAGCCACTTTTTTGCATTTGAAAAAGGCTATTCCCCTCCACCAGTTCCATGGAAAAGAATAACATTCCGTCCTCTTGCCCAAAACTCAAGATACGGACAATGTTGCGGTGGTTTAGCTTCAGAAGCGATTCAATTTCGGCTTCAAACCTACCGCGAAAATGGTCGTCGTTCGCATAATTGGGAGCCAAGACTTTGACCGCATGTACTTCACCCGTATCTTTGTGAACCCCACGAAAAACCGAACCCATGCCACCACGGCCTAATACACCTTTGATTTCGTAAGGGCCAATTTCTTCAAGTGCCATGTCGAGCTCAGTCTTTCGTGCTGACTAATCAAACCAGATTACGAGAATTATTGTAAACTTTTAATTCTGCAACCCCTACCTGTTTAAAGCTAGAATTCAGGTTTGTTAATTTAGGATGTTGATTTTTAGCCTGTTGAATGCAGGTTGTATCAAATTCAGGCTTTCAAACTAGAGTTTTCAAAATCACCCTCTTGCCTTCACAGCTCGTAAACTTCCAGCGCTTTCTTCAATTGGCATTACGAGTCAGTTAAATTTGAATTTACCAGCCAATTTAGATATCGAGCTAATAAACAAAGTGTCCCAACATCCGGCAAGCCAATCCGATCTATCGCTGCTCAAAAATTGCTCGGTGAAACGCACGCGCGGAAGCGGCCCGGGCGGGCAACATCGAAACAAAGTTGAAACCGCAATCGTAATAACCCACCTCCCCACTGGGATATCCGGCCAGGCAAGCGAAGCAAGAAGTCAAAACAAAAATAAAACTGTGGCAATCGGAAGACTGAAAACCAACCTCGCAATTGGCTTTCGGACTCAAAAATCCTTGGAATCTGCCCCAAGCGAACGGTGGAAATCTCGACTCGAAAAAAGGAAAATCAAAGTCAGCCAGAAACACCCTGATTTCCCAGCACTACTTGCCGAAGCGCTTGATTTCCTGAATTTTCATGACTTTAATCCAGCCGCAACAGCGCAGCGTCTCGATTGCTCTACCTCGCAGTTGGTCAAATTCATCAAAAACAGCCCTCAAGCTTTTGCAATGGTGAACTCGCACCGAAAGTCACTCGGCCTTAAAAAAATCATCTAAAATTGCGCAATGAGCCTTTTACCGAGGCATTCCCGTGTTGATATCGCCATCAAACCCATTTAATTCGGGTTTACAAACGCATATTTTTCATTTTCAACGCGCTGACAGGCATCTTATGTAGTATCTTTCCATGAAACACAAATAGAATATGATTTAGATCGTAAACGTTGCTTGCCGTAAAACCACCAAAACATACGGCATTTTGGCTAAGCAAAGAAACCTTCGAAAGAGTGAGTTTTTCGCCACCCCAAGAAATACCGTATCAGTCTCGTCGTTTTTGGCACACAGATTGCTTCAGTAATAGTTGGAAGTGGTTCGCTGGAAGTTGTTTAACTCCTGCTTTTGGCGAAAAGAGACGAGGCAGTGCCTAGACTGCTCACTTTTAGAGCAGTCTAGGCCATTTTTCTCGGGAATCGAGACTGAACAGCGTGAGTAAAAGCGGGAGGACCTCCCCAAGATGTTCAATTTCGATACACCAAAATGATACACCTGTGCAATTTTAAGACAATCGAGTTGAATCATAAACAGAGCCGAGTCTAGAATACTGTAATAATTTCAGCGACAATGTCGTCTCACTGACGAGCGGATTGTTTCTGACCGTGCAACTCAAATCCACCACCAGGGACAATCAATGGGCCAGCAGTTCAAGACGAACACTTTGTTAAACGCAGCAAACTATCTTTGTTCGGCCATTTTGATTCTCGGCTTTGCAGCAACCTCGTCCGCTCAGACTTCTCCAGTTTCATTCAGGACAACCTCCGCCTCGGATGCGGATTCCACTGTCTTGCAAATTAACAAGCTAGTGGAACAACTTTGGACTGACTATGAATTAAAGCCCTCGAAAGAGGCAACCGATGGCGAATGGTGCCGGCGAGTTTATCTCGACATTATCGGGCGGGTACCCTCATACGCTGAAGCGACTGAGTTTATGGAGTCTCGCGACTCCGACAAAAAGAAAAAGCTGGTTGAAAAACTACTTTACGATGACAGCTATACAGAAGAATTTGCGAGAAACTGGACAACCGTGTGGACCAATTTACTAATCGGTCGAACGGGCGGGAACGATAACGACTCGATGATTAGTCGCCCTGGAATGCAAAAGTATTTGCGGGACTCGTTCGCTCGAGAGAAGTCGTATGACAAAATGGTTTACGAATTGGTCACTGCTACCGGGTCCACGACACCAGGAGATGAAAAATTCAATGGAGCGACCAACTTCTTAATTGACAAAGTCAATGAGGAAAAAGCTTCGCTCGCAACGGCGGCGACAACAAAAATTTTCCTAGGTCTGCAAGTGCAATGCACTCAGTGCCACAACCACCCATTCAACGATTGGAAACAGCAGAAGTACTGGGAAATGAATGCGTTCTTTCGGCAGGTGCGAGCCTTCCCAGGTGGAGCCCGACCAAGGGACGGCGGAGTGGCCCAACTCGCCGATCAAGATTTCCGAGGCGAAAGCCAAGGTAAATCAGAGATCTTTTTCGAAATGCGAAATGGCCTGAGCAAGGTTGCCTACCCCGTCTTTGTCGATGGCAGCGAGATCGAACGGAGTGGGTTGGTGAATGTCGTCAACCGCCGCGAAGAACTCGCCAAGATGATGGTCGCGTCTCCGTTCATGACACGATCGATCGTGAACCGTATGTGGGCGCACTTTCTGGGATATGGTTTTACAGCACCGGTCGATGACCTTGGGCCACACAACATTCCTTCCAACCCAGAGTTGCTTGAGTTTCTTTCAGAAGAATTTCGCCGCGCAGAATTTGATCTCAGAAAACTGATCTCCTGGGTTGCCTTAAGCAAACCTTACAGTCTTTCTAGCAAGCGTTCATCCGGTAATCAAAGCGATGATCCGCTACTTGGTGAGTCACCAAAGTTCTCGCATTTCTATCTTCGCCAAATGGAAGCCGAACAACTCTACGAATCGATGATGGTTGCGACCGAAGCAATTGAACTTCAAGGTAGCTACGAAGAGCGAGAGCGAAAGAAAAACACTTGGCTTGGCCAGTTTAATCAAGCTTTTGGCACCGACGAAGGACAAGAATCGACCAGTTTCAACGGCACGATTCCCCAGGTCTTGATGCTCTTCAACGGTGACATGGTCAAACAGGCAATCGACACCAAAAAAGGAAGTCTAATCGATAACCTTGCAAAATCAGGCAAAAACTACTCGCAGTGCGTTGAACAACTGTTCGTCGCTGGACTTGCGAGAAAACCGAAAAGCGACGAAAAGAATCTGGCTAAGCAATTCCTGAAAGCCAGAAATGGAGACCCCAAAGAGGCGCTACGCGACGTTTGGTGGGTAATCCTCAACACCAATGAATTTATCTTTAACCACTAAATTTCTCCCAACAAACCGGGAGAATTTTCTCTGGGCTCACCCAACGCCTTTCAATTCGATTAAAATAAAACAGCAACTGATTTTTTCACAAAGGACGACGCCATGAATTTTAAAACCCCTCAGGGCATGAACCGACGCCATTTCATGCGTCACCTCGCTGGTGCTTCCGCCATGACCGGTACGGCACTCGCGTTGGGCAACACTCTCAAGGCAAGTACTAAACAGCTTAAGAAAAATAAGAAGGCTGCGATTTTACTTTGGATGGGTGGCGGACCGTCGACCATGGATATTTGGGATCTTAAGCCGGGATCAAACAATGGCGGCCCGTTTCGACCCATTTCAACTGCCGGAGATGTGCAAATTTGTGAGCACATGCCGATGATGGCAAAGAACATGGACAAACTCTCGATCGTGCGCTCCATGAGCACCCGAGAAGCCGACCACATGCGAGGCCGGTACTACATGCACACCGGCTACGTTCCCAACCCGAACGTAAAACACCCAAGTTACGGTTCTGTGATTGCCCACGAACTTTCCGCAACGCGTGAAGATCTTGAAATCCCACCATTTGTTTCCGTCGGCGGTAACAGCGAAGGGCCTGGATTTTTGGGCATGGCTTGGGCTCCCTTTTCCGTCAATTCGAACGGACAGGTTCGCAACTTGGACATGGGAATCGAACCAGACCGCCTGACTCAGCGAATGCAGGCTCTCAAAATGATGGAATCTGGCTTCATCGATTCCAATCGTGGAATCGCCGCCGGCGAGCACGCTAAGGTATTGAGCAAGACTTTGAGTCTCATGACGAGCGAGCAAATGAAGGCGTTCAAGGTCATGCAGGAACCCGATGACGTTCAGGAACGTTACGGACGAACCAATTTCGGACGAGGCTGCTTAATGGCACGCCGTTTGGTTGAGTCGGGCGTACCATTCGTAGAAGTTGGCCTTGGCGGTTGGGACAACCACCAGAATATTTTCCAAACTCTCGAAAATACGAAACTTCCTGAGCTCGATCGCGGAATGAGTGCTTTGATGGAAGATTTAGCCGCACGGGACATGCTGGATGACGTCGCCGTGATCTGGATGGGAGAATTTAGCCGAACCCCTAGAATTAATGGCAACACTGGACGCGATCACTGGGCCAGAAGCTGGAGTGCTGTTGTTGGTGGAGCCGGAATGAACTCGGGAATCGCTGTCGGTGCGACCAACGAAGATGGAACCAGTGTTGTCGGGCCATCACAATCTTCAGAAGATCTAATGGCGACAGTGTGCCATTCTCTGGGAATTTCACTCGAAACCACTTTCACTAGCCAAAGTGGTCGACCAATGAAAATTGCCAATGGCGGCAAGGTCATAAAGGAACTGATTTCTTAGGAATAGACGCAATTTAAATTGCCTCAATAAGGCGATACAAGCGAGCCTTCGATTCCCGAAGCGCTCGCTTTTTTATTGGAATTTCACGCGAATAAGCGGAGCTACCATCTTCCAAAAGATAAAACTCAGCCTCGTAAACTGGCCTTAAAATGCTCAAGACATTTTCAGCGGCTGCTATCAGAAATCAGTATAGCCACGGAAGCCGCCTTTGACTTACATTTAAGACTTCATTCTCGTTTATAAACTTGTGCTGGATTCTAAGGAAAGGATGCCTGAATCATGATGCTTTTAGGCGAGCTCACCGAAATTACTGGTGGGCGATTAACGAAGAACCCAGACCTCGAAATCTCCGGGGCAGCATCAATCTCTCGGGCAACAGCAAGTGACATCACCTTTGTCTCCAACCCAAGGTACTACGATGACTTTCTCAATAGCCCTGCGATTGCAGCGGTTATTGGTTTCGACGTGGACCCTCCGGAAAAGGCGTGCCTGATTGTCGAAGATGTCACGCAGGCCTTTGTTGAGATTGCCGCACGATTTAAGCCAACCGTCCAACGAACTCAATCGGGCGTCAGCCCTCAAGCGATTGTCAGTCCCAGTGCGGTCATTGACGAAGGGGCCTGCGTCCATCCTGGGGCGGTCATCATGGACAACGTCCAAATTGGATCCGGAACAGTCGTTTACCCCAATGTTACGATCATGGAAAACTGTAGCTTAGGTAAAGACGTTCAGGTTTTTCCGAATTCAGTCCTGTACGAAAACACCATCGTAGGTGACCGCTCCATCCTTCACGCTGGCGTGGTGTTAGGGGCATTCGGATTCGGCTACCAATCCAACACCGGACGCCATGTTCTTTCCGCGCAACTTGGAAATGTAGTCATTGCCGAAGACGTGGAAATTGGTGCCAACACAACAATCGACCGAGGCACCTACGACTCGACAACAATTGGCGCAGGAACCAAAATCGACAACCTAGTGATGGTGGGCCACAATTGTATGATTGGAGAACACAACCTGCTTTGTTCGCAAGTTGGAATTGCGGGCAGTTGCTCAACAGGCGACTATGTCATCATGGGAGGGCAAGTTGGCTTGGCCGACCACCTAAATATTGGCTCACATGTTTCAATCGGTGCGAAATCTGGCTTGATGCACGATGTTGAAAGTAACCAGCGGATTTTTGGAATTCCAGCAAGACCGGCAAGAACAGAAATGCAAATTCAGGCAGTTACTTCCAAGCTTCCGGAACTTCGGCGAACGGTCAAAAGAATATCCAAACAACTTGATCAACTAAACGTTTCTGAAGACAACGGTTCGCGTGCCGCCTAGCCCTATTCTCCGCCTACAGACAACCCTATGGCCACTGTCACTCAAGATCGAAACCCAGCCAGTCTCAACAGCAAAAAAATTGGTCTGGTTGCCGGCTGGGGACACTTCCCTGTCTGCATCGCACGAAAACTGATCGCCCAGGGCTACGAAGTTCACTGCACAGGAATAAAAGACCATGCAGACCCCGCACTAAAAGAAATTTGCACTTCTTATCGCGTGTTTGGAATGGCGCGCATGGGAGCCCAATGCAGATTCCTCCGCAACGCCGGTGTAGAACACGCAACTATGGCTGGTAAGATATTTAAAACTCTGCTTTTCCAAAAAAAAATTAACTTGTTAACACACTTTCCCGATTTAGTATTCTGGCGACATTTCTATCCATTTCTTCTTTTAAAATCGAATGATCGGCGGGACGACACCCTCCTCAACACGGTCGTTGAGTTGTATAAATCAGAGGGAATTACATTCGCCCCCGCAACTGATTTTGCTCCGGAGTTACTGGTGAAAGCAGGGCCACTGACAAAGAACCAACCGAACAAAAGTCAATTAAAAGACATTCGATTCGGCTGGCAAATGGCCAAGGCCATGGGAGGTTTAGATATTGGGCAAACTGTCGTGGTAAAAAATCAAGCAGTGCTCGCAGTCGAGGCTATCGAGGGCACTGACCAGTGCATCGCCCGTGCAGGCCAACTTTGTGCGGGTGGGTTTACAGTTGTTAAAGTTTCAAAACCTAATCAGGACATGCGATTCGATGTACCCACCATCGGAGTGGGAACCATTGAAACAATCGCACGCGAAGGGGGACGGGTGCTCGCGATTGAAGCAGACCGCACAATCATACTTGAGGAAAGTGAGACGATTCGTATCGCCGAAAAACTTGGCGTCGCAGTATTCGCTTACCATGACAGACTCTTTGACCAAAACGACTAATCGCACCAACGCAGTCATTCAACCAACGTTATTTTGCTTCAGCAATGATCGCACTAACCTGCTGATTGAATTGACCTCGGGTCAACACCTGATCAAAACCCGCTCGCCGAGCCTCGTCCAGCGACTCCAAATTGACATGTTGAGCATAACCAATTGTCATTGGGCAAACGGCATCTGGTAATCCTCGCACCGCGTCGCCCAGCGCGGCGATTTCCAATCCCGGAGTCTGCAGGTCCACTAAAAACAAATGGGGGCGAACTTCCTTCACCAAGGTGATTGCAGACTCCGCATTTGTAGCGGTTTTCAAAGTGACACTGTTTTGCCGAGCATGCGAACTCGCCGTGGAAGTCATCATTAGATCTGCTGTAAGAAAAATAACCATGTGCCCCTCGATGACTTCAATTCACTTACCAGTGGCTCTCTTGGTACCGCTTTCAAGTTGAGCCAATCCGTTTTCAATACTCTACACACAAGACTCACCAGCTTCATAGACGACTGGCAAATATGCCATGGTAATATAGGGGGACTTTTTCCCTTGGAAAAAGGGAGCGAAAAGTAAATCAGTCTTATTAACGAAGAAAACAGAGGAAGAGGTGATAGCAAAACTCAATTTACCGCACCCATTTTCAAGAAATTTTAGATTCGTTCAGAAATGCCATTGAGACAACAACTTGCTCCTTGGTACTCTCCGCCGCCAGAAATGGCAATTCTATTTATGCGTAAAGGGCGGCTTTTGACACGGTCAAGGATGATCTAATGCGGTTTCAATCATTGATATCCCCCACAGCTTTCGCGTTAACTGCGATCGTCTTGTTCAATTTGCAAACTGCTAATAGTGACCCCAGTTCTGCCAAATCACTTCGTTCGAAAACAATTGAAACTCAATACACAACAGTCACACTGCCATTGAAAACTCAGGATAGTCCAGTCCTTCAGAGCCAAGAAAAGGCGACTGACGAAGCCAAAAAACCTTTCCGACTTTCATCTCGATTTCATTTGAAAAAAGGAACGAATCAGGGGTATTTGATTGTTAAGTTCGAACTGCCGGACAAGAGCTATATCTATTCACTGACGCAACCCCAGCCATTTTCGAAAACAAAGATTACCGTTGCCAATTCCCCACACTTTTCACTAACTGGCAAACGCTCTTTCACTCCAGATAGAAATCCGAAGATCATTGAGAGTGACCCTGATTTTGGCAAGAGACTTGAGAAACACTCTGGCGTCGTTCAGTTTTTTGTGCCCATAAAAGTAAACGAGACAATCGCTGCCAACGAGCTATTGATCAAGATCGAGATCGACGGACAAATATGTGACGAGACGACGTGCCTGCCAATTTCCCGTGAAAAAACAACGGCGAAATTCGCTGGCTTTTTTGATCCGACCGACAAAAAAACTGGTGTTCCAAAAAAGGCGACACCTAAGAAAAATTGAGGCTGGGCATTCCCCGAAAGAATTTGTGTCCTTCGTCACACAAGTTCTCAACACAACGCTTTCAAGGTGATTAATTGGCCCATTGCAACGCGGAATAGATGGAGCGTTCCAGCGATTTTTGGTACGATAGCCTGCGAAAGAGACACCATCATTCTCACGACCAATTCGCCGTTGTAGATAAAACCTAATCCTTGATTTTGAATAATTGGCTTGTTTCAGACGATCAGACGTAGACTACTTAAGACTTGCAAACCTTTGTTTAAAGCTTAGAACCCGGGAAGACACTTTTCAATGCAGTCACTATTGAACCGTCACTACATTCTTTGCTTCGCACTTTTTGCACTTGCCCTGGGAGATTTCGGAAAGCCTCTCTCCTGCCAAGGGCAAGAACAAGGCCTATTCCTGCAAGATCAACTCGATCAATTTGGCGACATCCAGTCAGGCGACCCAGTTTCAGTCACCACCAGCTTTCAAATACTGACGGGAACTCGTCAGGGAATTGTAAAAGTCACTGCCAATATCATTCCGAATTGGCATGTCTTTTCAATGAAAGACACTAACGGCCCCATTCCCACGAATATTAATGTGGGTGAATCTGCTGACTTCAAATTACTGGGGAAATTCCGTCCGGATAGAGAACCTCACATCGTCACTGAGGAAGGATTCGACGATCCTTGTGAAGAATTTGAAAACAGCGTGTCCTGGTCTGCTCCATTTGAGATCGCATCTGAAATCAACCCGGACAAATTAGTAATTAATTTGGTTATCAATGGGCAAGCCTGTGAAACAAATGGCAGTTGCAAACCTTTCGAATACAACCTTGAAAGCAAGTTCGGCGGCGTTAGCGATGCTCTCGCCATTACACCCGATTTCATACAGCCGAAACTGAAAATTGAAGATCAAAAAGTTCGCGGGGCGCATGCGGAGATTCGCGGGCAGATCATTCGAAATTCAGGCACCGACAAACCGCTCCGACCAGGCGATGTTGCCCGCTTAGAAATTACAATAACACCAGAGATCGACTGGCACGTCTATTCATACTCTCTCGAAAAAACACAAATAAAATCAACGATCCTTGGCCTCACCCAAACCAATAGCTGGAACGTTGTGGGGCCTAAACTATCAGCAGAGCCGGAAGCTGGAGAAGCGTTTGGAGAACCGGTTTTTGCTTATTACGAACCTGTCACGCTTGATTTCTTTGTTAGTATTCCCCGGGATGCCAAGAAAAATCAACCTTTTCAATTTAATGGAATCATCGGCCTCCAAACCTGTGACGAAACTCATTGTGATCCGCCAACTGGGATCGCATTCTCCGCTTTGATCAATCTTGGCAAAGCCGCCGCGGCTCCACTCATCTGGAGTGACTCAACCTACGAATCCGCAGAAAACGCGAACAAACCGCATGGAATCTCAGGTGGCTCAGTCCCGCTTGATAATGGTGTGGATGATGAAAATAAAGGGGAAGAGGAAGCCATTGCTCTGCTTGCCGATTCGCCGGAACAAATTGAAATCATGAAGGGCCTCTATGACCCAAACGAAAAACAAAAAATCATCCTGTTTGATGATCTCGATGAATTCCCCGTCGGGTCAGGAGGCAGTAGCTCACTTGAAAAAACAACCTTCATTACCGCACTTTTGGGAGCGTTTTTTGGTGGGATGCTGCTCAATCTAATGCCTTGCGTCTTCCCGGTCCTCGGATTAAAAGTGATGGGCTTTGTGATGCAGGCTGGTAGCGAACCTGCAAAAATCCGAAAACACGGTATCGCCTTCGCGTTTGGACTGGTCGTTTCCATGTGGATCCTCGGCGGCGCCGTTCTGTTCGTCAAACTATCGTTTGGCGAGGCAATTAACTGGGGAGCCCAGATGGGCAACCCTTATTTTGTATGTGGCATTATCGTCCTGCTCTTCCTTCTCGGATTAAACATGGCAGGTGTTTTTGAAATTGGAACATC
Source organism: uncultured Pirellulaceae bacterium (assembly GCA_938091115.1). GTDB lineage: Bacteria > Planctomycetota > Planctomycetia > Pirellulales > Pirellulaceae > Mariniblastus. The sequence continues at coordinate 42,741 of CALKNI010000147.1, read as the reverse complement.
TCTTTCCGGCGTCGACGGTGGCCAGAAAAAAGGTTACACCGGATCCTTTTTTTCCGGAGTGCTCACCACTTTAATTGCCACACCTTGTTCTGGTCCATTTTTAGGCGCTGCTATGAGCTACACGCTTGCTCAGGACCCGCTTCCTTCGATGTTCCTTTTCACCGTTTTCGCGTTAGGAATTTCATCCCCCTACCTCGTGCTTTCATTCTTTCCCGCCCTCATTTACAAACTCCCCAAACCGGGGCCTTGGATGGAGACCTTCAAGGCCACGATGGCGTTTACCCTTTTTGCAACGGTCGCATTTTTTATGCGGGCTTTTGGCGGACAGACCGGAGTTGGCGGCCTAAGCTGGCTTGTCATGGCACTCGTAGTCATCGCGCTTGCCGCCTACTGCTACGGACAATGGGGGGAGGCGAGTGTCAAGCTCTCAAAGCGATTGACCTTCGGCTACCTCATGCCTCTGATAATTGCTTCGATTGGTATTTGGATGTGTAACGGAGCCGTCAAGGAATCTAAAAACCTGACTTCGATAGGAGCCCACAACTTAGCTGGATTAGGTTGGCAAGAATGGAACCCGGGCAAAGTCGAATACGCGTTAAAGAATAATGGCCGTCCCATTTGGGTCGACTACACAGCCGATTGGTGACCGACTTGTAAAGTAAACGAAAAGCGTGTCTTTTCGAACGATCGGGTTCTCGCAAAATTAAAAGAACTAAACTTTGAATTCATTTCAGTTGACGATACCAAACGAAGACCTGATATAGCCTTGGATTTGTTGCGGGTTAATCGCTCTATTATTCCCGTTAACTTGATCTACCCACCGAACTACCCGGAAGAGCCAGCGATCATGATCGATACTCTCTTCGGTCCAGACGAGGCATTGAAAATTCTCGATAGAATTCAAGAAGTTATCCAAGCTTCTAATTAATCAAGCTGGAAATGACGGCCCGACCACCAAGTCGACCACAGTGCATAGCACCTATTTAGAACGGCTGAAAGTTGTCTTGTCGTATCGAAATTCCGCTACAACGCTTTATCGTGAACGGTAACTCGCTTTTCGCCCGTCTTCACCGTGCCGATCAACCAATTTTCGTGGCCGTGCTTGCTCAATGATCGCTGAATTGATTCGGCATAATAGGGACTTACGATCATTGCCAAACCAACGCCCATATTGAACACACGGAACATTTCTTCGGTCTCTACTTTTCCAAGTTTTTGAAGCCAGTCAAAAACAGGAGGACGTTCCCAGGCTTGGCCATCAATATCAATCGCCAGCCCTTCAGGCGTGATCCGCTCGATGTTCTCTTCGAGACCACCTCCGGTAATGTGCGCGATTCCATGGACAACGTTTTTGACTTTGTAGTGACTCAACACATCTCGAATCGCTTTGGTATAAATCAAGGTCGGCTCAATTAACACATCTCCGATTGAGCGATCCGTACCCTCCATTAAATCTTCTGGTTTTTTGTTTCCAACATCAAATGCAATTTTGCGAACGAGGCTGAAACCATTGGAATGCACGCCACTCGAGGCAACGCCAATCACAACGTCTCCATCGGCAATTGCGTGGCCGTCAATTACATGGTTTCGCTCAACCACTCCTACGCAAAAACCAGCCAGATCATAATCCCCGGGCTGATAAAGATCAGGCATAATTGCAGTCTCTCCCCCTAGCAGCGCACAGTCGGCAGCCAGACAGCCGTCACTGATCCCGCTTACGATTTGCTCCAGAGCAACCGGGTCATCGTGGGACATCGCCACATAATCTAAGAAAAACAGTGGCTCCGCACCGCAGCAAATCGCGTCATTAACGCACATCGCCACCAAATCGATTCCCACCGTTCGATGACTGTTAAGCATCTGCGCCAATTTCAACTTGGTCCCCACACCGTCGGTGCACGCAACCAACATTGGGTCCTGATAATTTCGTCGAAAAAGTTTACTCTCAAAGTCCAGTTGGAACAGCCCGGCGAACCCGCCATCAAGCTGCCGAACACGGGGTGAGAAGGTCCGATGCATCAACTTTGGGAGTCGCTTCATCGCCTCGTTGTAAACTTCGAGATCAACGCCGGAATCTTTATAGGAAACGCCTGTCATTAGCTCGCGGATCAGTCTGGCCAACTCAGCGAGTTGGATTGTTTTTCGGATTAATAAACTGAGCTCTAGTTTCGTCGATTGGCCCGATTCCGGCAACCATGCCGAAATGAGCAACGGAAACCACTGGCAGAGTGAATCTAAAGGGCATTTTCAAAAATCCAACGAAATATTTACACGAAATCGCGGAAAAAATTCTTCCCATGTAACCATCGACGGCGCGTTTATTACTCCCTTAAGCGCTCTACCGGGCACAAGAAACAAATCAAAAAAACGGAGGGGATTGCAACGCAGGTCAAAATCGATCTATTTTTATTCCATGCGCCGCCCACTACCAAAATTTCAATTCACTCACCAACTACCCTACGGTGCGGTCGTTCACGATGATGGGGTTCAATTTGTAATCTTTAGTCGCCACGCCAGTGAAATGAGATTACTTCTGTATCAGTCAGTCGAAGATACCGAACCAGCTGAGGTCATTACCTTTGACCCCGCTAGCGACCGGTGGGGTGATATTTGGAGTATTTTTGTTCCTCAAATCTCGATAGGCCAACTCTATCATTTCCAAGCAAACGGCCCCAACGATCCCGACTGCGGCCATCGATTTAAGCCTAATGCCCGGTTAATCGACCCCTATGCCAAAGCGCTCGCAGGAACCTTTCAGCATAGCCATGACGGAATAATCCGCCCACCCAAATGTGTCGTTGTCGATGACCATTTTGACTGGGGAGGAGATCGCCATCTCCGCCGGGACATGTCCGAATCCATTATTTATGAAATGCATGTAAAAGGCTTTACTCAACACCCCTCCAGTGGTGTTGCTCACCCTGGAACCTATCTGGGCGTCATCGAAAAAATACCCTACCTGCAATCGCTAGGAGTCACAGCCGTCGAACTTATGCCGGTTCACGAATTCCCCATCCTCGCAATGGACGGTTCTGCTTCAGGTCAACCGAATTACTGGGGTTATGACCCGCTCGCCTTCTTCGCCCCCCATCGTGGTTACGCTGCCAGCTCCGCACCAGGCTCCCAAGTAGTCGAATTTAAACAAATGGTAAAGTCTTTGCATGAAGCAGGGATAGAAGTCATTCTCGACGTGGTCTTTAACCATACCTGCGAAGGCAATAACCGCGGACCAGTTTTAAGCTTCAAAGGGCTTGAGAACCCAGTCTACTACATGCTGGAAAACGACAAACGGAACTATAAAAATTATTCAGGGTGTGGAAATACGATTAATGGCAACCACCCCATCGTTAGGGAGATGATCTTCCATTGCCTCCGACACTGGGTTCACAATTATCATGTCGATGGATTTCGGTTCGACTTGGCATCAATCCTCAGCCGCGATCGCAATGGTGAACTAGTGCCCAACCCCCCGCTGGTCGAAGCGATTGGCGAAGACCCCCTTCTGGCTGACACCAAGATCATTGCGGAAGCTTGGGATGCGGCGGGCGCCTACCAAGTCGGCTCTTTTGGCGACGATCGCTGGGCAGAGTGGAATGGCCGATACCGGGACGATATTCGTGGATACTGGCGAGGCGACCAAGGAACACGGGGACCGCTTGCTACTCGATTGGCGGGTTCAGCCGACCTTTACCAGCCCGGAGGCCGACCTCCCTGCTGCAGTATCAACTTCGTGACATCGCACGATGGTTTCACACTAAATGATCTTGTAAGTTACCGCGAGAAACAAAACCTTGCGAACGGTGAAAACAACCAAGACGGCGATAATAATAACTATAGTGAAAACTTCGGAATTGAAGGCCCCACCGAAGAACCTCAAGTCAATCAGCTTCGACTTCGCCAAATTAAAAACATGCTGACCACACTAATGCTTAGTCAGGGTGTGCCCATGTTGGTCGCCGGAGATGAATTCCGGCGTACCCAACAGGGAAACAATAACGCCTACTGCCAAGATAATGAAATCTCTTGGCTGGACTGGGATTTAGTTCGTGAAAACGCAGAACTGGTTAGGTTTTGCAGGTCGTTAATCGAATTTCGACGCCAACAGCCAACGGTTCGACGACACCATTTCCTGACTGGAGTCCCTGACAGTCAAGACTGCTGGCCCGATGTCAGTTGGTATAACCCACAAGGTACAGCCATCGACTGGAGCGTCGATGCGCTGCCTATCCTATGTCTGCTCGCCGCCCCGCTTGAACACCGGAACTCAAAACCACTGGGACGCGATGTCCTACTGATGCTTAATTCAGGCCACGAGCCGGCACAGTATTCAATTCCGGAAATCGCCAAACCTAAACGCTGGCACCTTTTTGTTGACACAGCAGCCGATTCCCCTGAGGATATCTACCCCAATCTGGACGGCCCCGCCCTCGAAAGCCAGCAAACATGCCCTCTGTCACAGAAGTCACTTAAAGTTTACGTCGCCAGAGCCTGAAGCTGAACCTTTTATCACTCGCGCAAAAACGCTACCACTTTCAAGCTAGAGAATCGCGATTAATTCGTGGATATTCCATCTGATTTTCACCCTCTCCTTGTTCTGAAGCGGGCACAAGGCAATACTACTAATTCGACACCGATCTGAAATGACTCAAACCTGAGGAGACTTCGATCGAAAACAACGCCCTCTCTTCCCACCAGAACAGCGTCTATGCAGCGCTCCGCCTGACTCGCATCTCCGGCGTAGGCCCAGTCGTCTATTCAGAATTAGTTCAACATTTTGGCTCCGCTCCCAACGTTTTCAAAGCAACCGCCGCTGAACTTAAACGGCTTCCAGGAATCGGGCCAAAACTAGTCGACGCGATCTTAAATCCTCGCGATTTAGCACCGGTAGATTCAATCATTAAGACATGTCAGACACACAAGATTGATGTAATCGAACGTTTCGAAAGTGCTTATCCTGAACGCCTTTCAGAAATTTACGACCCTCCCTCCGTTCTTTATTCTCGCGGCAGGTTGGTTCCGGAAGACAACCTAAGCATCGCCATTGTCGGCTCCCGCCATGCAACGAGATATGGAATCAAAATTGCATCTCAACTGGCTAGAGGGTTATCAATGGCCGGTATCACGATCATCTCCGGATTAGCAAGAGGGATCGATGCGACCGCTCACCAAGCAACGCTTGAAGCGGGAGGAAGAACAATCGCCGTCCTTGGTGGCGGTCATCTGAAACTGTATCCAACCGACCATACTGCGCTCGCCAATGAAATCACCCACAGCGGCGCTGTCATTTCGGAATCACCGCCAGACACCCCGCCTCGCAGTGGCTCTTTTCCAAGACGCAACCGAATCGTTTCCGGGTTGAGTTTAGGAGTTGTCGTTGTTGAGGCCGCGCGAAGAAGCGGCGCTTTAATTTCAGCAAGACTGGCAATGGAGCAGGGGAGGGAAGTCTTTGCCGTCCCCGGACAAATCGACAACCGCATGTCCCAAGGATGTCACAAGTTAATTCAAGATGGGGCAAAACTGGTAAATTCTGTCGACGATGTGCTCGATGAACTTGGGCCTCTCGCTACCCCCATTCAAACCCAACAAGCAGGAGAAATCCGCAATCCCGCTGAACTTAAACTGACTGAGCAGGAACGAGACATTCTAAACACGATTGAATCGACTCCGACTTTGATCGACGCAATCATAGAAAAAACGAACGTCCCTGCAGCGAGAGTCATGTCAACTATTAGCATTCTCGAAATGCGGTCATTAATCCAACGTGTCTCAGGCACCTCCGTGGTTCGTCGCTAAATACATCTCCCCTCACCTGTTTTGAACATGAAGATCATTACGTACAACATCAACGGCATTCGCTCGGCGATCAAAAAAGGGCTATTCGATTGGATTGAAGACCACGACTACGATGTGATTTGCTTACAAGAAACCAAAGCTCACTCCGGCAGTGTCCCGGTCTTATTGCTCAACAGCATTGGCTACCATCACTGTTGGCATTCAGCTAAGCGAAAAGGCTACAGTGGTGTTGCCACGTTTTCCAGAATAAAACCTCGCCACATCGAGTGCGGAATGGGTCTCGAAAAATATGACGCTGAAGGCCGAATCCTTCGCACTGATTTTGAAAACTTGACAGTAATTAATTGCTATATTCCCAATGGATCTGCAAGTCAAATTCGCCACGATTTCAAATTAGATTTCCTAAAAGACTTCTCCAAGTGGTTAACTAAAATAAGAGAGGAACAACCTCGCGTTATCGTGGTTGGAGACTTCAACATCGCGCGTACGCTTCTGGATGTCCCCCCGGATCAAGCGACTGCGAACCCTTCCGGCTTTCGAGCAGACGAACGTCGATGGCTTCAACAGTGGCTGGAAGATGGCTTTATCGATTCATTCCGAAATCAAATACCTGAAGGACGAAGCTATACCTGGTGGCCCCCCACTAATCCAACCAGAACCGACCGAGGTGCTTGGCGAATTGATTACCAATTCGTCAACGCCCCTCTTCAATCGTCAATTCAAAACGTTTCCCACTTAAAAAACATATACTATTCGGACCACTGCCCTGTTTTGCTTGAAATTGATGACAATTAACGCCAAAATAACAGGATCACTAATCTCCGATTGAGGCTATCCATGCGACCACACCATTTTTTCACCATCATCGCCACTTTAATTTGGTTCACTTTGCCAAGTACTCAACTACTGGCAGATTTGAAATTACCATCATTCTTCAGTAATCAAATGGTGCTTCAACGAGGCAAACCCGTGTCCATATGGGGGTGGGCGGACGCCAATACACAGGTCGACATCGCATTCAACGGAAATACGGTTTCAACAAAATCCACCGATGAAGGAAATTGGAAAATCACGCTGCCCGCGATGAAGGCCAGTCGAAAGGGCATGAACATGGTGATTGAAAATGGCGATGATAGAGTTGAAATTAAAAACATTCTCATCGGTGAAGTTTGGTTTGCGAGCGGGCAATCCAACATGGCATTTAAGCTACAAAACTCCCTTGATGCCAAAGCCGATTTACCAAAATCCAAAAACTCGACAATTCGATTTTTCCTCGCCACCAACACCCCGGCTGCCCAACCCCAAAACAATATCGAAGGAACTTGGAACCTTTCATCTCCCGAAACATCAGGAAATTTTTCGGCGGTTGCCTATTACTTTGCCAAAAAGATTCATCAAGAAACAGGGATACCTGTCGGTATTATCCAATCCTGTTGGGGCGGAAAAAGGTCTGAATGCTATACGAGCAGGGAAGCGATGCTCTCTAACTCGCATGGAAAAAAGATGATCGCAGAACTTGACCGCGCGGCTAAATCGTTTGACCCCGAAACGGCAAAGAAAAAGTATGACGCAGCGATGGCCAATTGGGAAAAGAAAGCCGCTAATATACGCACCCAAAACAAGAACAAACCAGCTTCCGAAAGAGCTCGCCTTCCTAGACGCCCCCAAAGCGAAAAACCAACCTATGAGAACGAGCGAAATCCAACGGTCCTTTACAATGGCATGATCCATCCCTTCGTTGGCTACACTATGAGGGGAGCGATTTGGTATCAAGGGGAAGCGAACGCAAAGGCAGGGTTAGCTGGAATCTATCAGGAAATGTTTACCCTGATGATTCAAGATTGGCGAGAACGCTGGGACGATGAATTCCCGTTTTATTTCGCCCAATTGGCAAATTTCAAATCAGTCACAACCGATCCCGGGCAGCAAAGTGATTGGGCAACCGTCCAGAATCAGCAAAGAAAAACCCTGGCACTCGCTGGCACTGGCATGGCGACCATCAACGATGTTGGAGATGCTAAGGACATTCATCCGAAAAACAAAAAGACCGTTGGCTTAAGACTAGCTCGCTGGGCGCTAAACAACGATTACCAGAAACCAGTTACGGTTAGCGGCCCACTTTACAAGGCTTCCCGGGTAGAAGCGGAAAAGATGATCATCGAATTTACTCACACTGGAGCCGGATTAAAAACCAGCGATGGAAAGCCCCTCCAACGTTTTGAGATCACTGGAGACAATCAAACCTGGCATTGGGCCGATGCAAAAATAAACAACAATACAATCGTTGTGAGTTGTAAAGAAGTGTCGAAACCGACAGCAGTACGATACGCTTGGGCCGCGAATCCAGCGGGTGCAAATTTAGTTAACTCGGAAAACCTACCCGCGTCGATCTTTTCAACCAGCAGCAACTAAATTTTATCCGGAAAACAACTTGAAACTTGCTTGTGACGGCATTCACGCATCAACTGACGCGATGATTGTTACGCCTCGGCCTCTGAGTTCTGCTTTGTCAACTCAAGTGAATTACCTTTGTCATTGTAAAGCACAACATCAACAAAATTTCGAATGAGCATCACGCCGCGGCCGCAATCCTTTTCAAGATTCTCCTCGTCGGTTGGATCGGGGACTGCTGACGGATCAAAACCTTCGCCCTGATCAGTAATTTTCGAATAAAATCGATTCCCGCAAATCTCAATCACCAGGTGGACCGTCTTGTCAGGACTTCGGTTATTTCCGTGGTCGATTGCATTCATTACCGCCTCTTCCATGGCCATATGAATACCGAAGGTATCTTTGTTACCCCAACCATTTTTCTCCAACTGCTCAAGAACCATACCAACTATCGTTGCGCAGCAATCCGGCTCACTTGGAATGTGATCATCGTACCGCCAATGCTGAGTTGTACTTTCCATGATTAACCTGAATCTTCAATCTATTCAAAAACTCGTCTGAGCTCTCAGGCCCACACCCAATGGCCACTCAATCTAAAGTGACTCAATTGCATCGAATTGATTATCTTTTATTTGAAACAATGAATCGAGGTTTGTGTAGCTAAACAAATCTCGCACCTCAGGACGCAAATTACTCAATCTTAATTGCAGTCCATTTTTTTTACTCTCACTCTCCAGCTTGATCAATTTGTTGATCGCAGCACTGGAAAAAAAACTCACACCGTCAAAATTCAAGACAATTCCCGTCGCATGCGTCCCGTCCAACAGTGAGAGCAACTCTCCGCCTAGGGCTTCAATCCGAGCAGGATTCATCACTCGCTGATCGACGAACTTGACAATCGTCGCGCCTTCGAGAGCTTCTGTGGTAATGCATTCAAATTCTGACATCACATGTTCTCAAAAAGCAAAAACAACAAAAAACACAGTCGGTTTGGTTATTTCATCATACCTTGCCAATCTAACGCGTCAAAAACAAATCAGCACCATTTTGGGGTAATCTTACCCGTAACCCTGCGAAACTTTCTAGCTAAATTTAGCCAGAAAGAATCAGCATTATTTCCTCAAAAGCAACTTCTGCTTCAGTTTTAAAATAAAAAACACTAGCTGATACGTCCCCGAATGATCGACCAGAATCTCATCCGTCTACGCATCAAACTAGTGTTTTTGTTTCCAATCTGCCGGCCCGCCTATCCAATCTCAAGCTAATCCAAACCAGCCAACGCGGTAGTCAAAGCCTGGTTTACTCTTAATGAATTTTAAAACGATTATTCTCTTCTAATCGAAAATCCATTCAGAAACACAACCGTTCCTAAAAATAAAATGGGCCAACAAAGCCACGTTGGCGTGGTAATCTTTTTTTGAACGCCCAAGCCGGATTTTGCAGGCTTTGTAGCGGTGCGATTATTATTCGGATAGGAAGCTCGATAATAGTTACTAGAACGGACTTCCGGTTCTAGACTTACCGATGCCACTTCTCGCTCTTCCGTCGCATGATCCGCGAGAAGATTTGAAAATCGGGGAGTCAAAACGTAGGTATCAACCAAGTTCAACTGAATTCCAATGAATATCAGTACTAGCCCTAACGTCATGATTGAAGTACGTCGCATTATTTTTTCCATTCAAAGTTGGAATCGAATTGCGCTTCGCCAACATCTATCCCCATGAAATACCGTTTCATGGACAAACGCTGTGTCCAACAAAAGCAATTAAACCTTGTTATCCTATCGTTTTTCTAACGTTTTCTTCTTGAACTAGGGATTCACAAATATCGACGCTGAAAAGAATTGGTTCCGTTTTTTTGGGTTCTATTGAAAACAACCGCTGCCGCGTCTGCGAACTTTGGAAGAAAACATGAGTTATCCCACATCTAAGGATTGGTTCAACATTTCCAACGATTCCGGTATCAAGCCGCAAAACCATCTTTTAAATTGATTGTTAAGTACTTACATTTGACTAGTTCAGGATTTTTTCCTGACCGATTGCGGAAACAATTAAGACGAAAAACCGGTAAATCCATGAGTCAATCTGCCGAACCCTCATCGCACGGAATTTGGTCTTCCAGCTTTCAAGGGCTGCTATGGACTCAGTGGCTAACTTCGATCAACGACAATGTTTTTCGCTGGTTTGTGATTGGTGTCGGTAAAAATCAGTTTGCCCCTGAAGATCAGGGAACGCTTCTGATTATTGGCTCTTCATTTTTCATTATTCCCTATATTCTGTTTGCTTCAGTCGCTGGTTGGCTGGCTGACAGATTTAAGAAACGAACTGTCATCATTGGCTGCAAGATTGCAGAAATTGCAATCATGACCATTGGGGTCATCGCAGTAAGCCTACTGGGAGAGCCTGACCCTGCTTCCGGGATCGACCCCTTTTTTTGGATATTGCTTGCCGCTGTATTTTTGATGGGGCTCCAGAGTGCACTCTTTTCACCGGCTAAGGTTGGCACCATCCCTGAATTATTGAATGAAAAAACAATTGCCGCCGGTAACGGAGTTTTCAATTTAGCAACCCTCTCCGCAACCGTCATCGGCATGGCGATTGGTGGGGCACTTTCAGATATTACCAATCGAGGACAAGACAACATTGGTTTAGCAGCCGGCGTTCTAATTGGAATTGCCGTCGTTGGAACAATCTTGAGCTTTTTGGTTTGGTCTCTACCCGCTGCAAACTCAAAAGCTAAATTCCCAATCACGTTGATTGGTGAGACCATCAAAGACCTTTACCAGCTATTCTCCTACCGTACACTTTTTAGAATTGCTCTGGGCATTTCTTTTTTCTGGGCAGTCGCCGCTTTAGCTCAACTCAACATCGACGTTTTTGCTACCGAGAGTGGCGGCATAATTGAATCTGACCGAACGCCTCTCTTAATCGCAGTCGTTTTAGGCATTGGATTTGGCAGTGTCGTCGCTGGATTAATTTCCGCCGGCAGAATCGAATTAGGCCTAGTCCCCATTGGTGCGGCAGGAGTTGCAATATTTTCATTTCTGTTGTGGTTAACGCCTCCAGATTTCATCAATGGAGAACCGTATAACTTCGATAAGATCATGACTTTCATCTTTCTTGCTGGTCTCGGATTTAGCGCCGGTGTTTTTGATGTCCCCTTGGCATCTTACCTGCAGCATAACAGCCCCATCGAGAAACGTGGCTCCTTACTCGCTGCTACAAACTGCCTAGCCTTCGGCAGCATCCTTCTTTTCTTTGGCGTGATGTTATTTTGCACGCAAGCAACCGAACCGGGGACGATTGCTCAATTGCCCGTCAAACTGACAAAAGAGAGCTTGAGCAAAGCAGAGCAACAAGAGATTGAGGAAACCATAGTTCGCTTTGAAAACTCGCCAATTGGCGATCATTCTGGAATCGAGAAATTCGTTAGCCAAACCCCTGTAAAACTACGCCCTGCAACACTGACACACTTAATCGCCAAAGATGCCGAACGCCGAACCGCCGTTTCAAAACCACTTAGACTCGAAGCGTATGTCGCTGAATTTAGCCCGGAAAACTCTAACTTCAACGAGCAGGAGGCGACCAGCTTTCAGCGTCAAATCCTCAAAGTCCAGCGACAAATCCGCCCACTTCCGCTACTCGACTCCCGCCAAATATTTTTGGTGATGTGCATTTTAACGATCCCCGTAATCGCATATTCACTCTACTTTTTAATTAAACAAACTGTCCGCCTCCTGTTCTTCCTAGCGTTCCAAATAATTTACCGTGTCCGAATCAACGGAATTGAAAATATGCCGAAACGAGGCGGTGCCGTGGTTGTCGCCAATCATTCCTCATGGCTCGACGGAGCAATTCTTCTCGTCTTAGTCCCTCGTCTCCCTCGCATTATTGCCTGGGCGGGTAATTTTTCGCATTGGGCTCTTCAAAAATGGGCTGCATTTTGTGGGATTATTCTGATCGCCGGTGGTCCAAAATCAATTCGCAATGGTTTGAAAATCGCAAGACAAACGATCGATCAAGGAGAGGTTGTTGGTTTATTCCCCGAAGGCGGAATCTCCCGGGATTGTCAAATAAAAAATTTCAAGCCTGGACTCACCAAAATTATTAACTTAAAAGAAAACAAAATCCCTGTCATTCCCGTTTACTTTGATCAGCTCTGGGGAAGCATATTTAGTTTCTCTCAGGGAAAGAGTATAAAAAAGTGGCCTCGTTCGTTTCGTCGCCCGCTTTCGATCCACATTGGCAAACCGATCGAAAAAGCTGATACGATGTTTGCAATTCGTCAATCTGTTCAAGAGCTTAGCGCAACTACCATGGACAATCCCGCTGGAAAATTCGTCTCTGCCCCGTCGGCATTTATCAAAGCCTGTAAACGCAACAAGTTTCGCTCGAAAATTGGTGATTCCACCAATCAGGAGGAAACTGGGGGGAAACTGCTCACCCGGGCGTTGATCCTGAGACGCCTGTTGAAAAAACACGTACTCAACAATCAAGAAGAAAATGTGGGCGTCCTCATTCCACCATCCGTGGGTGGCGCGATAGTCAATCTCGCGTTGGCGCTCGACAAACGAGTCGCGATCAACCTAAATTACTCGCTTTCAAATGACCTTATTAATCATTGCGTCAAAGAAGCGGAAATAAAAACCGTTTTGACAACTCGAAAGGTTGCTGAAAAATTCAACTTTGACTTTGACTGCAATATTTTTTATCTCGATGACCTCAAAGACAAAGTCAGTGGATTAGACAAACTCATTGGTGCATTCCAGAGCTTCCTGGTGCCCGGCACCCTTCTCGACTCGAGCCTTGGGCTCAATCAAATCAAACCGGACGATACTTTAACCGTCGTGTTTACTTCAGGATCCACTGGAGTTCCTAAAGGAGTGATGCTCACTCAAAAAAATATAATGAGCAACGTTCATGGAATCGAACGTGTTGGCTCGCTCGTCCCGGATGATACCTTGATTGGTGTCTTGCCATTTTTCCACTCGATGGGCTACACGGTAACCCTTTGGGTCCCCATGACGACTGACTCACGGGGAGTTTATCATTTCAATCCACTCGACTCTAAAATTGTTGGTAAAATTGCAAAGAAATTTTCGGCTACCATCATCGTCGCCACCCCAACCTTCCTTCGCTCTTACATGAGACGTTGTACGCCGGACCAATTTAGCTCGCTAAACATGGTCATTGCGGGAGCGGAACGCCTTCCACCTGAATTGTGTGAAGAGTTTGAAAACAAATTTGGCGTTCGACCAGTAGAAGGATACGGCACGACCGAACTCTCCCCCGTCGCCGCCGTTAATATCCCCTACTCACGACAGACCAAAAAAGATTTTCAAATTGACGCCAAAGAAGGTACTGTCGGTAGGCCAATGCCCAACATGGCAGCTCGAGTAACTGATCTGGATTCAGGTGAAGTCTTGGGGCCAAATCAACCAGGAATGTTGTGGATCTGCGGCCCCAGCGTGATGAAGGGTTACCTCAACAAACCCGAAGCAACTGCCGAAGTAATCGATGGAAAATGGTACAAAACCGGTGATGTTGCCATCATCGACGACGACGGCTTCATCAAAATCACCGGCCGAATGAGCCGCTTTTCGAAAATTGGCGGTGAGATGGTGCCCCACCTGAAGATCGAGGAAGTCCTCTCCGAATTCCTGGACTCGACGCCTTCTGATGACTCCGACGACCATTTGCTTGTCGCAGTAACTGCCGTTCCCGATGAAAAGAAGGGCGAGCGCTTAATTGTTCTCTATACAAAGACAGCGAAGACAGTAGAAGAGATGCAACAGTCACTTAAAGACGCAGGGTTGCCAAATATTTTCATTCCGATGACCTCAGGATTTATTCAAGTCGACCAACTACCAATTCTTGGTACTGGGAAACTCGACCTTCGTGGCATCAAAGAAATCGCACTTGAAAAAGCGGGTAACTAATTAGACACCGACAATCTTGCCGCCAATAATCAGAGCCTACCCCAACTAAGTTTGCGACAGCGATTTAGACATCGGTATCCAACATCCGCATGGCCAGATTGAAGGAACATACATTCCTTAACTTTAAATAGGACATGGTCAGTCGTGGATTGATTTCTATCAACTGATCCGCCTGAGGGCCAAGCACCATGTCTAGCCCCACGTATCCTTGTGTTGGCGGCAGCAATCGAATCGTTTTTTCGGCCAGCCTACGCGCCCTGCATTCCAAATCCTTGCTGATGGGAAACCGCGAACCAACAAATTCACCGAACGGCTCGCCATCAAAAACTTGCTCTGTCGCAGGGAGAAAAGTGAATTCATCACCATGGCAGATCACAGACACGCTTACGGGCAACCCCTGATAAAACGGCTCTAACCAGTACCCCACGCCAGACCGCGGATGCTCCAATTGCTCTAGCTCTACGTAATTGTTAATCAGCCGCAATCCTTCTCCCCCAACGCCATCGGTGGGCTTAAGAACCACCGGAAACTCCAAATTGTCCAAGGGACCTTTCCAAAAATCAATAAATTCCATTCCCCTCGAAACTCCATGGAATCCTTCAGCTTCTAGAAATTCAAACGAAGCCCGCTTGCTCGAAGTTATACTGACAAACTCCTCAGCAGGGCTTACAAACTTTTCACGAGACGATTCTAGCCACTGGACACAATTTAAAAGACGGCCGCCTGTTTCCGGAGCAATCAGTAAAATTCGATCAACTTCTTTTGCCAATCTTACTAACGAAGTCTGGAGGTCCATACGATCAGTAATCGGGAATACCGTTAGCCCGTCTGTCTCTGGGAAATCAACGACCACCCGTTCATCAATCGGCAAAACCACTTCGACCCCTGCAATAAGGAAATCATGAGCAATTGCCTGCAACATTCGCTTCCCCTGTAACCGAATGGCAGCCCCGCAATGGAGGGAAACCCCATCTATCCAGAGCCCACCTCCCGTCAACCATTCAAATATTAGAATTTGCATTTAACTTGCCTAACTTAAATTTCGAAGCTATATACTTCAGTGGTTTTTGATTTGCTTTACAACCCACTTAAAAACCGTACAATGCGGTATCAATTTAAATCAGCTCGAAATTACAAACGGCCTGACTACAAAGAAGGAAGAAATCGTGACATTGATCAACCGCTTCGAAGGCGACGACGTCCTTATCGTTTACTTTCAGGATGTTAGAATCATCGATGATTCGAGAATCAGTAGCCTCGGACAAGAGCTCGGTGAACTGATCAACAACACCAGCAACTCTCGCATCATATTAAATTTCCAAAACGTTGGCTTTATGTCTTCGGCAATGATTGGAAAGCTGGTCCTGTTTGGCAAAAAATGCAAAGAAGCAAAAGTAAAATTGCGGCTCTGCACCATCGGTGAGAACGTCGAAGAAGTCTTCAAACTGATGCGTCTGAACAAGGTTTTCGACATTGATAAAAATGAAGAGACCTCGATCAAGAAAATCAAAAAGTAAGTTAGCTTACCAAATTTCTCCGCGAGAATTGGCGGTTCCTTAAGCTGACTCCAGCAGAAACGACTCCTTCCGTTTATTGACGGGAGGCTTGGTCTCTAATGGCGCTCGAATCAAGGTAGACCCCTACTTTGGCGACGCCTAACGTCGTCGCCACACTGCCACCGATCAGCAGCAGCGATACGGCGACCTGTCCCAAACTTGGCCGCACCCAATCCATGCTCCAGTCCTCTGGATCAATCTCTGCTTGATTATCCATGGTTACCACCACGCCTTTGATCATTTCTCCTGGAACTGGCGGCACGCCTTCCTGAAAAGGCCATAAGCCCACGGTTGAGCCCAATAACAAACCGAGTAACATCCCCAACGTCGCCTTCTGATATTTTCGCAGCAACCACGCTAATAAATTCCCAACTATCAGCACCCCCGCGACGACACCCAACCCAACCGGTAATAAAACCGTTACCCCCGGGGCAACCGCAGCGGTCAAATCTCGACTCGACAACGCATCTTTAAATTGATCAATTGCTCCTAGAATCGGCACATACTGTCCCAGCAAAAGCAGCAAATAACCTCCCGATAATCCCGGTAAAATCATCGCGCTTGCACCAGCTAATCCGGCAATGAATAGCATCAAGCTACTAGAACTGCCTTGGCCGACAGTACCGTTTGACTGCAAAATTGCCAAGACGACCATCGCTAAAAAAGAAAGCAACACCGACCCAAATAACGCCGGAGAGACCGGGCGTGCCAGTTTCCAAACGATTGGGATTCCGCCTAAAGTCAACCCGATAAAAATGCTGTACATTACCCACCGTTGATGAACGACCAACTCCTTTAATGTTCCGGCAAGCAGCAGGATCCCGATTCCCGCCGACGCAACCACAGCGCCAATCACAATAATGGAACGCACTCGGAACCGAAAACGAGTCAAATCAGCCAAGGCGTCAATAAAGGCAGGGTAAATACCAGAGGCCAGCAGCATCGTGCCGCCACTGATTCCTGGAACGAGGTTGGCAAGCCCCATCAAAAATCCACCGAAAATGGCACGCAACAGCAACACGTTCCGCGAAACCTGCCCTCGAGCATCGGGAACCGTATTTTTCTTATCTTGCATCAAATCCTAAATTCCACTCGATTAGAACATGCCCTAACGACTTAGGGCGACAAACCGTCGCCGACAACACAACGTGGTTTACCCGGTCCCCGCAACTTACATTTCATCGACAGGTAAACTCGATATTAAATCAACCTTTTCAAGGTCACAAGGTTTACCCAGTAACACTGAGCGACAAAGGCAAATTTAACTATTAGCAATAGCTAAATAGAATAGCAGAAGATATGTCAATAAAGTTCCTCAAGTATCTTGGTTATGCTCATTCAACCCTTTATAAACGATTTAGAAGACTTCGGGAAATCATCAAATCACTTACCTCGCCCTTGAGAACAACTCTTTCGGATTCACGTCGTGACCGGCCTCACAATGCTTTCGCCTGGCTATGGTCATTCACCAATTGCACATCAAGTTAACACCTGCTTGTTCAAAACAACCATGCTCTTGCGTTCTAGTATTAACGAAATTGAAATTGCCGCTCCTGCCAAAATTAATTGGTTCTTAGAGCTCCTGAATCGCCGAGCAGATGGGTTTCATGAACTTGAAACCGTGATGTCCACTGTATCTATTTTTGATCGAATGAGATTTACACGACATAATGACGAGGACTTAACTCTTACCATTCGCACGCCCGGGCGTGGTAACCTTCCGCAAGAAAAAGACTCAATTCCCGGCGATGATCGGAATCTGATCATTCGATCACTGCAGTTGCTTCGAGAGACAGCTCGTGAACAACAGACCGCTAATTGCTGCCGGGACGGTTTCAAGATTCAATTGGACAAACAAATCCCATCGGCAGCAGGTCTGGGAGGAGCATCCAGTAACGCGGCAGCAGCACTTATTGCCGGTAATCAGCTTTGGCAACTCAATTGGAATCGAGACAAATTGTCGAAGATCGCTGCCCAACTAGGCAGCGACATTCCATTTTTCCTACACGGGGGAACGGCGATTTGCCGTGGGCGCGGCGAGAAAATTGAACCGATTCAAGCCACCTGTGGAATTCCAGTTGTCATCGCTAAACCTGATTTTGGAATCCCGACCGCCTCCATTTTCAATCGAGTGACTGTCCCAACATATCCTATCCAAATTAATAAATTTATAAGTAGTTTCCAGCAAGTTGACCCACACACTTTGGGAACCAACATGTTTAATCGACTGCAAGAATTTGCAGAACCAATTAACCCTGCGATCACCCAGACTTTTCTAAATTTAAAAAAAGAGTTTTCACGTTTGAATTGCCTCGGCCACCAAATGAGTGGAAGTGGATCGAGTTACTTCGGCGTTTTTTCAACCTCTCGCGTAGCACGGCATGCGACCCAATATCTTGCTGCGCGATTTCCTGACACCAGAGTCTTTTTCACTCAAACACTGACACAAATCGCCTCCTGATTAAACCAACAACACGAGGAACGCGCGAAGGAGCACGTAATGGAGATTACGGAAGTCAGAATTAAATTAATTGAGAGCGCCGAAGATCGCTTAAGAGGATTTTGCAGTGTCACGTTTGACGATTGTTTCGTCGTTCGAGATTTGAAAATCATCGAAGGTAATAATGGGCCTTTCGTCGCCATGCCAAGCAGAAAGCTTACATCGAATTGCTATAAGTGTAGAACTAAAAATCACCTTAGAGCGAGCTTCTGCAATCATTGCGGAAGCCAATTAAAGTCGGACCATATCGAACATGATTCTGGCGGAAGAGCAAAACTTTACGCCGACATCGCCCATCCGGTAAACGCGAGATGCCGAGAGATGATCCAAAAACGGGTCATCAAAGAACTAAACCATGAAACGAAACTCGCATCACAGCCGGGCTATCGCTCCCGCTACGATGAAGACTTTAACGAGGAAACCGTAGCCGCCCCCCCTCACCGCAATAGTCATCAGGACAATACGAATCCCCACGTTGAAGACCTCCGTCAGGACGAAGGAACCGATATTCCGCCTACTCCGCACAACCAGGCAAAAAATACACGACAAGAATCGGCCGGTGGTTCTCCCGGAGAATTCGGCAAAGGAATTTTTGACTGATTGATCCTACCTGTTTTTGTCGAAAAATAGTTCGACGGAGAAGCCGGCAACAATCGCCTGGTCAAGCTTCACTTTGAGGTGATTTCCCTTAAGAAATCCCAATAAAAGCGTGGTTTTTGGGACATTCGTCTCGGTTTCGCATTAAAAAGACTTACATCCAGCTATCGATCTTCGATGTCCAATTCCTGTGAATTCAGAAAATGGCAACAAAAATCGAGCGGCCAATCGACCTTGCAACTCAAAACATTGGGCTAATCGTCACAACCGCAACAGTTGATTATGGACTTTTAAGGTCATCAATTCATCTTAAACTTGACCCTGTGAAAAACGGGCAACTATACTAAAAACGTAGAATTTGACGGCAATTTCATCCTGTTTTGGTGGGAGCAAGACAAGTCTTGCCCAACCCTTGCAAACATTATTAACCCCCTTTGACTGGCAACTTATTATGCAGAGTCACCGCTTAATTTTTGGATTCGTAATGTCTCTTGTGGCTCTTGCCTCATTGACCAACTATACCGACGCGCAAACCGACGCGCCTCGCCCGCTGGCCAAAGGCGTGCTCAAAACGATTCCGGAAAATCTGGATCCCCGCGACATGTTCTCGCTTCCAATGGTAATGCCGGACTTAAACGCAACCAAATTTGATCCCAAAACAATCGCCCAGAAAAAAACATTATTCGGACAATCTCGTAGCGTCGTAATGTTCCGAAATAATGTCTGGCAGTACGAATTCTCTTTTACTGGACTTCGGCAAGCCAAACTCCGAATCCCAACCGGGAACGGAAAGGCAGCCACGCGAAATTACTGGTACATGGTCTACCGAATTCGAGACACTGGCCAAAACATGACCATCAGCGACGTAAAACAGAATCCAAAATTTGACCACATCACCAAAGAAGTCGACTTCGATAAATCAATTGACTCGCAAGCCAAAAAGTTCCTTCCCCGTTTCACTCTTGAAGGCTGGGTTCCCGTGAACAAGGGATACCAAAAAGTTTCTTATCGAGACACGATCTCTCCCATTGCCTTAGAACAAATTCGTCAAAAGGAAGATCCTAACCAAGTCTTATTCGATAGCCACCAGATGTCACAAGCCAAAATTCCGGCAGCCAAAAACGCTACCGATCGAGGAATTTGGGGAGTTGCGATTTGGGAGAACGTCGATCCTCGAATTGACTTTGTAAGTGTTTTTGTCCAGGGGTTAACAAACGCTTTCCGACTTTCTGATCCAGTTTCCGCTCCGTCTAAACTGAAAACGCTACAACTTAACTTTTGGCGGCCAGGTGATTCAGTTGACGAAACCTCCGACTTTGTAAAATTCGGTATCCCGTTGATTGACGATCCGGCGATGCAGGCGTTGGTCACCACTCGTTACAACTTGCCTGGACCAATCTTGAGAGGTTATTTCAAAAACGAAGAAGCCAAACGGGACGTGTTAGTCACAGAAACTGATGCACAGATTAGCCTCAAGGACTTCAACTCCACCATCGCGCCAATGCTCGATCAGGGTAAAATGCCACCTTCCATCTTGAAATCTTTCGAAAATGCAGGAATTACGCTAGACGCTAACACCGCCCTTACCACGTTGATTACCGGCAAAAAGTGGTCATTTAAAGAGGGAAAAGACAGCTACACCCTCGTTCTGGAACCTCAGTTCTGGGAAAAAGACTTTGACGGAATCCGCTTCATTAAAAGCCTTGATCATATGTGGATTTACCGCTAAAATCTCGCTTCCGATTTTGTCGGATCCGGACCACTGAAGTTTTCTGGATTCGAGCCGCTCGGTGAGCGAATTACCGAGAATTACCACGAGTATTTGAGAACAAAGAAAGCAGTTTAATGGCCCACAAAAAGGGACAAGGCTCCAGCCGAAACGGGCGCGATTCCAACGCCCAACGTCGAGGGGTCAAAAAGTTTGGCGGAGAACGCGTCGTTGCAGGGAACATCCTAATTCGACAAGTTGGTAATAAATGGCATCCTGGAAAGGGTGTTGGCCAAGGAAATGACTACACACTTTTTGCGCTTGTTGATGGAAACGTCATGTTTGATCGTAACGGACGTCGAATCAACGTCGTTGCCGAAACCAACTAAGGACAGTGGTTGCCAGAGGCGGAGGTAAAAACATACGACCGACCTCCGTACGTCACCCCCTTCCATTATGAATTAAGAATAAGGATGCCAGATCATGGCATCCTTTATTTTTGCAATTTCGAAGCCTGCCCCCTCCATCGCACCGCCGCATTCAATTTTGTCTGGAATACCATGTTCGTCGACCAAGTTCAAATCGAAGTAACTGGAGGACGGGGTGGACACGGATGCATGAGTTTTCGCCGAGAAAAATATGTCCCTCGCGGAGGGCCTAATGGTGGTGACGGCGGCAACGGGGGAAGCGTCATCCTCATCGCAAAGCATGGAGTCAACAGTCTGGTCGCCCTTGCCAACCGCCATCACGTGCGAGGGAAAAATGGTAACAACGGCGAAGGCGCAAACCGACACGGTGCGTGCGCTGACGACATAACGGTTTTGGTGCCGGCAGGTACCATCGTTATCGATGCCGAAACGGATTTGATCATCAAAGACCTCGCTGTCGATGGCGATTCGGTAATCGCCGCCCGCGGAGGGCGTGGAGGCAGAGGCAATACCCGCTTTAAGTCTTCCACCAATCAAGCACCCCGGCAAGCAACGCAGGGCGGACCCGGTGAATCAAGGGTCCTTAAACTTGAACTGAAAGTGATTGCGGATGTTGGCTTGATTGGAAAACCCAATGCGGGCAAAAGTACCCTGCTAAGTCGACTCTCAAGCGCAAAGCCTGAAATTGCTGACTACCCTTTCACAACCAAGTTCCCCAACCTCGGACAAGTACAAATCGATGCTGACCGGTCCTTTATTCTGGCAGATATCCCAGGGTTGATCGAAGGAGCATCGGAAGGGGTTGGCCTCGGGCACGACTTTCTAAAACACATCGAACGGGCGGGAATCCTCGTCCATTTGGTCGAGCCCATGCCGCTCGATCAAACCGACGCCACAGAAAATTACTGGGCGATCCGACGCGAACTTGAGGAATACAACCCTCAATTGAAAACACGACCGGAAATTATTGTGGTCACCAAATCCGAATTGCCTCCCGCCCAGGAGGTTGCTGCAACACTCCGAAGCGAAACGGAAAACGACGTATTTTTAATTTCGGCAGTTACTGGTGATGGCCTGCCACAGCTGATGAATCGAATCGATCAAGTTTTGGAGCAGCATTCCTCATGCGATTGATTGCAGTCGATATCGGTAACAGCTCGATCAAGATTGCGATCGACAGCCCCGACAGCCCCGACATGACCGACAACTGGGAGACTCAACTGGCGGTTAATGCCGAAACCCTGAATCAAAAACTCTCCGAGCTACCTCTAAAAAACGACGTCTTCTTTTGGTCCGTGTCGAGCGTCCACCGGCAAAAAGAATCGAAGCTAATAGACTGGGTTAAGCAACACAGACCTAGTGACCACCTCCATCTCATTGACGAGAGTGATGTCGCACTTCCAACTAATATCGAATCCCGGAAGCTTTTGGGGAGAGATCGCTTAATTTCTGCCTGGATGGCATGGCAACTAAATAACACAGGAGGCCCAGTGATCATTGTCGACGCAGGCACTGCAGTGACCATCGACTGGGTAGACCCTCAAGGTATTTTTCAAGGCGGCGTCATCTTTCCAGGCGCTGAATCTAACTTCAAACGACTCAGTGCTTTTACCGATGCCCTACCAGATCTGGGCGTGATTACCGACAACATGGCACCCGCTCAAGTCTTCGACTCCATCATTGGGAAGTCGACTACCGACGCAATTCGTAAAGGCGTTTACCACTCACAAAAGCATGCCATCCGAGAAATTGTCAATCAAATGTCAAAGCTCTCCACACAAAAGGCATCTACTTTCCTAACGGGTGGTGGACTGAAGGATGTTTCTGAACAACTGAATCAAAATTGGCACTATGTACCTGATTTAGTATTGCAAGGTGCACGTGCCATCGGAAAAAATCTGATTGGCGTCTAACCCATACTTTCATATCCGCAACGTAACATTCCATTGAACGCCTCACCTTCCTTTAATGTTTGCAGCCAAATTACTCCGAGCGGGCGCGGTGCCGTTGCCGTAATTGCTATTCATGGCGATTTAGCAGGAGTCACAATTGACGAATGCTTACAAACGCCAAGCGGAAACCCCCTCTCTTCCCGGAAAAACCAAGACATCGCCTACGGCATTTGGAAGTCCACAGGTGAAGATCTCGTTGTTTCTAAAAGAGGTGAAAAACATTTCGAAATCCACTGTCATGGCGGAACCACGGCAAGTCAAGCTATCATCGGGTCGCTCAATGCCAGAGGATTCACTGAAATTCCAGCAGCAGAATTTTCAGCTCAATTTCAAGATTTCTGGAATGTTAGTACTCAACTGGCGCTGACTCAGGCAACCACACCCCAAACCGCTTCGTTCTTATTACGGCTAGTTACGCAACTGCCTAACCAAATTCAACAAATACGAAACCTACTGACCTCCCACGAACTGAGTGTCGCCGCTGCCCACATCCAATCCATGCTCAATTGGTCTAAGTTTGGGAAGCACCTCACTACCCCCCGAACTGTTGTTCTTTGCGGTCAGCCGAACGTTGGGAAAAGCAGTCTCGTAAATGCCATGTCGGGCTTTCAACGGGCAATTGTCCATGACATTGCTGGAACGACCCGCGATGTTGTTTCACAAGCAATCGCTATCGACGGCTGGCCTGTCACCGTGAAAGATACCGCAGGACTAAGAAACTCTGATAACCCAATCGAGATTCAGGGGATTGCTCAAGCAAAAGCGCAGATCCTAAATTCGGATTTGACGATTTGTGTTTTTGATGTAAATGAACTCCGACAGTCCGAGAGGGCTGAAATCGTTACTCAAACCAAACCTGATTTAGTTGTTCTCAACAAGATTGATTTGCTTTTCCCTAACCGGCAGGTTCACGACATTTCGAACGGTCAGTTACCTACCGTCCAGACTTCCGTAATAACCAAAAAGGGAATTCGGGAGTTAATAAAAATGATTGGCACTCAATTGGTGCCGGAACTCCCGGGTAAATCACAAGCTTATCCCGTCACTGCGGATCAGCATCAACGACTCAAGGAAGCTCTCGATTGCATCAATCAAAAATCACCCGCTACGCTAAATCAGGCACTGGAACGATTAGGCTGATCGACAACTCAGTTGGATTGAAAAGCCTCGATTGCGCAGCTTAGAGTAAGTGCCTCGCTTTGATTTGCAAGTACTGGTTAATCAATTCAGAAGTGAGGTCCTCAGGAAACAAGTCCATCGCGAGCGCCCCCTGATGCCGAATATCGCGAACCACCTGCCTTCGCCAATTCAAAACATCTACGGCGGCGGCAGCTTCATATATTTGTTTTTTACTAGGATCATCACGCGACTCATATTCATCCACGGCAGAAAACATTGCTCGGTCACGAAGAAACACCCCTAAAGGCAAGTGTCGCCCTGTCAAAGAAGTCAA
This sequence comes from uncultured Pirellulaceae bacterium, assembly GCA_938091115.1. Lineage (GTDB taxonomy): Bacteria > Planctomycetota > Planctomycetia > Pirellulales > Pirellulaceae > Mariniblastus. The sequence goes on along the minus strand of CALKNI010000147.1, from coordinate 18,425 downwards.
ATATTGGTTTATCTGGTGCGAATTTATTTCATCGATCACATTGGTCACTAATATTACCAGTGATCGCTTCGAGCAGTGTGACCGCAAATAAAGAAACGCATCATCGTACCGCGACTCAACATACCTAGCTCGCTGATCGTAAGAAGCATTCAGCAGACGGTTGATATGTTTTACGCCGTTCTTCGCTGGCGTAAAATTATGAACCCGGTCACTAAAACTCAGCATGCCAACTGAATCCCCTTGCCGTAATGCAATGTAACTGAGCATCAGCATGGCATTAAGCGAATGATCCAATAGGCTAATTTCTCCAGCAGTTCCTGTCATCATCCGCCCGCAGTCAACCATGAACAATAATCGTTGGCTTTGATTCGCTTGGAAATCGCGAACCGTCAACTTATTCCGTCGAGCGGTTGTCCGCCAATCGATGTGCTTGTAGTTGTCGTCCTGCGTGTAATCACGCAATCGTTCGAACTCATTATCCTGTCCAATTTTTCGCGTTCGACGCAGACCCATTAGATTCAAGCGATTCGTTCGCGCCAGTAAATCATATTCAGCAATTTGCTTCATGTCAGGATAAACATCCACGATGGATTCAATGGGTAAGCGATAGAATCCATTCCATAACTTGAGAGGACTGCCGACCATTAAATGAATGCACTCCAACACCACTCGCCCTCGACGCTGACCAGTCAGCTCATAAACAAACTGCAGCCGACTACGACTGCTAATTGACATATCAAAGCGATCTGGCTCCGCGACAAAAGACTCGGGCAAATCATCTCGCAAGGCAACCACACAAGACCTGCTTGAATGATTAATAATTTCGATCTCGACTTTCTGCCTTTTCCCCTGCGACGCAATTCTCTGGACCGTTCTCGTTCCAGAAAATACAGAAGGCGGAACAATCATCATCAGATCAACAAAGGCAATTCCTAAAAATGCCAAATCAATCAACACGATTGAAAACAGCAAGACCCGTCGCAGCCCACCTCCGTCTTTCACGGTGATTAGGAAAAACGACATCAGGACAGGTATTAAAAACAGAAACATCATCCGTTTACTGGGAAAAACTCCCGATTTCCGCGCGAGCAACCACAATGGAAATGACATGATTAACAACAGCAAAATTGGGCTGTTAATCAGGTATTCACACGCGAATTGGAGAGTTTCTAACACAGGCTTTACTTACCTTCGGAGGCGACCCCATCGCCGAGCATTGATAGATCTATTTAAGCCGGGGCACTTCGATTGTGCGGATCAAATCACTCAGAAGTTGGTCAACACTCTGCCCTTCCACTTCCGCCTCTGCCGTCAATTGAACTCGGTGACGGAGAACCGGTAATGCAATTTCGATCACATCATCAGGCACGGCATAGTCACGACCGCGAAACAGGGCAAGGGTTCGTGCACCCTGCATCAAACTGATCCCCGCTCTCGGTGAGGCACCTAAATAAAATTGCGGCCAAGTTCTCGTCAACCGAACAATCTTATTGATATAATCCACCAACAATTTATCTACCCGCACAGTTCCGCTTTCATCGGTCAAACTTAAGATTTCTTCGGGGGACGTCACCTGATTAATGTTTTCAGCCAACTGCCGAGTCAGATCTTCCTGTCCGCCATGCCGAGTAAGGATTTCAGCCTCTTGCTCTTCGCTTGGATACGTGGCGGAGAGCTTAAACATGAAACGGTCGAGTTGTGCTTCAGGCAAATTGTAGGTTCCTTCAGATTCAATTGGATTCTGGGTCGCAACTACAAGAAACGGCAACTCCAATGAGTAGGTGTTGCCATCAACTGTCACCCGTCGCTCTTGCATAATTTCCAAAAGTGCCGCGTGCGTCTTGGCGGGCGAGCGATTGATCTCATCCGCTAGAAGTAGTTGTGTAAAAACAGGCCCGGGTCGAAATTCAAATTCCTGCGATTTCATATTAAACACAGGGGCGCCCGTAATATCTGAGGGCATCAAATCAGCAGTGAATTGAATGCGTCCAAAATCACACCCCAACACTTTACCAAGCGTTCTTACAAACAACGTCTTGCCGAGCCCCGGTACACTTTCAATCAAAACGTGGCCATTTGAAAACAGGGCTACTAACGCTCCCTGCACCAGTTCGTCCTGACCAATAAAAACCTTCTCAATTTCCGTAGTAATTCGACGATAGAGCCCCTGAGCCAAAGTACCACCCTTCTCGTTCTTTAAGGAGACTCCCTTTTTCATTGGATCGGGCGGTGACACAACTGACGCCGATTCAACAACCTGTACGCGGCCCGACGCTGCGTCCATAGATGGAGCGTCCGGCACTTGAATAATTTCACCGCAACTGGGGCACTTGGCCTTACCGCCGCTCGACTCCATCTTGACTTTAAGGACTTTATCGCACTTTCCGCATCGGAATTTGACGAGTGCCCCATCTGGTTCATTTGATGTACTCATATTTATTTCTTTACTTGATCACGGCTTACGAACGATGCTCAATCGGTCTTGTTTCGATTTGCATCACTGGCAACCGCCCGTTGGTAATCCCTAATAGTATTAACTGCTCGGTTCGGCTGATTACTTCGCGACAACAACTCCGCTGTCGCGTTGATATGACTCCTGAAAGTCGAAGTATTTCTTAGCTTCACTCGCTTCGGTCTTCCAAAAATTGGAAAATAAGCGAAACAAAACAAGACCCCGAGAAACAAAACGTGTGGCACGATATAACACAGTGGGGGCTGGGCGATCCAACTCCAACTGCTGTGGTTTGAGACTACGGATTCTCGCACTTCGATTCCGTCAGAACCACTCTCCAAGAACAACACTCCCCGACTAGTTTCACAACGCCTGACCAGCGCCGAAGCTAAAGCTTGTTTATCTTCATCAACCAAAGAATAATTTAACAAAATGGCTCCTTGGCTTACCAGAATCAACTCACTTTGATTTTCCCGAGCAGCTCGATTACTCAATTTATAAACAAACGCCTCATCAGCCGCCTGAAGAAGAACCTCGGGGTCCCATTCCTTGAGAGGTTGCACTTCATAAGCAAAATCAAGTTCCATGTCTGGATAAGTTTTGCCACTTGGCAACAACTTACCAGAAACAGCCTTCTTCTTACCTACCCGCCTCTCAGTCACCTCATACCAGTGGTCGCACTCAATTGGTTTTAAGAAAGTCTGCCTATCTCTGGCCCTGAATTTCTGATCCCTAATCATTTCTTCCGAAATTCTTCGCAAATACTCTTCCTTTTGATCCGCAGAAATTTTTTCAATCGCTGCTCTTAGATAGTCCTCCGTCGTTCTGTTTCCCCCAGCAACATAAATCAATGTCCTCCTGTACCCACTTTCAAGCCATTCATTGAGGCGGAGAACCGCTACATCCGAGGGTGGAGAATCATCATCCGGAAACCAAACCAGCGTGTTATACTGATCAAGCTTGGGATCGATAACTGAACTTCGATTAACCGTCGCGCCCTGGGCTTCGAACAACTCCGAAAAATATTTGGTGCCGTTTAGGCTGTCAGAGCCTCGAGGTCCAAGAATCGTTCCATATTCCGTGTTGAGTGAGTTTGATTGCTCGCAGCCCAACACGAACATTACGGCGAAAAAAAGGACAATTAATATACCTGGCCGAACCCTCTTAATAAATTCATCCATGCGTCACCCGTGATGTTTGAACGACGTCTTTTTGAAATTGCCCCAGTTGGCTCCAACAACTTTCAAATTCCTTTTGCTCAAGTTGATAATCTCCAAAGAAGGTCTCCTCAAATGGAACCATCACTCGTTGATAGAATTTTGCCAACCCACTTTGTCCTCGAATTTCCCGTAGGTACTCTCTGTTGGTCTTTCCCTTGCGCAACCGAATATGCCCTTTCTGATCGAGGGAAACCAAAACGTAGCTAAACAAATAAATAATTGCATTTCTTAAATCCCCGCTCCGATAGGCTTTCTCAGCCTCGGCACAAAAATCCCCTCCGGAAAAGTCCACGTTAAATGACAATTCCCGCATGCTCTGCTCGACCGTTCTCGTTGCCAGCCTCTCGTCATACTCGCCTTCTGAATTCAGCTTTCGCCACCGATAGATATAGCGATAACCGAGGTAACCCCCTAAGCCGATAGCCAATGCAAGAAAGATGTAAAAAACAAATTTAAAGAAATCTAGATTCCATATCCAATCCCAAGTCCAATTCCCAAACGGCGCGCTCCTCTGAGCCGGCACTGTAGCTTTTGGGATCTCCGCTCTTGACACAGACCGTGCCGACGGGCGGTCACCAAAATATATTGGCAAAACCTCTCCAGCCTCTGCATCCAACCACACCGCATCATAAGGGGACAATTTTGAATTGCCTTGAGCACACAGAACGCCACTCAAGCCAAAACAAAAACAGCAGCCAACACAAAACGCCAGGAACAAAAATCGACCCCTGATCGCAAGGACAACCCATTCCAATGGCACGAAATCGTATTTTTGTAACAACATCATCATTAAAATGCTTTACTCTCAGATCACCAACTCTTTAATTCGCCGACTCTCCGATCTCATTCGCAATTCGACTCCCCAGCCCTCCTGCCGAATACGCGTGTCGATATAAAACAAAAATCGAGCAACACACAGAAACCCAACGCTCAGCCAAAGAGCAACGAGCCAGTACCCAGAGGCATAGCTCCATTCAGAATTCGCCTGAATATTCAAGATCTTATCTAGTTGCAGTAGACCGGCATCAATTGCCAGAACTAAGAAAAGCCCCAACAGAAAACTAGACAAGCCCTGCCCTATAAAACCATCGCCAGCACCTCGCCTGTAATGAAGCGACTTCGAACGGCGATTGAAACAAACAACATTTTCGTCTTTTGATCTTAGCGGAGTTTTCTCAAGCAGCAAAATTTCGCTTACGAATGGTCGAAACATCCGAAAGGCCAAACCCAACAGCACTAAAGCCGGAAGAAAAAAGAACAAGTAAAAGTACTGCTCCTCGGACCCCAACTCCATCGATTGGGATAGAAAAAAACAACAAATTAAAACCGGCAATACCATCCGCACGCCTCCATGGAGCCAATGAAAATAGAACCCGATCCGCAGCACGTCTTTGATTGTAGTTGAAATCTTTGGGCGGCCAAAAAACATCGCTTGCCCTAAATAATGAGTCATGAATGTCGTTGCAATTTGAGCCTGGCTTACGACTAACAAAAACATCACCCAGTAAAAATATCTAAAATTTTGGTAGTCCGTCGCAAGCCAGCCGATGAGCCAGCAGTCGAGCAAAACAAATGGGAACGCGCCAATGGCTAACAACCCAACCAATGGCTTGAAATATTCCACACATACCAAAACAGCTAGGTCGTAAATCTGAAATGCACTACGGGTGCGAATGGAGATAAAGGTCTTGCTAAAATCCATCTTCTTCACCTCCAGGCCACGCCGCAGGATACCCCAACACCACAAAATAAATCATCAATAAACAGCTTGATCCAACCGCTACGGTCCCTTTGCCCCACCATGGAAAACCACCAACCGGTGAAATAAAGCCCTCAATCACCGCTGCTAGGATAAACAACACGACTGCACACATGACAATTGGCAATGATTCTCGGGCTGTTTTTAATAGCGAATCTTTCCGATTGAGGCCATCGGACATCATCCAACTAAGGCCAATTTTCAGCCCCGCACCAGCTGCCAAAATAATCGCAGTCAACTCAAACGGACCGTGTGCGGTTACAAAGTTTTGAAAATTTTCGCTCGCCGATCCGGAGTCATGTCGAAACATAAACCCAAAAACAGCACCAAGATAAATCGCGTTGTAAGAGAGTACGACAACCCCAGGAATCACCAACAACATCATTACAAAACACTGCAATCCAATCGTAGCATTGTTTTGGATGTAGTATCCCATCATGAATGCTCCGCTACCGATACCGCTATCACCAAACCCATTGTAATTTTCACGCAACCGGTCAAGGCCATCCACACCCACCACAGCTTCAGAAAACCCTGGCCACACTGCCGTGTCATAAGACAAGAAAGCAGCAATCAAGAATAATCCCCAAAATATGACTGTCGCGATATGGATACACGGGTCATTGAATATCAAACGTGGCGTATCGCTAAAAATACGCTTTCTCCAGCTTTTGAATTGATAATTTTGACTGCGATACAATTGATTGTGAGCTCTTCCCACAAGCCGATGGAGGTACTCCACTGTTTGAGGGGGAAGCTGATACGACTCAGCCAAAGCTAAATCCGCACAGGCAGCGCGGTACAAGGTCGCAAATCGACTGACACGCTCGGGATCAGCTTTTTTCAACCGCCCGCCCATTTGAATCGATAAGTCTTCGAGTTCCTCCCAAAAAGGGGAACGCAGTTTAATAAGTTCCGCTACTTTCATTGCTCACTCCTCCGCTCGCCCGAAATTAGCTCCCCCAACCCAACAGACTTTTTTCCTGCCCCCAACTGAGACTCGCCACCCTCCTGCGTCACAAACAACCGATGATATAAGGAACACATAAACAAATCGGGATCAGTGTTTCCAAGTATTCCAAATCTGTCCATTAATGGATCCGCAAGGTGTTTCGCGATATCCGCTGAACGTTGCGGCGCAAGATACTTTCGATTTTCTGCAAATTCGGCAACAACCTGTGTTAACCCTCGTGACGCCACAAAGTCCGCCGGGATTAACTCCGCCAATTTTGGCACACGCTCATCTTCGAATTCGATGAGATCCGGACGATATTTTTTTTCCTCAAAAATGACAACGGTACCCGCAACCAAATCTCCGACCCGTTGAAACTTGCGGCTTAGCGACATCACGACGAGGCCAATCAGAAAGGTTGGAATCGCGAATAGCACTTGCGCCTCCAAGCCGAGGAGCATTTGCAATGGAACGATTGGCATGATGTCCAAAAAACGAAAAAAGTTCCGTAAGGTTGCCTGAACCCCGTCAATCGCATGACCATCAACTGAAATCACCCGAATCCCACACATACGTTTCCCTAAGGTCTGGCCATTAAATCGAGTTTCCATATAGGCCCCGTAGAACCAATAGACCACAAAGAAACCGACGAACACCAATCCAAAAACAACGCCAGCAAACAAATTTGAAAGCCCTGGTATATTGCCGAGCGAGTTCCCAATTAACAAAACAAGCATGACAAGAAAGAAGTAAAGCAACCCAACCACAGCAACATAGCCACCAAATGCGAAAACCAGATCCGCAAGATAAGCAATAAAGCGATAGAAAGGCCCTGATATCTCATATTGAAACGAGATGTTTTCTGGGGTCTTCACCAGCATCATTGTGTCGATGACGCCCTTTTGATCGCTTGCTTGCGGGCTATTTACTCCGCCAATTCCTCTAACCATGGAATCAGTTTCAGCGGCCGAAAATTTGCGATCAGAAGACATACAAGAATTTCGAAATGTTCGATTGGTGTAGGCATCAAGACCATTCCGGTCTGCCTTCCATTCTCACTTCGGAACCAACAATTAGCAAGTTACAATCAATTTTTCGAAAACTTTGGCCGGAAACTGGGATAACTAAAAACCTCGCGGCACGAAAAACGGCAGATGCGTCGATGTGTGAACGCACCCACACAAACACTAGGGACGAGATTATTTCCCTTTATTCTTTTTGGTCCAATCTCGCCGCTGACGAGAACTGGGAATCGACAGCTTCTCCCGATATTTGGATACTGTTCGTCGGGCGACTGCGAAACCCTGATTTTTCAAAAGCTGCATGATTTCTTCATCGCTGTACGGCTTTGATTTATCCTCACCGTCGATCAACTTCTGAAGCTCAATCCGGACCTTGTTCCAAGCGACATCTTCACCGTCATCAGTGGTTGTTCCGCCCATAAAAAACATTCGAAGCGGAAGGATACCACGATGAGTCTCGATCCACTTTTGATCCACAGCACGACTGACTGTCGTAACTGCAACGCCCACTTTTTCAGCAATTTGCTCCATCTTGAGGGGGCGCAAAAATTCAGGACCGTCATCAAAATAAGCCTTCTGATGATTTACAATTTCTTGAGCAACTCGGGTTAACGTATTTCGACGCTGTTCAATTGACTCAATCAACCAATGCGCCGCCGTCACTTTCCGCTTGATAAATTCCTTTTCTTCCGACGTTGCCTGACCATTAGACAATCGCTGCTTGTAATAATTACTGATATAGAGATTGCGAGTTGGCCCTTCTTCCATCTTGACGATGTACTCGCCGTTTTCACCCACCTCAAGCCACATGTCCGGCGTTACCGTGGGCACGAAATCATCAGCAAAGCGACTCGCTGGCCTGGGGTCAAGTCTCTTTAATTCATTCCACGCATCTTTTATCTCTTCGATCGTCAAACCAGTTGCTTTTTCGATTTGAGGCATGCGGTTGTGCTGCAAATCCTCAAGGTGATTCACGATTAGAGTTCTAACATTCTTCAGATTGGTAATATCCGGCGAGAGCTGCAGCAACAAACACTCGCAAAGGTCTCTGGCCCCAACACCGGCTGGATCCAATTGTTGCACATGCGCCAATGCCTCTTCTGCCAACTCAAGGTCGTCCGGACCAGCATTAGGAGGCAAGAGATCATTGAGCGAGACTTTCAAATAGCCACCGTCTTTGGCCGAAAGCGAGGACACTATCCGCTCGCACATCTTGAGTAAATCAGGGGCAAGGTCCATCTCGTGCAATTGCGAATTCAGATGATTTTGAAGCGTCTCACCCCGATCGACGATGTTCGCAATCAAATCATGCTGACGATCTCCGCTCTCCTGAATTCGATTGGAAGAAGGCCGCGTGCTTTCGTCGAAGTGGTCAGGGATTTCCTTGTCAAGATTCAACAATCGTTCGAAATCGTCCTCGCCGCCTTTGTCCTCATCGACCACCAATTCTTTCTGTTCGACATCCTTGGCTTCCTTTTCAACATCCAACGTGTTTTTGGATGGATCCTCGACCGCCGTCGAGTCATCAGTGCGTTCGAGGGCTGGGTTCTCAATTAACTCCTGTTCAATCTTTTCATCTAACGCGGCTTGCGCCATCTGCAATATCTCCATCGACTGGATCATCCGTGGAGCCAGTTTTTGGGTTTGCTTTTGCGATAGATTTTGACCGAACGATATTTTCATACAACTTTTCTGAAGAACCAAACGGATGTCAACATTCGACCTACTTTTACCGAATCTACCGACGCGCGTTAAGACGTATTCAAAGCGGTGCAGATGAAACGCCATTATGCCCCATCAAAGTGGTCGAAAGGCGGACGCTTTTAGCCCCCCGACTCAGACCCTCCAGTTTACCGTCAAAAAACCCCGGAAAGCAGGATCCCACGAAAAAAAACGTTTTCGCGCATCCCCCACCGGCAAAACCATTCATTTTATAAGAAAGACGCCCTCCGCTCGATAAAAGCTCGTCCGCACTCCTAAACGAGCCTGTTATGCAATAGCGGGTAAAACTAAATCTATAAAATGCGCTGCACTTGAGAGAATGCCACCCTATAACGGCTGACGCCCAGATAAGGCGTCTGCCAAAATTTCTTTATTCGTGTATTCTAAAATACTGCCGGTCGTTATTCCGCGGGCAAGCCTTGTCAGCCTAATGTCGAATTCAGAAAGTAAATTCGAAATATGAAGCGCTGTGCCATCTCCTTCGACCGTCGGATTGGTCGCCATGATCACTTCGTCAAAAGTACCCTGGGAGACCCGCCCCATTAACTGATCGATCGTTAGTTGGTCGGGGCCAATATTTTCTAGCGGTGCAATACGGCCAAGCAGTACATGATACAGTCCCCGATAAGTCCCCGACTGCTCCAGAGCCATCAAGTCTCGTGGTTGCTGGACGACGCAAATTAATTTTTGATCGCGGGCCGGATCACGGCAAATATTACACATCTCACTCTCAGCCAGATTAAAGCAAATCCCACAGTAACGGACATTCTCGCGAACCGTACGAATCGAATCGGCTAAAGCAAAGGCTTCCGATTCCGGAACCCGCAAAATGTGATACGCCAGGCGTTCGGCCGACTTACGGCCAATCCCCGGCAACCGCGCGAGTTGATCAATCATGTTTGAGACTGAATCAGATAGTTCGGCCATGATCTCGTGTTCTCTACCTTCCCTGATTTACCTTTGAAACGCCTGCCGATTGCCAACATCCATCCCGGCAAATGTAAAAATCTCTGCAGCTAAAATGTGCGATACTCGATACTTAAGCAATCAAACTATTGGTGAAGTCAATCCTGAGGAGTCGTCTCCCTCGTCTCCACCCATAAATTGCTTCAACATGTCTTCCATGTTTCCGGGGAGAGGCAGATCTTCGGTTACCGACTGCATTACTTCCATTCTCAATTGCTGATGCTTCTCCAACGCGTCATTAATTGCCGCCGGTAGAAGGTCTTGAATCATCTCTACATCGCTTTGCTCGGAAAGAGCAGGATCAATTAAAACGCTCAATATCTGCCCAATACCATTTGCCTGAACCCTGATCATGCCGCCACCCGAAGCACCGTGAACCGTTTTCGATTTGAGTTCCTCCATTTGCTCCTGCATTCGGGGGCCCATCGTACGCGCCTGCTTCATCAAGGCAGCGATGTTTCCGAGTCCTTTTAACATCTCAATCTCCAAACAAAATATAAACAACTGCGATTCCATAGCTAAACCGCTTTACTCGAGTCAACTCAACGCTGTTTCGAAGGTACTGGCTCACGAAAACCAGTAATCTCACCGTCAAACAACTCCATCGCCTGCTTGACCAATGCCACATCCTGCAATTTCCTCATCTGTTGTGCACGGGTAAGTTTAGGCTTCGGTGCCGCGCTCCCTATTGCCTTTGGGGAGACCAAAAACTCAACACGAACCTTGTGCTGAGCTACCTTCTCAAACGCCTCCTCAAAACGAGCGCGGCGTTCGGGCTTAATACAAAGATCTCGACTCACCTTATCTCGCAAAGTAACGAATAATTGATCCGATCCCCGAAGTTCAACCGATTCATAATTGGAAGCCATTTCAGCGGTCATATCGCCCATCGTTTCGAGTACCGTTTTCCAGTGTGCTTCGATCGAACTGGCATCTGCACTCGTCGAACGAGTATCTGATCGAGAACTAGCTCCACTATCGGCTTCCGCCGGTTCTCCAGTTATGGCTGTCTGACTTCTGGCAGGCAATTCTGGAGTAGCCGCAATCATTGATTCGAGCGAACCGCCGGCGGAAACAACTTCCGAACTACGTTGAGCTTCCCCGGAAGCCTCGTCTCGCCCTGTGATAGAAGGTACTTGCGTATCAGTCGCTATCGCCACGCCTGTTGCAGATCGCGGCGGTGTTTGACTAGGTGCTATTTCCTTTTTTTTTAAAGCTTCCTGATCGGCTGCAGAACTATGGACTTGCCTCATCTCAACACGCTGACGCGGCGCAGCGTTTCCCAATGCCTTCGGGGCTTTGGGATCTGACAACTGGGCAACCAATTCAGAAATCGTTTCCAATTTCTCAAGATTACAAACTCGAACAACAGCTGCTTCCAACAATGTTCTGCCGTGTAAACTTGATTGCATTCGAACCACTGCCGAATCCAACAGCTGCACGATCGTGAGAATTGTTTCCAAACCAATGGCATTGGAAAGTACTTTTAAGTGTTCGAGGTCGCCTTCGCTGCAATTCAAAAAAGTGTCGGGACTGCAATCGACACTAGCGATCATCATGTCTCTAAAATACCCGAGCAATTGATCTGCCATTTGCCCTGAATCAACCCCATCTTTGATTCCGTGATGAATTAAATTCAGGGCCGTCATGGGGTCAGCGTTTACCATTGCAGTTGAGATATCGGCAATTCTGCCCATGTCCGCAGTCCCAAGTAACTCATGGACTTCCTGAACGGAAATCGAGTTTCCACAAAACGAAAAAAGTTGCTCAAGTAAAGACTGACTGTCTCGCATTGACCCGTTTGCGCGTCGAGCCAACAAAGCTAACGCCTGTTCGTCAGCAGTCACACCTTCATTCGCTGCAATCTCTGCAAGGCGTTGGGAAATCTCATTTGTCTGAACAGGCGAAAAGTCAAATCGCTGACAACGCGACAAAACTGTAATCGGTATTTTCTGCGGATCGGTTGTGCAAAAAATAAATTTGACATGCGGCGGCGGTTCTTCCAGCGTCTTTAACAGTGCATTAAAAGCCTGCATCGTTAACATGTGCACTTCGTCGATGATATATATCTTGTACTTACAACGACTTGGACGGACTGACGCATTGGATCGCAACAAACGAATCTCATCGATTCCTCGATTACTGGCGCCGTCAATTTCTAAAACATCGACGTCGTCACCGGCTGAAACGGCTTCGCAAATACCACATTTCCCGCAAGGCGTTTTTGTTGGGCCCTCTACGCAATTCAGACACTTGGCGAAAATACGCGCTGACGAAGTCTTCCCAACTCCTCGTGCCCCGGTAAACAGATACGCGTGACCGACACGATTTTTATCAATTGCATTAGATAATGCAGTCGCAATGTGGCTCTGCCCCACCAACTCCCCAAACAATTGGGGGCGGTATTTGAGTGCGACAACTTTGTATTGTCCGTCATCGGTGGGCGAAGGTGAATTCATCACAAAACCATTGGCCATAGAATTGAACGCGCATCATTGGCGACTACCGATTCTAACCGATACACCAAGTCAACGAGTAGGTCCCGCCTCAGCTGAAAAGCCCCTCTTTCCGGTACTGCCGAAAAAAACATGCTTGTATCGCAGAAAAATTGCCCAAATTTCAAATTCGTAACACTATCTACAAAAAAATCTGCGGATGAGAGAGCTCCGCACAAGAGTACCCCGCTTAGGGCTGCTCCATATTTCAGGCCTGACCCAATTCACGGCTCCCCCTCGCGGAGCTCACTCACCAACAGATTTACCTATTTTTTACTCACACCGTGAGGTTTCGTCAAACCGTAAAACAGATTTCCTTGGCCAGCGAGTCTTATTTAGCCACCCCGGGAGACCTAAAACAGACGCATCCCTTTGTATCCCCGCAGTTTTTCCCACCGACTCTCAAGACGCTGAAAACAAATGGAAATGCCCGAGATTGTTAACAATATGATTGGCAATGCGCTTAGAAATCGCACCAATGGCCATGTAAGGGTTCACCCCTAGAGCCTTGGGGTTAACCGAACCGTAAGGCACATACAAACCTCAATGGAATGCCAACTCCCTAGTCCCTGCGTCCAAATACCCGCCATTTTGATAATCAAAGACTTGGCAAAGATGATTCATGGCACCTTCGTCAGGATCGTCTAACATCCCACAATCAACCAGTGGTTGGACCGTGACGAGGTTATTACCAAAAGCTTTCAAACGTTTATACCACCCCCAATGCGCATTGGCCAGTTTTTCACATTGGCGGAAAATTCCCTGTCGGTTTTTGATTTTCGAAAGAAGAATTCAGCCTGGGCATGGAAGACGTTACTTCACTTTAAAGTCAATTTGAACGGGGACGCTGGTTGCCAAAGAAATTCGTTTCCCTGCCGTCCTGTACGTATATTTATCGAACCGGCCCTACTCTCGACCTATAGGAATTATCGAATCAATCCATTTCCTTAGCGCAACGAGGGCGACGAATTGGGTCTGCAAAAAGATGTCACCACCACAAACCCGAACAGCTAGAGTGACCTCGTCGAAAGCACCGCTAAGGCAACGTTCGTTTGAGATGATCCAGGAAAATACATACGAACAAACCGAATTTATATTAACGGGTAACAGCCTAACGCATACTTTCGGGTCGCCTTCCGACAACAATTTGAGTTAACTGCTCTTTCCCGTCCCGAATCAATTTGACTTGAACGAGTGTTTCAGGACGCGTCATTTCAGCTAAGCGATAAAGGTGTTTGAAATTTTTTACCTCAACCTCATTCCACTGGCGAATGATATCAAAAGATCGGATCCCCGCAGCAAAAGCGGGAGACCCCTCAACCACTTGCGATAGCATCGCCCCGTCGAGATCTGGTAACTGTAACCTCATCGCATCTCGATGTTTTACCTCAACGGGTTTCACGCCTAGGTACCCGCGCGTCACGGTGCCTTTGCTGCTTAGTTCCCGGTAAATAAACTTGGCCGTTTCACTTGGAACCGCGAAGCTAATTCCCTGAAAAGAGTCTCCGAAAATCGAGGTATTAATTCCAATTACACGACCTCGAGCATCAACTAAAGGACCGCCACTGTTCCCAGGATTTACCGCCGCATCCGTTTGCAGCAAGCTTTGAGTTGGATGGTTAATGTCCCCGGGCCGATTCTTTCCACTAATAATTCCCGAGGTAACGGTGTGCTGAAAACCATACGGACTTCCAATCGCCCAAACAATCGAACCAACATTGACCTGCTCGCTGTCGCCCCAGGTTGCAGGTATCAAATCTGGAGCTTCGATCTTTAACAATGCCAAATCACTTGACACGTCCTCTCCAACTAACGTCCCTACAAATTGACGACGATCGTGCAATTGAATCAAAATAGAATTGGCTCCGCGAACGACATGTTGATTCGTGAGAATAAATCCGTCCGTCGACATGATCACCCCAGAACCCATGCCGTTTTCTTCAACCCTTCCGCTTCCATCCTTGATTGCATTAATGCTAACCACACTTGGGCGTACGCTAAGTGCAACCATTTGATAGGCATTAGACACATCTGTCAGCGGTTGCTTACCAAGATTCTCAACAGCAAACTCGTATTCAGCCAGCATTCTACCGCGAGTGAAAGAATACTGATATCTCTCTACCATTTCTGGCCCGAGAAAAAACATTCCCAGCACAAACACGATACTAAAAACAAAAAAACCGATTCCAGAATTACTGGAACTTGAGGCATTGCCAACGGCAGATCGCTCCCGTCTTTGCTGGTGCTCCACCCCGGCACTGGCCTGAGCGCTTTCGCTGACAGGAAAGGGTTCACTTCGAGCTGGTTGCCCCGATGATAGATGAGGAATTGGCTCGGATGGACGCGACTGGTCGATTCCGCCTGATCCCTTTGTGAAGACGACTCTCGGCCGCTCCGGATCAGGCAAACGACTGTGCTGATGATCCGCAGGCGAGCCCTCTGAACTAGAAGGCTCAAATTCAGAAGGCTCAAATTCAGAAGGTGAGTCCATTTAAATCCGGTTCCCCGTAGAGAGTAACAACTACTACTTACAGTATACCGGCAAAAAAGGTGTTCGGTTTACAGAATTTAACACCACCCGCGATAACAACTTGTTTCACGGGCAAAAAGCCAAAAAATATATTTCAAGCCACGCGACAAACCACATTTAAAATGAGTCTCAAAAGGCTGAAAAGACACCCCGACAGATACACTAACAAGGCTCTCTTCAGCAGGATTCTATTTTAGCCGATTTAATACCTCGCCATATTTGCCACGCATACTGAGATCCTGCTCTTTCAAAATTTCTTCGATACCTTTCCGCCCTACGACGCTTCCCCAGGCTAACAACCACTCATTCGTATCAACATTCTGCCACCCAGGAGACTTGTAGCCTGCGACTCTGGCCAAAGCCAAACTACGCAAATTATTATGAAGTTGGCTCTTCTCTTCCTGCCTGTTGTTGGCGTCACACCATAGCATCCATCGCACCAATTCCCCGACCAGCTTTGTCGCCTCGGGCTTCTGCCAAGAAATTGCCGGTAGAAACAAAGCTCCACCTTTCCAGGGAACATCCTTTGCCATAGCATCAAACGCAAGCGACTCAACAACCGATGTTGCAACTTCCTCACGCTTTCCTTGGCCGGCAATGGCTCCTAAATACCCAGCCGCCATCCGCCGAACTTGGGGAACATTCCCGTCCACCATCACTTCGGTCAGTTCTTGTGGTGTATAGGCTATGATAATTGGTGCCAACGCGGCTGCGATTTGAGGTACCTTAAAAGCAACTTCCAGAACCTGGTTCGCCTTAACATTCCCCGAATTTGCTTCCATTTCTTCGACGATCCGCATTCCGATCGGTCGCCCTAAACTTGGAAATTGAGGGATCAAATTTGCTTTTTCAATTAGTCCATTGGTCGTCTTCGTCATCGTAACTCTCGCAGCAGCAGCCCAAGTTCGAACGACTGTGTTTTGTGAATCGTTCGCATGAACATTCAGAAGATATTCATCAACATCCTGCCCCCCAATCTCTGCCAAAGCTGCAATCGCCCATCCTCGTTTAGGAATACTCTTATCTTCGTCAATGACCACCAAGAGTTTTTTAATCATGATCTCGCGATTGGCGTCACTCTCGTTCGCATTGGCAACAATTGACTTGATCGCCGACTGTGCTGTTTTTGATGTTTCAAGTTGCGCGACCATCTCCTCTTGTGATTCGAGAGCATTCGGCTCAGCAGCAAATGCCGGAATGGCAAACGCTCCCAGCATCAACAAAACCACGACCATCGTCGCTCGAGAACGACGCAAAACCAATATCCCCAAAAATCCAAAAACAAAAACAACCGTCGTGTAGGAATTAGCACCTAAGCCGTCCACAGCAGCAGCCCCACCAACCCCTGCGTTTTGTGTATCGGCGACTTGAGCATCAACCTTGCTCCAATCAATCGAACCAACTTTCAGCACACCCTCTTTCTTGGAACCGGGGCCAAAACGATTGGCATCATAGTTCAGAGTGTTATTTCGGTTGCGAGGCATCTGATAATTGGCAAACGTCAAATTCTCTTTCGCGAGAACCTCCCTTGGGAAATCACCGTCCACAACCGTGAGAGTCATTGATTTTAATAATTCGAGTCCCGACGCAACCGTCTTCTCGCGATCACCCTTTAAAGCCATGGCATTCTTGCGATCGATTTCAGGACCGCGGAGCCCAAAATACTCCCCGATGTTTAACAACTCTTTCTCTTGTTCTTCATGGCCAAGAGCAAGCGTGCCATCGGCAACTGCAAGAAGATCAGACGCAAACAACTCTTTGGCCATTCCATTTTTTGGCTCTGGATTCCGTTCCTTTACAAGTTGCGTTCGACGATACTCAGGAATATCTTTCTCCGTTCCACCAATAATACGAAGTGGCAACGGACGCGTAACGTTGTTAAACAAATCGCTTCCGCTGACCTGCCGAACGACATATTCCTCGGGAATTGCCCGGATCTTTCGCGGGCCATCGGTCAACAGATAAACAACATTTCGCAATTCACCTTTGTTAAATGCGGACAATCTCATTGGTACAACTAACTCTTCGGATTTGAAACGAAACCCCATTCCCTGAACATTTCCGTCGAAAACACTACCGTCGGGAAGATCAGGTTTTACTCGACGTTGTCCAGGTTGCGGATTAACCGCCCCACGATCTCCGACTTTTGTTTTGACCGCAACAAAACACCAACCTTCAGAAATGTAATCGGCGGTGACATCGTCCATCCCTTCCGGGTATTTATAACTATTTTTATCCATCCATTTTTTAAGAGCTTCCGCTGAACCCGCTGAGAGAACTGCGACTTCATACATTCCAACGGCTTCCTCTTTTAATACCTGAACTGAACTCTTTTTTATCATCAGTGGTGTATCGGCGGACATCGCCGCCTCTGGCACCGCTCCTCCCCTCCGCATCATCATCTTCCTTAACCTCAAATCAACCACCACTTCCGGCGGGTCAATTGCGTTGGCAATTTGTTCAAACGTATCATCCGCAACTTTCCTTAACTCAGGCGGATTAGGAAACGGAATTAACATTCCAAAATTATCAACCTTTCCAGAAAATCCAGGGCGAATCACAAACGTCTCCACCCCGTCTTTATGAAAAACATATGTTTTCTGTAACCCAATGCGTGTGATTGGTGATTGATTGCCAATAAAAATTGGAGGTACCATTCCACAGGGATCAGCTTTCACTTGAGTAAGGATCACCAAACCCGCGACTACTGAAAATAAGATTGTAAATATATCTCGTTTATTCATTACTGAACCTGCTGAAAATAATAAATCATTTGTTTACGCTTGATGCACTTTTATCAAAACTCAATCATAACTTTAACGATTAGCTGTTCTAAGACTCGGCAGCCAATCGCTCTAATTCGACTTTTACTTCAATTTTCCCCTGGCAGTCCTGTGCTCCGTCACTAATCCATACCTGCCCGAGTGTCTGCCAACCTTCTCCATCTCGATGAACCGCGAACCACGGCCCTGCAACAAAGTGCACACCTTCGAGTCACAATCGAATCCAAGCATGGTTCAATCCAACTCGTTTAACCGTGCCACTTGTGACTAATGACTGCAGAGAATTCGTTTTCATTTTAAAAACATGACGACGATCAAACGGAACCAGAGTCGGTTCGACCCATGTTCTCACGCCCCCGTTTTCGTCGGTAACTCGAATCGAAATTTTGGCGTGAGAACAAGTAAGCTGCTCACTCAAAAAGCCAGCCCAACTAGCATTTAAATTCCCAAATCCATTTTCATTGATCTGACGCCTAGTTTGACTACCAAAAAAGATTAGCTCTTCCAGTGCTTCATTCGTTTCA
>CALKNI010000146.1 GCA_938091115.1 uncultured Pirellulaceae bacterium | reverse complement strand
ACGGTAAAAAACTGGGAGAAGATCTCTGCGTTAATGGAATCGTCGAATCAACTGCTCCCGGAAGGCATTTTGATTCGCGTTGGCTGGGCAACCGCTGCTGCAATTATTCCAACTAGTACTCTACAAGATTACCCGCGATCCAGTTGGCTTGAAATAATCGAATCACATGGAAGCCGTCCTGACTGCGAAGTTACAGAAGACGAATTGTCATTATTCGATTACCCACACGAAATCATTGGCAATAATATTCAATCATTCCCAGGTAATCTCAATTATCGAATCGCTCAAGGTAATTACACTGAAAAATATGAGAATGTGTTTGTTGCCGATGGCGTGCAAATTGTTGATCCGGTTTTATTTGATTCAAAACCAGGGCCAATCGTCATTGACGCAGATGTTAAAATTGGACCGTTTTGTTTTATTAGAGGGCCAGTTTACATTGGCCCCAGAACTCGAATTAGTGAACACGCTTCGATCAAGGATTGTGTCTCTATATCCCATACCTGCAAAATTGGGGGAGAAGTTGAGAGCACCATTCTCGAGGCATACACTAACAAACAACATCATGGATTTCTTGGGCACAGCTACCTTGGCAGCTGGATCAACCTGGGAGCTGGCACCTGTAACAGCGATCTGAAAAACACCTACGGTATGGTCAATATGCAGTATGGATCGGAAAAGGTCGCATCGGGAATGCAATTCGTTGGCTGTATTATGGGTGACTATGCGAAAACCGCGATCAACACCAGCATCTTTACTGGCAAAACAATCGGCACCGCGAGTATGGTATACGGATTCGCGACGACCAACGTGCCGAGCTTTGTAAATTACGCGCGCACCTTCGAGAAAGTTGGTAACCTCCCCCCCGAAGTCATTGTGACCACTCAGAAGAGAATGTTTTCTCGCCGGAATGTTACCCAGCGTCCTTGTGATATCGAATTGATTCTCGATATGTACCGGAATACGCAACATGAGCGACCCGACAGCCTCTCTAATGAGCCGATCTCGCTGTAGACCGCCAATTCCATAACAATTTACAAAAACCAGTACCCGCTTATTTCTGCTTGTTTCGCTCGGAACGTCTTCAAAAACGCTCAATCTTCCCACGGTTTTTCAATCTGGACTGTCTCCGTAACGACTGCGAACTTATCATGACAGCATCTAATTTCAATTCCACAATCATTTCGAATTCCAATGTCGCTTTCTCAACTGTTTAAAAAGAAACAAGTCACCTCGTATGAGTTGTTTCCACCCAAAACACCCGCCGGTGAAAAAAGTCTTCGCCGCCACGTCAAACAACTGATGCAGTTTTCACCGGACTTTGTTACTTGCACCTACGGAGCTGGTGGGTCAACGCAAGGTAAAACGCTCGACATCATTGAAGACGTTAAAAACTTGTACAACATCCCAGTTGCATCTCACCTTACGCTTGTCGGTAGCAGTGTGGATGATTTGAGAACATACCTCGAACAGGCCCGAGCTCGATCGGTTGACTACATCGTTGCTCTGAGGGGTGACCCTCCTCAAGGAGAAACTGAATTTCAGGCAACCGAGGGGGGCTATCGCTACGCCAATGAGTTAGTCGAACTGATCAACGCTGAATTTAATGATCTTGGTGTACTTGTGGCCGGTTATCCAGAAAAACACCGAGAAGCGCCAAGCCTTGACGTTGATCTTGACAATCTAAAACGAAAAGTCGATGCCGGCGCGCACGCAATCGTCACCCAGTTGTTTTACAACAACGAAGATTTTTTCCGATTTCGAGACCTCTGTGAACAAAAAGGTATCAACATTCCGATCGTTCCGGGTCTGTTACCGGTCACCAGTCTCAAGCAAATCCAGCGCATTTCATCGCTTTGCGGAGCCAAGCTTCCCGCCCCGTTTGTTCAGGAACTCGAAGCAAATCCAGAGCCTGACGATCAATTTAAAATCGGCGTAGCTCAGGCAATTCAACAGACACAGGAACTCATCGATGCAGATGTCGCCGGACTACATTTTTATGTTCTTAACAAATCCGACGCGACGGTCCAAATTATGACTTCGATTAACCGCACCTCCCCAAGTGACTAAACTGGCTTTCGATCACTAAACTAAACCAGCCTTGAGTTGTTCAATCCACCAATTGAGACGGAGTTCGTTCATGCCTTCATCATTACCTCGAGCAGCAACGTACCGCTCACCGCGATTGTTAACCCACAAATTGTCGATCATCTCACTATTGGCAACGGCATGCCTCTGGCCACTGTCTGCCATCGGGCAAACGGGAACTGAATTTCGACCACCACAGGAAGTTGATGGTACGCGTTCTAGTCCACTCAGTCCCTCGAAACCGGCCGTCGCCCCACCCACTGCAAAGGCAGCGCAGCAGCAAACAGAAAAAATGTTTAAGCAACTCGTCCAGGAACTGAACAACCTGATCCCCGGCGATCCGGCATCCAATCCTGAACAACAAAAGGTCATCGGTGACGCAGTCAAAGCGTTCCAAGCAAGAGATGCGAAGTTGGTCATTGAGTTGATGACAGCTCAATCACTGACAGATCCAAATTTCCCTCCAGCCGATGTTATGCTCGCCGGGCTTAGCTTCGCTATCCAGGATCCAAAATCCGGGAGAGTTTTGCTAGAACGAGCCGCCCTGCAGCATCCCGACAAACCAGCTGTTTATTCGACCTTTGCCAGATTGGCCATTAATGAAAATCGATCCACTGATGCGCTGGCATTGTTGGAAAAACTCGAGCGAGTGATCAAAAACGCGAACCTCTCGCCTGTTTCAGCCGCCTTTTACGAAGCGCAATATCTTGATGGGTCAACGGACATCGCCATGCGACAAAGACGTTTTGTGGATGCGCGACGTTACCTCACAAGACTCAGAGAGTTACGCCCCGAAAACCCCAAAGCTTTGATGGTTTCAGCTGAACTCGAATTTAATGAAAAAAATCTTGAGCAAAGCCTGCTCTTTTTGAAACAACTTCAAACCGCCCTCCCCCAAACTAGGCCGCCCGAAATCATCGTGGCAAACTGGTTTCAGCGAACGGGAAAATTTGATACGGCGAAGGTTTGGATTCAAGCAGCAGCAGAAACGTACGCCGACAGCCCTCAAGTCCAATTGGAAGTTGCCAGCTGGGCAGTCAATGAAGAACAATTCCCAATGGCAAATTCAGCCATCAAAAAAGCTGATGTTGCCGGTGAAACACCCCAGTCGCTATCCCTCAAAGCGAAAATTGCTTTTGCAGGGGAATCATACGGTGTCGCCGAATCGCACTACGGAAAGCTCTACAAGCAGTTTCCAAACAACTTTGACGCATCCAACATGTACGCCTTGTGTTTAATTGAGAGTGACGATTCGGAGAAACAAAAAATGGCACTTGAAATCGCCAACAGAAATCTTCGCGCCCTGCCGAACAACGTCATCGCTCAAGCAGCTCGCGGTTACATTCTTTTGCGAGGAGGTAAGACTGAACAAGCGAAAACGGTAATCGGAAGAGCGTTGCAGCAACAAAATGCATCTCCGGAGATTAGATTTTTTGCCGCTTCAGTCTTAAACACAATGGGGGAAAAAGAGAATTCAAAAACCACTCTAGAACAGGCATTGAAATACCGTGGGCTGTTTCTGTACCGGGCAAGAGCGAAAAAAATGCTCCAACAACTCTCAAATTAAGCCCGACCCAACAATTAAAAACGCAGCACTTTCATCCAGAACATATTCAACTAACTCGAGTCCGCACTTAGGACAACGAATTTTCTTTCATCATTGCCTGCAACACCAAAACACAGGTCGGCGCGTGAGTAATCTCGCCAGAGTTAACCCGTTCAACTGCCTCAGTTAACGGCATGACAACCGTTTCAATAAGTTCAGTGCCTTCAGGATTACTGGGGGTTTTCGTTAATCCACGCGCTATATAAGTCTTCGTTGGTGAAACAACGATGGTCGTAAACGGATCGACCGAGCCAACCGCTTCCCAATTCTCGGCGGTCAATCCCAGTTCTTCCGCCAACTCTCGCTTGGCAGTCGCGTCTGCCTGCTCGCCCGGATCGATTCCGCCAGAAACTGCTTCGAGCGAGTAGCGTCCAATGCCATAGTGAAACTCTCGTGTCAAATAGACATTCTTTTGTTCGTCGATTGCTAAAACGCAAACGCCGGGTTTCATTAATACAACAACGTGCTGGCCGTCGTCGCCGTCGGGTCGAATGACTTGGTCCAACCGCACGTTAATGAACGGATCGCTGTAAACATCTTTTGAGTCTTTGATAAACCAGGGACCGTGTTGGGACATGTATTACTCAGAGATAAAAAAATAAATTCCAACCAAAACTAAATAAGGGCGATCTAAAATATCTATTATTTATTTTAACGAATAAATATCACGCTATCGAAAAAATCAATGTCTGCATTGATTCCCTTCGCAGCAAGTTTGACATCTTTCCCCATTTCCAGGGAATTGATTTTCCTTGCCTTCGGATTCGGTCACCATAAACTAAGGATTGTGGCTAACGCGGAGATTGACTCAACACCCTGAAAGGAAATACTTTTAAAGAATGTCACTCAGATTTGAGCTCATTCTACAACGCGATTTATTTGCATACAGCAACTGAAGGCGTCAAATGTAAATTCCACTTTCTCCCACAGGCCCAACAGATTGGCAATTACGCCCCACGTTATGAGCGAGGAAAAAGATGAGCACTTGGATATCAGAAACTGAATTTCGCCAAAGTGGTGCAGAGGCTGCCGGCATCACCATTAATGTTCCCTTCCTGCAAGAAATCAAAACGGATTACGGGTTTCGTGAACTACTGAATAATGTTTATCACGAGATCATGCATGCTACCGGAGACCGGACAAAACGTTTCGCTTCCAACTCTGGAAAGTTTGCTCAACAGGTCGCCGAACAACTCTCCGACCTTCGCGACGAAATGGAAACCTATTTCGCACTGGAAGAATGCTACGGCTACTTTCAACATTCGGCCCTGAAAAACCCGAAGGTTAGCCAAAACGCTACGAGCCTTCAGCAAGACCATGAGACGCTATACCTGCAACTGAGCGAAATCATTGAAGCTACCTGGCAGGTCGTCTATCGAGAATCAATCCCTCAGATTCAGTTTCAACAAATTGCCGAATCATTTGACCGCTTTTGCTGCGATCTCGCCCACCACGAACACGCAGAAATGGACCTGATGATGAGGCTCTGTAATGAAGACTTTGGAGTGGGGGATTGACGGCGGTTAGAGGTCGATCACACTTTTTGAGTCGACTAACGTTATCGATTACCTAACACAGCATTTTTAACCAAGTCGGTCGTGCAAGCGATCGACAGCTTGCATTAGTTGTCGCCACTGATGGAAGATTTCTTCGGTTTCCAGTTCGCCAGCATCATCATGGCCAAAACCACGTTCACTCACCAAAATCGTTTCGCCAAACTGAGCCAGACCCTCGAGCATTGCTTCGTAGGGAACCGCTTGAGGCACGTCCTGGAGATGGGCATCAGAAATGGGTAAATCAAACGGACTAATGTTACTCTCAAGAATCGCATCTTCGTAATCACAGATCTTTTCATCCATGATACGATGCATCGCCCAGAGCGCCGCGCCTTCGGCGTCGCATGCGCCAACTACGTAACAAACATTTCCCGATTGAATGTAATATTTTGCCATCACTTGGAGTCTCCGAGAGATGCATTTTCTGTCTTGCATCTCTCCTATCGCGAGTTCTTTGACACTTTGGGTCTAGAATACTCACAATTTATTAATTGGTGTCTAACAGGAAACTCAATCCATGAGCCTCCTCGATCGCGGAAGCACTCCGTTGTGACGCGTGTTAGAAACTTACCACCCAAATTCTAAGACGCCAACAAACTGCTTAAAAACAAGGCGGATTCCAGTACTCGCCGTCCGATTGTTCCAACTGTATTGCCTAGATAAATGGGACAACAACGAAGTTTATTTTTTTAAACAAATGGAAGAAATTCAGCAAATTATTATATTCACGCAGGAACTAGAAATTTTCAACGATTTTCAAAAAACAACTTGCCATTCCGTAAATCACTAATTGCCAACGATTCAAACTGAGCATTCATCCCTGGCTCAATAGTCTCGCGTCTGAAAAACAACACAGCCAGCTGCGATCATCACAAGCATAAAGATGACGCCACTTGTCAAAGGAGCCCACGGTGATTCACTCGGTGCGTTTCCACGCCTTTCAGCATCCCTCAGATCGACGTTTTCGTTGGCACTCGTATCCGATGAAGAAGCAAGATAGCTGACGACTTTGTAAAACTCACTCGGTTTTGGGCAAAGTGTATAAGCTGGCCGAATCGCATATCGATACAACGACTGAATAAAATCAGAAGATGGATTAAAGGATTTCAAAACTACACCATCTTCGATATCACAAAGCGTTACTGACTGGATGTCCTCCCCCAGCCAAACCTTGCCATCTTCAATCAAGTCGAAAGTGCTAATTTGCTTAACGCCAGAAAAACTAACTCTGTTCATCTCCAGGCCGCTTTCCAGATCAAGCATCCATAAATTTCCATTCCTGAATAGAACGCCGATATATCGTCCGTCAGGTGAACCATCTATCTGACGAATCGAAGATCGTGATTCAAGCTGGAAACCATTCTCCTCGACCATCGTTTCTGCATTCACACTGATGACTTTACCGTTCCCAAAAGCAACCGCAATTGTTTTTCCGGAATAGGCAATCATCGCGCTCATTTTCTTGTCAAACGAAAGGTTAAGTAGCAATTCGGACTTCAGATCGTAGCTGCCATCTTTAAGGCCAAGAACTTTGAGAATACCTTCGTCGTAAACAGCGAATTCATCGAACTCGTTGTTGTAACTGATTGAAGACCCCGTGCGGAGCCGAACGCCCGGCGCCTGGCCCATCTCAACAAACAGCTTTTCCTTAGACTTTGCCTTGCCTGAGCCAGTAGCCTCACCTGCTTCACTAATCGCGTTCTCCTTCGCCTGCTCGGCTGCCTTGAACTTTTCAAGGACAATCTCCGAATTCATGCGAAAAATCTCACCGCTTGCATCAACAGCGATGACACCATGAGGGGACGAAAATAATTGGATCGTACTGTCGGGAAACTTACCGACCTCCAAAGGCTCTGCTACGCCTTCTCGTACTACACTGACTGCGTTACCGCTTGAATTAGGCGCAAAGCTACCCAGCCGCTTACAAACCACAAAATTATTGATCGGATCAAACACAGGTTGGGGGGTATCTCTCAAACCTGGGAGTGCCGGCACTTCACTTAATTTCGCAAAATAGGTAACCGTGCTGGCCGCCATTTGATCTTCGGGGGACATTTTCAATCCCGAAGCGAGACTCCAGCTCTGGTCTGAATCATCCCATCGATAGATCTGCCGAAATACGTCAGTCACGTAAACCTGGTCAGCTGCCGGAAATACGCTGGAAAACTCCGTATTCTTCATTTTTGTATCGAACAGGCCATAAGCCGAGCCCACCGAAAAGCAAAACGCCCAAAACACCAAGGTCAAGATTACAGAGACGATCGAGCTTCGCCAAACTAAGCCGACAAATGCAGAAACCGCAAAATAAATCGCAAACACCAACACATAGAGTGGGATACTCAGCAAAATTGCTCGATCCCAAGTCCCCATTCCAATCCCAAGCCAAAGCCAAAGGCCAAAAAACAGATAGGCAGCGCAAATCGCAATAAACGCACACCCCCCAACAAACTTCGCGACGTACAATCCCCACCGAGAAATTGGCTTGCTCAAGAGAAGATTTAACGAACCTGGCTCAAACGTTTCAGGAATTAAATTGGCAGTTACAATAATCGCAATTAACAATCCAATCGACAGAACTAATTTCTCAAAATACCACGGCAATTCTGAGATTAAAACTTTAGACAGCTGTTGCTGACTCATCGGGAGAGGGTCAATCGGACTCCAAATGGCATAGCAAAACTCGATTGCCGAACTCTCACCTGGAGGTACTAATTTTCTTGAGAACGCGCTGGAAAGCAGAAGCCGATTGACGCGTTTCACCTGAACTTCTGACAACTGGTCGTATCCGGAATCAATTAACTCCTTAGCCTCGCGATTGAGTACTTTATTTTTCCAGTCAGACGCCACATAAAAATCTGGATTCTCAATTACTGAATTCAAGCCTTCTACTAATTCTTGCCTTAATCCTAAACCCTCAGTGTTTCCTCGCCGCCTTCCACCACGCCTACCTCCTCCGTCATCTGTCTCAGGCTCAACCTCTTCGGTATCTCCTTTTTCGACAAACGCGATTAATTGATTTTTCAAATTATCTTCGTCTGGAAGCAACTCCCAGATGCGTGTCATTACCGCTTCTTCAGATTGCCCTTGCCGCTCAACAAGTGCCTTGGCAACACCTTGACTATTAAAACCTCGTTCCGACAACTGCCAATCGAGCGTCTCACGGATGTGCAATGGAGCGATAACAAGTAATAGCAAAGTAATAAAAATCAAGAGAACATAAAGCACTCTAGAAGCTAAGGCCGCACGAAATGAATCTTTGATGATTGCGAAATAAGGTCGCATTAGGAACTTTCTATAATTTGATAAATCGAAGTAAGCGTCATTAGAATCGCGGATGTTTAATCCGAGACAATTTTCAAAAACGCATCTTCCAGCGACGATTCTTGCCTTTTCATTCTCAACAAACTAACTCCGTTAGCTCGAAGTCGATCGATCAATGTATCTAGGGTATTTTGATCTTTGAGCGTTACTTTAACAGAGAAACCGCCTGATTCGGATTTCGAAAGAATGGAATACTCTTCCCCTTCCATCGCTTGATGAATCGCAGTTGGATCACCCGAGATATCCATTTCGAGTGTAATGAGATTCCCTTCAGCTCCTGAAAGCTTCTGAACGAACCCACCAATTTCGGAAACCGGCCCACAATATTTCAGAGAACCTTGATTCAAGATCGCAACGCGATCACAAACCATTTCGACTTCCTGAAGAATATGACTGTTCAGAAAAATGGTCACGCCCTCGTTTTTTAGATTACGAATTATATTTCGAACGTCGGCTCGCGCTCGCGGATCAAGTCCGTCAGTCGGTTCATCGAGAATCAAGAGTTTTGGATTGTGAAGTAATGCTTGAGCTAACCCCAGCTTTTGCAGCATTCCCTTGGAATATTTCCGACATCGATCTGTCGCGCGACCAGTCAAACCGACCATTTCAATGACCCGCTCCTGCTTCTTACGAATCTCAGAAGTCGGAACGTTGCTTAAGTTTCCATAACACTCCAACGCTGAAAAACCCGTCAGATGGGGTGGAATCCGAAGATGCTCGGGTAAATATCCGACCAGCCGTCGAGCCGATCTGGAGCCGGCATTCAAGCCCAACAATTCAGCGGAACCGGCACTCTTGCGAATGATGCCCAAGAGAATCTTAATGAAAGTTGTCTTTCCAGCGCCGTTGGGGCCCAATAATCCAAAGATTTCTCCCTGATTCACCTTGAACGACACGTCATTAAGTGCTTGAAACCGCTTTTTAAAGACCAGTCCCTCAGAATATATTTTGCTGAGTCCGGCGGCATTAATCGCCGGAATTTTCGGAGATAGCTCGTTGACTGTTGAGTCCTTTATCATTCGCCTACCATCAAAGGTGAAAAATTTACATCGAATTATTTTGCCGCGATTGGCCCACCGCCGATTATAAATCGACTTAAGCCTGTGCGATAACCGGGGCCAAGTGTAAATTGTACCTCTGATTCCCGTTTCAGGTTTCGATTCGAGCACAAGTTAGAGCCATTCGGTAAAAACTAATCACTTTCACTACTAAATTAGCGCAAGATCGTTGTGCGGACAATTTAATGAATTCACCCAACCCCGAAGATAATCGACTCGAAGACCCGGTCGTCCTGCTGTTTCAGTCATCGCCGTACGGGACTCTCGATGCAATCGTCCAGCACGATAATCAAGCAGTTTATTTTTATTTGAATCAACCGGTTGCGACAGAATCAGCTCAAAGGCCCGCCTTTGGTACCCGCGCATGCTGGGTTCGGAATCTCATCCTGGGGCCCCTTGTTGTCAACGAAACGCAAATGCGACAAGGCATTTCTCCAATGCTTCCGCGAAATCTTTGCACTCATCGCGGCGGGCAAACGCTCCCTCTCAGCGAAAATCTTCGGATTGTTTGGTTCGAAGAAGGCAATGGCGCAGCACTCATAGAATCACTACCTGATCAAGAACCAGTGATCCTTGCAGTCATACCTCCATGGAGCGGACTCGAAGGATTTCATGGATACGCTCACGAATGCGCCGTCGAAAGTCCACTTTGCTGGCCCATGCCCGACAATCCAAAACTCCGCCAGCGAATCGACAAGGCAGACGAATTTTGGCGGACTTGGAAGCAGCAACCAACCAACGATCGTCACTCCAATGATTCAAACGAATCAAGCAACACACCTTTTGCTGAATTCCAACCATTACTATTGAACCATTTCGATCGTCACTTTTTGACCGAACCTGAAAATACCAAACGTGAATATTTTTCAATCGGTGAAACTTATTTCCCGCCTTGCGGAATCGTTCGATACTCAAACTCAACCGAAACCATCATTGCGACCGTCGGCATGTCCGTCTGCCCTCAACCTGCCGTTGAGTTATTTTCAGAAACTCCTGGACTCTATCGCCGAATTGAGTTGGCAATCAAGCTAACCCACCATCAGGATAATGATTCCGAAACCAACAAAAAATTAATTGAGCTGGCTACGGCACGTCTAAGTGGGCTGGCAAACTACCCTTGGAGTCAATTTACCTGGCTTGGCCCTGGCCACACCTGCGCGTTTTCCGGTGTTGTTCTCGGATGCAACAGCGCCTTGTTAGTTCACCAAACTCAATACTTTCCCAACCAGCAAACGAGTGAGACAATCCAGACATTCCGCAACGACCCGGTCAATATTTTGTGGATGGTGCCGATTACCGAATCCCAACAACAAGGTCTCCAAACTGGCGAGCTTACCGCGACTGACGTTTTTTAACCGGGTTAAAAGGCAAGGTACGCGCAGCCTCTTGATTCCTTTCGTCAATATTTTCGCAAATAAAAATCATCCCGACAAAAAACCAGAACTGATTGTGGTAGAATCAGTTGAAGTCTAAAGAACAATTTAAATTTGCATTCCCCAGCTGCACCCGCCGACTTGTCAAACTGCCACCCGCCTCATCTTTTGATGACTCCGTCCAACAAAATTTGATGACCGAACCAAAAGACCACTCTTCGAGCGACATTGCGACCCAATTCAGTCTGATTCAGCAAGCCCAGGCAAATGAGCCCGTCGCTTGGGAATTAGTATTTTCACTGTACGCTCCTTTAATTAAGCGGTGGGCTCGGGGATACGGCGTCGCTTGTCCGTTTGAAATTGACAATGTCTGCCAAGAAGTCTTCACCAAGCTTGTCAAGAACATTGAATCATTTCAATACCGTGAAAATGGTGGTTCCTTCCGAGGGTGGCTTAGAGTCATCACGCGCAATTACATCTGGACTCAGAAGATAGGGAAAGGAAACCCTAAAACCATTGGGGGAACTCTTTGGAATTTGCAATTAAACCAGATTCCATATAATGCACCATCGGAACGCAGTCTCTTGGATGCTCCGGAAGAAGATTCGGACGACACTCGTAAATTAATTTTCCATCGGATCATGAAGTGGGTGGAAGCAAACTACTCCGAATCTCAAAGTATCGCATTCAAAAGAGTCGTTATTGACCATCGCCCTGCGCGGGAGGTGGCGGAAGAATTAGAACTAACTCCCAACATTGTCTACCAAAACAAATCCCGCATCCTGGCTAAAATCAGAAGTGTTTTTCAGGATTTGGTTTAGTGAAAAAATTACCAACAAGACTTACCCCTTGCTAAGCCATCGTTTAACTTTATCAATAGAAAAAATACCTTGATCGAAACCTGCCCGTCCGAAGAACTTCTTCGAAAATTTAATGACGGACGCATCGACGCATCCGACGATGTCGACAGAATCGCGGAACATCTGGCTTCCTGCGAATCCTGCATCGACTGTCTGGACGCGATGGAACCTGGCCCAATCGAAGAAGGTCTTCGCGAATCCGCCACGTCGCTAGGGCTGAATGAAGAAACTCTATTGGTTTCCGAAGATCAAAATTTCGATTCAATTCAAGGCACCATCGACGACGTCCTTTCCACTATTCAAAACACACTTCGCAGCGAGAGACTCGATCCTACTCAATTTGGGGAAAATCGTTACCAAGTCATTGCCGCTATTGGAGAAGGTAACTTTAGCTGCGTTTATGGAGCATTGGGACCCACGACAGAGGACGCAGATGAGACGCCTGATCTCTTAGCAATCAAAATCCCGCACGAATCTAAGTTAACGACCGACCGGCATACACAACAGTTTTTTCTTGACTGCAAAAAAGCAAAACAGCTGAACCATCCCAACATCCAACCGGTCTTAGATTACGGCAGATGGGATGACAAAAAATTATTTCTCACAAAACCCCTCCTCCAACACCCCACGTTAACGACACTTTCTCGAAACCATTGCAAATTTAGTTATGAAACAGCGCTCTCGATCATTAAGCAAGTTGTTGATGCTGTTTTCTACGCTCATTCAATTCAGGTTGTCCATCGACATCTTTCACCCAACAACATTCACCTAATTAAACAAACCGATACCGAGAACTTGTCCGAAAACACCAGCGACTATCAAGCAATTGTGTCTGACTTTGGATTCACTCTCGACTCCCGCTACCACTTTGACCTGATCGAACCTCTCCAGCAAAAGAACCCTTTTGTTTCACCTGAAAGCAAAACGCAAAACGTCGCCTTAATCGATGAACGCGCTGATGTTTATTCCCTTGGCAAGATCCTTAAATTACTCATGCGTCTCACCACAGACCTTCAAGAAGAAGAAAACCTCAAAAAGATCGTCCAAAAATCAACTACGACTCGGCGACGTGAGCGTTATCAAAGCGTTGGTGAATTGAGGTTTAACCTCGGGTTGCTGTAATTCGTCCACCGACGAAATTAACCATTAAGCCCGGCAATCAGCGTTGACATTGCCCGCGGCAGGCGTATGATAACGGAATGCCCGAAAGACTCCACAACACGCAGTTCCATTTACACCATCCTCTTCGATGACGTTTGTGGACTAGTCTGACAATGCATTTGCAAAACACAGAACGCTGGCCACAAGGTCAGCGTTTTTTTTTATCCTTCAAAAACTCCTAAACTTAATAGAATTCAAAAGGTTACTATGTCGTCCAATCTTGATCCCTCGATTGTCCGTTTGGCACTTCCCAAGGGCCGAATGTTTGACCAGGTCGTCGATCTTTTAAAGGGAGCTGGGATTTCGATCCGGCAATCCGAGCGTGGTTATCGGCCCAATATCTCCCTCCCGTTTTTCAACGCAAAAATACTCAAACCAAGAAATGTAATCAGCATGCTTGCCGCAGGTGCAAGGGATCTTGGTTTTGCCGGCGAAGATTGGATTCAGGAAACCGGGACTGAACTTCACGAACTCCTTGACACAGGCCTCAATCCGGTAAGACTTATCGTGGCCGCGCCGCACCAGCTACTCGTCGATGGAAAATTGCCACAGAAAAAAATTACTATCGCTTCTGAATATCCAGAAATTGCCCAACGCTGGGTTGCAAGCCAGGGAATTGAAGCAAGCATTCTTCAGACTTTTGGTGCCACTGAAGTTTTCCCACCGGAAGATGCTGACTGCATTATCGATAACACTGCCACTGGCTCAACATTACGAGCTAATGGATTGCATATTATTGATGAAATCATGACGTCTTCCACAAGGCTGTATGCCTCGAAAATCGCAATGGACAACTCTCAAATTCGAAATCGAATTGAAGACTTTGCAATGGTCATTAAAGCTGTTCTTGAGGCAAGAAAACGAGTCATGATGGACTTGAATGTCGCTCAGGAGAATCTCGAATCTGTGATTAACTGCCTCCCATCGATGAGAACACCAACGGTATCGCCATTGAGCAACTCAGATTGGGTTGCGGTTCGCGCCGCCATCTCAAGAAGACAACTCGCCGAAATTATCCCCAAACTAAAATCTGCGGGTGCCTGCGATATCGTGACCACTGCAGCGGAGCAATTAATCGCTTAACGACTTCGCCTCCGGACTGAGATGCGGTCATCTCTTTTACCGACTGAGCCCATTACTACGTTTTTCCCATACGCTGTTATGAATCAATCCGACAATGATGGCTACCAAACGCCTGAATTCCAAAACAAAATCACGCTCCAACTTAGTCGAAATGAATCGACCTGCGCGATTAAGAACCTAGGAGACAAGCTTGCGCACCTCGATCATGCCCTCATTTCAAACTACCCTGATCATCAGGAACTTCAGAATCAACTTGGTCAGTATTGTAATATCCCGGCGGATCGGATTGTGGTCACAGCGGGGGGTGACGATGGAATCGACCGAGTCATCCGGCACGCAATTCAGGGACCAGCTAAAACCATCGTAACCCACTCGCCATCTTTTGAAATGGTCGATATCTATTGTCGCAACCATGGCGGTTCGATGACCCATGTTCCATGGCTTGCCGGGGATTTTCCCGTCAGACAATTCGTGGATCAAATTGACCAGCAAACAGCACTGGTCGTACTAACCTCACCCAACAATCCAACGGGAGGCGTTATCTCCGTGGACGTAATCCATGAGGTTAATCAAGCGGCCAAAAAAGTAGGAGCAAAACTCTTAATTGACCACGCGTACATTGAATTTGCAGACCAAAATCCGATCGCTGAACTCACTGCAGATGATAACCTTATAATCATCCGGACATTTTCAAAAGCCTGGGGCTTGGCCGGACTGCGGGTTGGCTATTTACTCGCCCCCAGCCTTGAATTTGCCAACACGATGCGGAACTCATCGGGGCCGTTTCCAGTCAGCGCCGTATCGCTTGAACTGGCCCGTCTTTCATTGATGGAATTTCAGCACTCGATGGAGCACAACGTCAGCCAGATAAAGAAGTTTCGTGAATTACTAATAGATTTGGTCACACAATGCGGAGGCACCTCGCTTGAGACTCAAGGAAATTTCATTCTTGTCGAATTCGACAATGCTGACCAAATCTGGAAAGGCCTCGCCGATGATGGTGTTGGGGTTCGCATCTTTACAGACAACGTGTTGTTAAAAAATCAACTGCGCATTACATGTCCAACGAGTCCCGCAGATTATCTCCAACTGGCACAGTCTCTTTGCCGGTTGTGCCATGTTGATTTCGAATCGCAAAAAGTCTCTCTCGGGGTGGCACACACCCAGGCCATCGAGGACACGCCAGCACACGACGCTTCCAATGAAACCGCCCGGGTTTGGACGTCCACTCGACAAACAAAAGAAACATCGATCGATTTGGCAATTAACCTCGATGGTTCTGGATTAATCGAAATTGAAACGGGTATCGGATTTCTCGACCACATGTTGACCGCTCTTGCTTTTCACGCGGGCTTCGATCTTCAATTAAAATGTGATGGTGATCGCCACGTCGACGATCATCACACCGCCGAGGATTGCGCCCTGGCACTGGGATCGGCAATTGACAACGCGCTTGGGAAGCGATCGGGAATCAAACGATTTGGTTATTGTTACGCTCCTCTCGATGAATCACTGGCCCGAACGGTCATTGACCTAAGTGGTCGACCGTGGCCTGAAATTCATCTGAATCTGGAACGTGAAATGATTGGAATGTGGGCCTGCGAAAATATCACCCACTTTTTTCAATCGCTCGCGATGACGCTTAAATGCTCACTCCATGTCGACGTCTTGCGGGGTAACAACGATCATCATCGTGCCGAAGCCGCGTTTAAATCGTGTGCCAAAGCCCTTCGCGAAGCGCTTACCCAGACCTCGGGTGAAGTTCCAAGTACCAAAGGCGTACTTTAAATTCAGGACTTTGATCTTTAACTACCTCAACTCGGTAACATCCAAATTATTCATCCGCTCGATTGTTGATTTTTTATGATTCAAATAATTAATACCGGTGTGGCCAATATCCGGTCCTTACAAGCTGCATTCGACCGCCTCGATTTGACTTGGAACCTCACCGTCAGTGCCGAAGAAATTACAACCGCCACGCATGTTGTCCTTCCAGGTGTGGGAGCCTTCGCTGCTGCGGCGGAATCAATCGATCAACTCGGCCTCAGGAAGGCAATCATCGACCGCATCAACCATCGGGACTCGGCAACACTCTGTATCTGCTTAGGCATGCAACTGTTATGTGAATCGAGTGAGGAATCTCAATCGGCAAAAGGACTTGGCATAATTCCCAAGGCAATCACACGGTTTGGAGAAGGTGTGAAAATTCCACAGCTAGGCTGGAACGAAGTGCGTCCGGTCGATAACGGACCCTACCTTGCCGGAGAAGCCTATTTTGCAAACTCCTACCGACTTGAAACTGCGCCCGACGGTTGGGGTGCGGCCAAAACCGACTACGGCGGAACATTCATCAGCAGTATTTGGCGGGGACGAACCTTGGCATGCCAGTTTCACCCCGAACTTTCGGGAACATGGGGAGAGTCAGTTTTGACTCAATGGATTGAGGGAATCACATGCTAAAATCAAGAATCATTCCCTGCCTCGACGTGAATGAGGGACGCGTTGTCAAAGGTGTAAAATTTCAAAACCTTCGCGACGCCGGAGACCCGGTAGAGCTCTCATTTCACTATCAAGACCAAGGCGCTGACGAACTCGTTCTTTTAGATGTTACCGCCACACGGCAGGAGCGAATTGCAATGCTAGAGACCGTCGAACGCGTCAGGCAGAAACTATCCATTCCACTAACGGTTGGCGGTGGAATTGGTTCTATCAACGATGCTGGACGATTACTTAACGCCGGCGCCGACAAAGTCAGTATCAACTCAGCCGCCGTTCGAAATCCAGATCTGATTGAAGCAATGTCCACTCGATTCGGTTCTCAATGCACCGTAGTGGCAATCGACGCAAAAAAACAGGGCGAGATTTTTCAAGTGCTCACACGCAGCGGAACCACCGCGGAGGCGATCGATGCGGTTGCTTGGGCAGCACAAGCGGAAGCTCTTGGTGCGGGAGAAATTTTATTGACCAGTTTTGATCGAGATGGGACTCGAAGTGGTTATGACCTACCCATGCTTTCGGCAGTCACGGAAGCTTGTTCTCTGCCGGTGATTGCGTCCGGTGGGGCCGATTCAGTCGCCCATATGGTCGAAGCCTTTGAACATGGAGCCCATGCAGTTTTAGCCGCGTCGATTTTTCACGACGCGAATATGACAGTCGGTGAGGTAAAACGAAAACTCGCTGCTGCCGGCATTCAAGTTCGAACCGATTAGCAGACGTCCAGCCAATTTAGAGTGACACCGAAGCTCTCACCCGATTCCCCAACGTTCAAACACGATGTTTTATTCCTGTTGCCGTACTAACTGACTCATTAATCCAGACATCCCAGCCTTCACATTTATCATGCTTATCCCCCAAATTAAATATTCAGCGGCTATCTCAATACAGCAGTTAGTCCAGAAGATCCAACATTGGAGTCTCTTTGGACAGATCGCGATCACTGGAATCGACGCAAACTCAGTCGACAATGTAAAATCTATCCTCCGACAGGTCGGGGGGACTGTTGATATTTCTATTGAATTCGAATCGTTGGATGCCGCAGAGCAATTGGCCATGCTAAATGAAGGGGCATACCGTCTGCTCAACCGCGATTCCTCTTGGGATTCAGAAACAGTGCCACCGGATCGACAAATTAGCCTGATTGAAAACCCACCTATCGACCAGGCCATTCCCCAAAATACTCTGGTCACTTTGGACGCTCCAAGTGCGTCGCGGATTGCGGAATTGGAAATGGCACGAATCGACTGCCTCGTCGACATCGGACATTTATCGCCGGAGTTAATCACCGATTTTTTCAAAACGGTACTCGTAACCGACCGGCCCGATGGATTGTGGTCAACGGTCATTGTCGATCCAATCGGAATCGCACTTGGATTAGCCTATTCCAATTACGAAAGTCTACTGCATACAATCGAGACCCGATGTGGGACCTACTGGTCTCGGTCGAGAGATGACCTCTGGATTAAAGGAGAGACCAGCGGAGCGACCCAGAAACTTCTTGGCATCCGCATGGACTGCGACCGCGATTGCCTTCGATTTACCGTGACCCAGGATGCACCCGGATTTTGCCACCGTAACACTCACACCTGTTTTGGTCAGGAAAGAACGATTCAATCCGTTGTCGAACGATTACAGCAGCGTTTGGCTGAAGCCGATGAAAGTTCGTTCACGTATCGTCTGGCAAATCAGCCGGAGATGCTCGAAGCCAAACTGCTAGAAGAGGCCAAAGAACTCTCTCTCGCAAGCCAACAAAACGATCGGGACGAGGTTGCGTGGGAAGCAGCAGATGTTCTTTACTTTTCTTTAATTACAATGTTAAAAAACGGGGTGCCCCTCGAACGCGTCTATGCCGAATTGGCGAGACGCATGAACCGGGTAGTTCGACGCGATCCCGGCATCAAAAACTAAAATCAAATCCCACTCAGTTCAACATGGGCGTTATTAACATTTCAAATTTTGCGGTTACCTCGCCGCCGATCTCTCCTCAACTTCGTTTTAATTCCACTGCCCGCTAATCGTATTCTATCGGATTGCCAACTCGTGTTAAAAATAATCGAAGCAAGTTCATTCGAACCCACTAATCTATTCACGCCACTTGACAACGCGACCATCGAAACAGCAGGAGACATCGTCAATTCCGTACGTTCTCAGGGCACATCAGCTATCCGACAGTTTGCTGAGCAGTTTGGTGAACGCAGTCAGGACCAGCCCTTGTTGATCGAAAGAGATCGCATGGAGGCTGCCACAGCCCAGATTGAGCCAAGTGACCTTGGACTGTTGAAACGTGTTGCCGAGCGCATCCGAACTTTTGCTGACGCTCAACTAAATTGTTTAAGTGAGTTAAAAACACCAGTGCCCGGTGGATTTGCTGGACATACGATCCAACCAATCAATCGCGTTGGATGCTACGCTCCGGCAGGTCGATTTGCGTTACCTTCCACCGCACTGATGACAATCGTGCCTGCTGTTGCGGCTGGCTGCCCCTCGATCATCCTTGCAACCCCCAATCCGTCGGACATGATGCTCGCAACTGCGTTCATCGCCGGAGCCAATCAGGTTCTAGCGATTGGAGGCGCCCATGCCGTCGCCGCACTCGCTTATGGATTCGAGGGTTTTGAAAAATGCGATCTTATCACAGGTCCCGGAAATCGCTGGGTCACCGCCGCAAAAAAGATCGTCAATGGTGACTGTGGAATTGACATGCTTGCCGGTCCCTCTGAATTGGTTTTGGTAACTGATGAGACAGGAAAACCAGAGACCATTGCCGCGGATCTGTTAGCTCAGGCGGAGCACGACATCGACGCTCGCCCGTTTATGATTACCACCTCGCGTCAGATGGCCAACAAAGTCAACGCACAAATTCAAACACAATTGACAGCTTTGCCGACTGGCAGCATCGCTCAACAAGCAATTCAAAACGGTGGAGCAATTATTGTTGAGTCGCTCCAGCAAGCCGTTGAAATTTGCAATGCACTCGCGCCGGAGCACTTAGAACTCCATTGCCTCGATGCAGAATCGATCGCCTCCCAAATCAAACATGCTGGCTGTATTTTTATTGGCCATCAATCAGCCGAGGTCTTTGGTGATTATGGGGTTGGCCCTAACCACACACTCCCAACAGCAGGAACGGCCCGTTGGAGTGCAGGACTCAATGTATTCACCTACACTCGTGTTCGAACCTATCTGCAATTATCCGAGGTCCCCGATTCCCTCGTTCACGACACCGCGAGACTGGCCGAAATTGAAGGACTCATTGGCCACCAGCAAGCGAGTCTTCGACGGCAACACGAAAACAGGTAACCGACAGCAGGCACAAACGTTGCCGCTCTTGGTTCCACAACTCACTGTTTCACAATGGTGCTGTAGCAACAGACTCTTGGAGTAGCCGAGCCTTCACTCTCAGCCGTTACTATTCATCTCCAAATTTATAGATCGAGTTATGGATCTTGCCTCGAACCTGCTTTCCATCGGTCGACTTTAATGCGTAGTTGATTTCCATCCCCCAAGTCAATTGCTGGTCGGGAATTTCGAGGAACACGGTTGTCCCATCCTCTGACAACGTCGCACTTTTTACGATCAATCGTTTTTCGTTGTAATGTTTGGAACCATAATTTGCCGTTCGTTTTAGATCCCACGTGTTGACCGAGTAATTGGAAACGTCCCGTGCTGAATCAGCATCGACGGCACCTGATAAACGTATTTTCACACCGGAACGAGTCGCATTTAGACCAAGCGGCAAATGCATTGGTTTTCCTGTGTAGCGTACTCGGTAAAACCCGCCTGGTTGATGCTGACTACCAGCCCAGGCGAACATTCCGCAACAGTACAATTGGCCGTCATCAGGGCTAAATCGCCCCCGCATGACGCCAGTCGGAAATTGCGCAATTGGGAACTCACACATCCCTCCTTGCATCTGACCGTCAACTTCCTCGTGCGGCACAACATAAATTTTTCCGTAGCCGTAAGAAAAATTTAACAATGCCCCGTTCAGAGGCCCCCATTGCTCACTGTCCACCCAAAGTAGTTCTGAGGGCGAGCGATCAAATGAGTTCGTGATCCAGCACAACGGGTCAGACATGGCTTCATCGGACGAATCAGTCACGTTGTGATAACCAAACATGTTCCCGTAAAACTGTCCCGGCTTCACCCAGTTGATTCTATTTTTTGGGTTCCAGTGTCCCTCCTGATCGGTCACCACAAACGACCCATCCGGATTTAAACAAACTCCATTAGCCGCCCTGAATCCATTGGCAAGAATTTCAGTCGTCACACCATCGGGGCTGATTTTCAATAGAGTTCCATGATGTGGCACCACTGCTTTTTTCGCATGACGCGCTGATTTTGCATAGTAAAAATTACCAGCTTCATCGGCTTGGAGTCCCATCGCAAATTCATGAAAATGCTCAGTCACCTGATGGTCACTATTAAAGTTCTCATACCAGTCAGCTTCGTGGTCCCCATTGAGATCGTGCAAGATCACAATCTGATCCCGGCAAGTCACGTAGATCTTCTGGTTCACATACTTAATACCCAGCGGCTGGAACAAGCCGGAGGCAATACGTTGCCATTGAAGCTGTTGCTCGCTCCCTGGCTCTGCCAGTTTGCCAAGCCCCGTTACTCTCCAAACCGAACCGTCCCATGCGGCAACAATCACCGTGTCGCCATCGGGTAAAAAATCAAGACCCGTCAATCTGAGCTGACAATTCCAGGGATTGCTGGTTGGACGTTGAAAGATGTCAACAGCAAAAGGACCAGCATCATCTCCGCGCAAAACGGGAGCCATCAATTTCTCTGGGTAATTAGCAGGCCCCCCGCGTGTCAAAGCGGATAGATTAACCGGCTTCTGAATATCGGCGACTTTGCCTTTAATTTCCTCCACCTGCTCAAACTTACTTAATGGCGCTTGAGTGACAACAAACTGAACCGGTTCACCAGCTGGAATAGTCAGTCTTATATTGCCGTCATCATCTGAATTCCAATACGCTTTATTGAGCGAAGTGCCGACTAGGATACCACTAGCAGGTGCAATTTTTTCGGCAGCCCCCATCACGATCGCTGACAGGTTTTTCTGACCTCTTGCTTCTGGAATTGCACTACCTGTTTGTTTAACCCAATCGCCGACCAACTTCCGTGGTTTAATCGCACCCACGTCTAATAACTCTTTGGCCGACAATTGCCGCTGATAAAACCGCAGCATCTCCATCTCACCTTGAAACGCCGACTTCGAAGGAAAATTATCATTGGTAAATCCAAAGCGAATGACGGCATTGCCAAGAGGCTCAACCCCATCCAGTATTCCACCGCCAGCGGGTTTCCCGTCAATGTAAAAGCCAGCCCGCTGCGCTTTTGCATCCCAGGTCATTGCAACTTCATGCCATTTCCCATCATTGACTGAGCGATTCGCGGTTACGGCTCCTACCCAGCCAACATCGAGGCTAGGCCGTCCATCGCGAAGGAAAAACGTTTTCCCCTGAGAAAGCCATTTGTCTTGTTTCTTTGTTTTCGCAAGGATGGTTCCATCCTGTCGCGTTTTCAATCGCACCACGATTGAATAATCCTGACGGGCTAAGTCAAACTGTTTCGCTGTTTTGATCTCCGCAAATTTATTACCATCAAATACCACGCCTTGCTTCGAGGCATTCTCTGAAGAATCCAGTTTACTCTTTTTCCCCTCTGGATAAATAACAGCTATATTTTCAGAAGACGCCCCTCTTTTTAGCAGACCCTTGTGCTTCGCTATCTGAATGGTCAAATCCTGGTTTCGACGCCCGACTTCAAAACGCCGCTGGTAAACCGGTTGGCCCGCCACAAATTCAAGGCCGGGTGACTCAAGAATTTCTGTATCTGCAACCCGATATTTCAGGATCGTCTGCTTGCCAAACCGGTACATCCCAAGGTACTTCGCCCATGAAGACGGCAAAGGGCCGTAGTGCTTTCCATCTCGTCCGACGACGCGATCATCTTCGAAACGCATTGCAAGGGACTCGTTGTTGGACGCGTTAGGATTTGCCCATCCCGGGCCTGTCGGGTTAGCTACGTGTAACTCACCAGCAATTTTCGGATGCCTTCCGTGGGTGCCATTAAAGTGAATCCCTTCCCAGTCAATAAATTTTCCACTCCAAGCTCCAGCCATCCGCAGCGTATCATGCTCGTACATCATCCAATGGCTTCCCGACTCAACACCACCAGGACCGGTATCGAGCCTAACCGCAATCCCTTTTTGTGCGATATTCGATCCGTCTCTGGAAACCTCAATGGTATTATTTAAACTTGGCCCGTAATCCATTAACGTCCACGGAGTCGATACCACAGGCTTGGGCCCCCACGTGTTACCGGTCGGTAAAGAAGCGAGATAGTCATCCGTTACTTCAAAATATTCAGAAGGATTGTGATCTTTCAAAAAATGTTCACGAATGAAGTGAATCACTTCGTATTTCTGTTGCGGCACCATCCAACGCTGCGGATTCATCATGCCAAATCCATGCGTTAACGTGTTGTACATCGTCAGAGGCTGATTCCCGTGCTTAAACTTCCCTGAGGCAAACCGAAGTGACGTCGGCATCGAACCCTCTTCAGCAACGGTACCGTGACAACTGGCACATCGCAGGCGATACATCTCCTGGCCACGTGCAAAACTGGAATCATCGAGACTGGCAAGCAGTCCAGCGTGATCGATTCGTTCCTCGTATTCCGGTAATGGCGCTAATGCCATTGAACCAGCAGGTCTCAATTCAGTCGCCCGCCCTGCACCGTTGGCTGCAATCTCAGTAAGATAAGCGATTAGATCCAGAAACTGCTGCCTGTCGACGAGCTGATTTACTAAATTAACTGGCATCGTCGAAGTTTTTGTCTTTGACCAATCATCGGCATCAGCCTTTAAAATTTCTAATGGTTTATCGGGTTGTTCGATTTGATCTAAAAACAACCGCTCGTCCGTTTCGCTCGCTAAAATACCGGATACCATTCGTCCATCCGCCAGCAAGACCTTCATCGTCTCAAAACCTTCGTTGATTTTGGCCGACGGATTGAGAACTGACTCAATGAGATGGGAAGTATCTACGTTTCGTTTTTCTGACAACCGAGGCCCCAACCGCCGCCCACCTCCAGACGCCTCATGGCATCGCGCACAATTCATCGCCGGTTGATAAAAAGCAATTGCCCCGCGTTGAGCATCTCCAAATTTAACTGAGTCATTCACTAACTGCGCAACTGGTTCTGCCTGAAGACGTTCAGCAAGCGACGATCGTCTTTCCGTCTGAGCCGACGAAATGGAAGCAACGCTTAAAAGTAAAACCAATGCGAGCGAATACAAAAAACGATTCAAACTAAATCTCCATTACAACTACCAATGCCAGGCGTACGTCGAGCCACTCAATTAGCATAACAAATAATTTGGGCGAAACTCGAAATCATGCCTAAATGCTCGATTCCCCCAATTAATCGAGCGGATTATCGAGCGGGTCAATTCCCAGCTCCTCAATCGGTCGAGAAAGAATGTCAAGGTCACGAGGTGGCAACTCGTCCTGAGCATCGCCCTCCCCATGGTACGGCTCTACGTAAACGTGATTTCCACGAACCGAAACCACCCGGA
This sequence comes from uncultured Pirellulaceae bacterium, assembly GCA_938091115.1. Lineage (GTDB taxonomy): Bacteria > Planctomycetota > Planctomycetia > Pirellulales > Pirellulaceae > Mariniblastus. The sequence continues at coordinate 17,378 of CALKNI010000146.1, read as the reverse complement.
TTGAGTCTCCTTCATCTACAGCAAAGCCATCACTCACCGCATCAAATTTTTCGCCATCAACCAGCACAATCCCGCTGGGCAGCATCTTGGTCTGGGCAATTCCCAACTGACCTTCAAGCCGAGCCTTTTGCTCTTTGTTCTCAATGTAGTTGGGAAGCACATCCTCCGGTTTTAAGTCCTTTAAAAGAATGCGTTTACCAAGAGGCGTGTACGGCCACACTTTTACCATCAACGTCAGGAGTACTGGAATCGTTACTACTGCTGCCATTAAGAGGATAACGCCATAGCTAACGCTCTCCATAAATCCAAGAACAACCGAAGTCACAATTAGAATTCCGGCGACGATTCCTAATATCCCCGCCGAAGGGACGAACAGTTCGAGAACAACGGCAAACAAACCGATGGCTAACAACAAGAAGGCCCAATAGATCATACGATCAACTTAAAAAATAAATGTGCTTTTACCATTAACTTACGCCCGTTAAGCCGTGAATTCTAGCGAATCTAAATGACTGCCTCATCCATTCGGACGTTTTTTTTAATCTGAATTCAGATTGGGCTTGGCGGCAACCACAATTCGGTTGCCAATTGCCTCAATTACTTCGACTCTTTGGCCCTGTTCCAGCATTTGACCGTTAGAAATCACATCGTAAACTCGGCCCTGAATTCTTGCTTTCCCAGACGGATTTAAACGAGTGGCCGTCTCACCCGAAAGCCCCATCAGATAACTCCAATCCACCATCGCTTCGGGATCCGCCTCACCTCCGAGCCCCGTATCAACAATCTTACGCGGTTGAAGAATCATACGCCGTAGAAGGGGCGTTCTAGGAATCAGGTTTCGCAGTACGATACCAGCCGTCAAAACTCCAAAGCCCGCTCCAATGACCGGAACAAATGAATACGTCATTTCAACGAGATCATTCAACGATCGAGGAACAAGAAACGACTGAGACGCCAGCACTAGCGAACTGAATACCAAGACAATCCCACCAATACCAAACACTCCAAATCCCGGGATTACAAAGATCTCCATCACAATGAAAATCGCCCCAATCACAAACATGATCACTTCCAGCCAATCAGCATTACCATCGAGACTTTGGCTCCAAAAGAACAACCCAAAGCAGAGGACAGCCAAAAACCCTGGCACACCAAGACCCGGTGCGGATAACTCAGTCGACAGAAAGAACATCGCCCCAAACAAAAGAAAGGGAGAAACAAACGGAGATGACAAAAATTCAGCGAACTTGGCAATCCGCCTGTCAACATTCGAAGGCACTAACGTAGGAATCGATTCATCAAGTTGATAAAACTTTTTAACTTGCTCGATATCGGATACGATCGTTCTAGCTAAACCATTTTGTTCGGCGGTAATCGCAGTGATTCCTTCGAGACTACCTATCGGCCCCAATGCCACCCACTGATCGGGCTGTTCAAGGCCCTCGAATTCAGCGTTACACAACAATCGAGTTTGTCCCGTCGTTTGATGGCGATACCGCGTTACCACCAAACTTGGCTCTAACATCTGCTGAAATATCGACCAGTCTGATTCTTTATCTTCAGCTAAACGCTTAAGCTCTTCCCGAAATCCAGCGAGTTCATTTTCACCTCTAACCTTTCCCTCTCCCTCTCCGTAGTCGCCTCCGAGTCGAGACTCCTCACTCATAATTAACTGATTACAAGCCAAAGCAATTACGCCGGCCGGTCCGCTTACCGAGCTTTCTAAAAATGCTACCGTTCGAACCTCATCTGAATCATAACTCGCGATCAATCGTCCTATTCGCAAACAAGCCTCCACATCTCCCAAGTTGCCACTGAGATTGAAGATGACTAAGTTCACCTCTTCTCCACCCAACTGCTGCTTTAGTGATCGTGTCACCCAGGTCGCCGTTCGACTGTCGATGAACTGCGGCAAAGTTACCAATAAGGGCTTCCACTCCCCTTCACTTCCGGGGTCTCCCTGTAGCACACTGGAATTGAGGTTCAACTCCCGAGCCAATTCCGTTCTTGATTTTGGCAACAATCGAACCAAGCCAAAACCCTGAAGTTCCTTTCCAGTTAGTAAACTAAAACTGCCCTGCGGAGTTACCGTCACAACGGTAATCGGTTTCCCGGAAGCCTCCAACTCTCTCACCGTTTCGCCATTAACATAAGAAACAGCTCCCTCACTATCCGTCACCCGGTACAACTCCTGATCTCTTTCAAGCATGCTCAAGACCACTGAAACGGGCAAGGTGGTTAACCCCTGCGAGGCGATACTGCGATAAATCTCACGACGGAGATCATCCAGCGATTTATCATCAATACCAGCATTCCCCAAAGCTGCCTCTGGGTCGATCGCTATTTGATTTGCTGCAATTGCGACGAGTACCGCGTGTCCGTTAAGCCCACCATTGGGCATGAATTCGTCATTGCCCCAACCAAGAACTTCGCGGCGCTGAGGAATATAGGCGACTGTTTGCAGGCGATTTAAATCCGGATCTCGAAGATAGCGTGCCAAAGCCATACACGCCTCCAGTTCGCTCCCACTGCCAGTTTGCCCGCCTCGCGTATCAAATTCTAAAACTACAATCGGCCGATTTCGTCGCTGGGCAGCGGGGCTCGTCTTTTCAGATATCCGTTTAAGCGTTTGTCGAACGGAGGCACTCGCTTGCCCGTCGATTGGCAACGGAACTTTAACGCGGTAGCCCTCCCGATTGGTTTTTGAGCCATCTCCAGTGTCGGCTTGTAGAGATGCTGGAGCGATTGCAATCGCAGCGTCAACCTCCGGTAGTGATGCGACCGAAAGAATGAGGAATGCAGAGAAGGCTGCGATCTTAATTTGCATCAATTGTGTCATCTTCACTTCAGGAGCTAATGTTTACTGAATGGCGTCTCGCCACCGCTGTGTAAGTATAGGTCTGAAATGGTCTTTAAGTACAGCGAAATAAGAGCGATATCAAATGCCCAAAGTTTAAGAACGCGGCAAAACACGGCAATTAGGAACAACTTGGTGTGAGGAAAGAACGATTTCGCTCACACCGTTGAAGCGCTAACACACGCATCGGAAAATTCGACCAGCCGCGCAGTGACTTAGCCGCCCACTGCCCAGCCGGAGTCAATAAAGATCAACTTCAGGATAAAGTAGAAGATCATGCAGAGGATCGCGCCTGCCGGGATGGTAATCGCCCAACCCGCAACAATGTTTCTCATTGTCTTCAAATTCAAAGCGTTGATACCACGCGCTAACCCGACTCCCAAAACAGCACCAACTAATGTGTGCGTCGTCGAAATTGGCAATCCAATAGGCAATACGGAAGCACCCAAAATAGTAATCGCCGCTGCAAACTCAGCAGAAAAACCACGACTTGGCGTCAGCTCCGTAATTTTTTCTCCGACGGTCTTAATTACTTTCCAACCCCAAGTCGCCAAGCCAATTACAATGCCGACTCCACCGAGCAATAGCATCCAAGGGGCAGTCTGAGATTTTGCCGTAATGGCATTCTCAGTAACCGCCTGATACGCAGCTGAGAGCGGACCAATCGCATTGGCCACATCATTTGAACCGTGGGCAAAAGCAACCAGGCACGCCGTAAAAATCTGCAACACGCTGAATATTTTTTCCACCTGTCGCAACTCATCCGAATCAGTATTGGTTGTAATGTTATCGAGCGCTTTGTCTTGCAGCGCCTCGACATCCACCAACAGTTGTCTTGCGCGGTCCTGGATTTCATCTGTTGAATTATTTCTAACTCGCTGGAGGTGCTTGATAGTCTTCGCGAGCGACCTTGAGACATCTGCATCAAGAACCGGATTTTTTCCAGAATCTGAATCAGGTGAAGCTGCTTGCGTTCTGGCCAAAGAGATTTTCGTCACGAAAAACCCGATGATACCGAGGACAATCGCCACCGCGACGACTACCAACATAAATCTCGGATCCCCTGAATCCATTTCCCACTTTTTCCAAAGTGGCTTTAAACCTTTATAGGAAGTCAATCCTGTCATCACGAACATCAGGATGAAAACGAGTTTTGGCGCAACCTGTCGCGCCGCAGAGACCGGGTCGCGTTTATAGAAAACGGTCTTAAGTAAAATCCCAAAAACGACATAGGCGACCACCGCTGAAATCAGGGGCGAAACCACCCAGCCGGCACTAATGAGGCCGACCTTGTCCCACAAGACACCGTTAAAGCCTAGCGCGAGAGCGCCGAATCCGACAACAGCGCCAACGATCGAATGGGTCGTGGAAACCGGCCAAGACATGTAGGTTGCAATTAACAACCAAGTTCCCGCCGCCAACAGAGCGGCAATCATCCCACACGCCAAAATAAACGGCGCTTGATCGGGAGGATACATACTAGAAATATCCGTTGGATCAAAAATACCTTTTCGGACAGTTTCTGAGACATTGGAACCAACAATATAGGCGCCAGCAAACTCAAAGATGGCAGCTAGAATCACCGCTCTACGAAGCGTCAGAGCACCTGATCCCACTGAGGTTCCCATGGCATTAGCGACATCATTGGCGCCAATGTTCCAAGCAACATAAAAACCACAGACGAGAATCAAGCCGATTAAAATATATTCAGCACCCATGATGGCGAAACGGCCCTATCTAACAAAGGATAAATTTTTCTCAAACATTAAATAAAAACAAAAATGGTTCTCATCACACTCAAAGCTCTTTACTTCAAACTCAAAGTTTTGAGAATCCGATTAGCAAGGTTTTCAGAGTCATTTGCCAGACGGCTGAGCACCCGTGTTACGCGCATCCAAAGATGAAACTCGCCCTTCGAAAAATCGGCATCGTGAGCATAAAGCTTTTTCAGCAGTTGCAACTGCACTACGTCTGCCTCGTGCTCCGCCAATGCTGTCTCTTTAGCGAGCCCGCGAATTCGTTCAGCTTCGACGCCTCCAAACCCAGACTCAATCAACTCGTCCATCTGGTTGATGATAGTCGCGCAAATTTCACACGCTTTAATATTAAAGCCCACAAACTTATTGAAGTCTTCGACCAAGTCGTCAGGGAATGGCAAACGCTTTAGCGTTAGAACTTTACAAACATCCTCAGCTGTATCAGCGAGACTGTCTTGAAGTGACAAGATTTCCAAAACTTCCGCTCGATCGATTGGCATGAAGAATCGCTTCAACAATCGTTCTCGAATATCCGCCTTGATCTGGTCAGCTTCATGCTCCAGCTCAGACACCTCAATAGAGAGTCCATCAAGGCTCTCAAAATCTCCGGCCTTCACCGCGTCCAGTGCTTCAGACATTTTGCCAATGCACTTGTTGACTTGCTCCATATGAAGCTGAATTTGGCTAAAAGGCGAACGTCCGAATAGCTTGCCAATTGTGCTCATTTTCTCTACCAATCAAAATTCAAGTTAATTAGATTTGTGATGATAGTTTTAAGATTTCTTCATTTCCAGTGGGGTAGATTTAATAAATCGAGACGAGCTTCGGTTTTGCTCGGATATGTCAATTAATTCCAACAAAATTGCAGCTCTGAGACTTTTAATCACTTCGAGCCCTGCTCGAAGTGCCTTAAAACTGAAGACCGCGACTAACCTATTCCTTCAATTTCGACCGCCTCCGCCGGTAGCTTCAGAGCCCACCAAATGGGTTCTGTCTGACCAGCATTCAAAGAAAAATAACATGAGATTTACACGTGCAGCACGCCGGTTAATGCTGGGATATTTCATTCTGCACCTCCTCACTGCTGGGCTCTTCATCCTCGTGCTCTCGCAGATCGTTCGAGATCAAAAAATTGATGACATTGAAGCCAAGATGCAATCTGTTGCCTTAATGCTCGCGGGACACATCGAAGATCTTGAAGATGGCATCAACGACGAGGCGCTCGTCGAGCATCTTAAACGACTGGGAGTGCTTACCAACATGCGGTTCACGCTCATCACGAATGAAGGTAGTGTCATCACCGACTCCGTGAAGGGAACCGAGGAAATCGGGCCTCACGGTGATCGTGAAGAGGTCTTGCTTGCCAAACAAGAAGGCTGGGGATTTGCTCAGAGATACAGCGATACCTTAGGTATCAATATGATGTACGGTGCCCAACGATTCGACAACTCCAATCAAGACACCGGCTGTTACATTCGAGTCGCCAGCGAGAGTTACGAAATCAATCAAGAGATTTTGGAAATCCAAAAGTTCGTTTGGATATTTGCGCTGATCTTAAGCTTACTCACTTCCGGATTGATGACAATTTTCTCGATGCGAAGCATGCAGCCTCTAACTACTTTTGCCAAAGCAGCTCGGCAAGTCGGAATCGGCAATTACGACACAGCATTGACAATCCAAAGCCGCGACGATGAATGGAGAACTTTAAGTGAAGCATTTCAACAAATGCAAACTGAACTTAATCGACGCGAACGACGGTTGCTCGAAAACAGCCAACGACTAGAAGCTGTGCTCTCGAGCATGATTGAAGGAGTGTTGGCTGTCAAACCTTCAGGAGAAGTAATGCTGGCCAATGGAGCCGCCTGCCGAATGCTCAAACTAACGCACCCCGAAATTTTTGGAAAAAAGCTATTGGAGATTGTAAGAATCCCTGAACTCGCCCAGGCAATTGAAAAGACTCAATTGCAGCGCACTTTTTCCAAAACAGAATTCAAGACAATCTCAGGAAAACAAAAAACTCTAAAGGCCCGCGTTTCCATGCTGGCCAACGAAGATAAGCCAGGCGTCGCCATCGTTCTGCATGATGTGACAGAATTAAGACAACTTGAAACCATGCGTCAAGATTTTGTCGCTAATGTTTCTCACGAGTTGAAAACACCCCTGGCTTCAATCAAAGCCTACGCCGAAACATTGCGACTCGGAGCACTGCATGACGAAAATAAAAACATGCAATTCATTGAACAAATTGAATTTCAAGCAGAATTACTAAACCAGCAAATCCTCGACTTGCTCCAACTTGCCCGAGTAGAATCCGGAAAGAATACATTTACAATTACTAAGTTTGAGATCAATCAAATCTGCCAAGCCTCTCATGACCAGTTTGCGGAAATTGCAGTTGAGCGAAAACTGGACTTTCATCTTAACCTTACTCAACCCAGCCCGGTGATCGCGGCGGACTTTAAATCCATTGAGACAATCGTCAAAAACTTAATTGTCAATGCGATTCATTACACCCCTGAAAATGGTTCCATCTCAATTTCGAGTTACGTAAAGAACGAATCAGCTGTGATCGAGGTGAAGGACACAGGAATTGGAATCGCCAAAGACCAGCAAAAACGAATTTTTGAACGCTTCTACCGTGTCGACAAAGCAAGATCTCGGGACATGGGCGGCACTGGACTTGGACTCGCAATTGTAAAACACCTGACCCAAAACAATGGTGGTTCAGTACATCTAGAAAGCCGATTGGGCAAAGGCAGTTGCTTTGAAATCCATCTCCCTCTTGGAACCGAATAGGGTAGCGCTACGAACGAGGCACTCAATATCCCCTGGGTTACCAAGAGAGTCATTTAATAACTTACGTTTCCATCACCCAGTTCGGGAAACTTATTTCTCTTTCGGGGTTTCGGTATTCCGCAATACTTCAGCGAGATCCCCCCGGATGACTAAATCGACTGGCGAACTCGCAATCTCGCTAAACTCGGCTGAAGTAGCGACCCCTTGAATTTGTACTGGACCTCTACCAAGCGACGCGGCAGGTACTAAGAATTCCGCATCGCGCCCCGCCTTTTTTATCAACGTTCGACCATTGTGTCGCAACTCAATGACTTCCCCCACGGTGGCTTTTGCGACCACCCGTATATTGTCCGTATCGCGATACTCCGTTTGCATTACCTCTAATTTGAGGGAATGACCTCGGTTGTCAACGACCACCGGTAGAACCACTCGCCCTGTTGTTTGCACAAGATTGTTCGCAACGGCTACGATCCTAAGCTCATGGTAACCATCTGACAGCTGTCGGGTATCGATTTTAAATTCGGACACCACGGGCGCTTGCCGCTCCAGCCGGCCGTCGACATAAAAAAGAAGTGCACCAACCTTAACAGGCGAACTGTCAACGTTAACTGAAAGTTTCAACATCCCCTCTACTGAGTTTTCAATACTCGAAGGGGCTACTTCAATTACCGGTTCGATCGCCCACGGACTGCAGAGGGCGTCGCCAACCACAATGATCTGAAACGGCCCACTCACCGATTGATAAAAGGATTCAGCCAATGAGCAACCGCGAGCGTAGTGGACGTGAATCATTGGGTGAGGGAATTTCGCCTGCACTGCGTACGGCTCTACCACGGTGCCGCTGCTGCCGGCAGCTCCATATCTCAAGAATTGACTGCATTTGGTTTGCCCCGCTCGATAAAACATCCCTCCAAAACTGGTTAAATTGTCACAAAATGCTCCTGGCAAAATCTGATTTTCCGAGGCAGCCCAGTTGAATCCTGGAGTGCCACATGTAAGCCCGACAATATCGAGAGCTTTCACTGGTACACTTGAGTTCACAATTTTTGTTTCGAACCCCATTGCCTCAAGCTGAATGATCGCAGAGGCAAAATTGGGCTTTCGAGTCGTCGAGCGAACATCCTTCGTGTCGGTAAAGTAAAACGTTCCTTGGGGTTGGGTTCCATCAGCTTTGATCGAGCGCTGCAATTGTTCAACTGCCTGTTTTTCATTGATGCCATAATTTCTTGTCACCGATAACACGGTTGATAAAAAATATTGATCCCCTTGGCCTCGCTCATTGTTTAACATTCCATTTGCAGCCCACTTGTAATTGTTCTTGAACCCATGAGTTGGAGCAAAAACAAACGGAATCTCAGGAATGCGGTCGACGATTCCACGAAACAGTGGATCGTCTTTGACTCGTTCGAAAGCTAAATCCGACCTAGTTTGTTTCTGGAAACACCATCCCTGCCGTAGTGCCCGGATTAGCCATTTCGTTGCGTTGGGAGCATCACCAAGCTTTCCATAGAACTTTGCCAACCAGTAACTGATAGCCAACTGCGACGGATTACTTTTTCCAAATTCACTTAGCCGGGAAATTGCTTCTTGATAATCCTGCTCTCTGTCTGACTTAATGAGATCAATTACAGTGTCAAACTCAGCTTGCAGTTCACCTGAAAAGGGCGTACGGAGTAATTTATGCGTCGCCTGACGATAATATCGATTTGACTCAAGCAACATGTAGGCCGGCTGTTCTCTCAACGCCGCGCCAGCAAAAAAAGTAAGCGAAGTAATTGATGCGTTAGGATTAAATAGCTGCGGCGGGACGCTTTCTTGCCCCTGTTCCTTTAGCATTTTCAGTAGCTTAGTTTGATGCTCATTGACAATGATTGTCGTCGGAAAATCGGAAGAATAAATAACATAGTCGATCTGTCCAACCAATTTCCGACGCTGAATCTCATTCAACAATGGTTCCAAAATCTGCGTTTTGAACTGCGGCCACGGGATTACCTCTCGGTCGGGAACTTCGGCTAAATAAATGACATTGCTCTGCGGGATACCCCTACCATGGATGTAATGGTTCGCCAGTAATTTCGAAGAAGCCGAATTGGCATTTACGATGAGAATTAAGTTTTCCGGGCCTCCACCAGCGAATGCGTCAAAGGGCAGCGTACAAACCGCTAATCCAAGCAAAACGATTGCGGACAACCGGCGCGTCGACCTTCTGATTGAAACAACTACGTGATAAGAATGCATGTCGTTTTCGTTTCCGTTAGCGGGTCGAAGCCCTACTTCAAAATATCGGCCAATTCATTTCGACCAGTGACTCTCCAATGAATCGGCTTATTAAAACCGACTGCCGAACAATCATCTCAATCATTAACTTTTCTTAACTTAACAGATCAATTCAAAACAGTAACTGCGTGGGTTTTATTATTCACAGCTGTCGTACCAAACACAGGAAACGATTATTTTTCCTAAAAAAACAATGTTTTTGGCTCTCATCGCCGAAATCAAAACCGCTCCCCTTCGTCCGAAAAATCGAAAACCCCAACTCGACTTCAGGTTAATCGACCGCCCAAATATTAAGGTGGTGTGAAGAATCCCGCATATTAAGAAAACCTAACCCACAACCAAATTTTGCTTGTTAACCTCTTCCACTTAAACGCTGGCGTCAACTTCGGAATGCCTCAAACACACCCATTGTTTATACGGAAAATCAGATGTTACGGACAATTTTCACCCTAGTTTTTTTAACCTCGTTGTTTGCCATGACCACCGGTTGCGGAACACCGAAAACAACCGAGCCCTCAAGTACCGCTACTAATTCCGATGTCACAAACAGCGATAACAGGAGCCTTTCAGGAAATATTACTATTGAAGGCTCAAGTACGGTTGAACCAATATCCAACCGAGCCAAAGAGAAGTTCAACAGTAGTTTCCCCAACGTCAATATCTCTGTAAGTGGCCAGGGGACTGGCAATGGATTCAAGGCCCTCGGTTCCAAAGAGTGCGACGTTTCAGATGCCTCTCGACCAATCAAACAAAAAGAACTGGATGTCTGCAAAGCTGCCGGGATCAACTTTTACGAAGTTCCAGTTGCCTACGACGGTTTAACGATTGTGGTCAACAAAGAGAACGATTTCGTTAACGAGTTAACGGTTGAACAACTCAAGCAGATTTTCCGTGAAGATACCGCTGCAAAAACCTGGAAAGAAGTCAATGACGCTTGGCCTGATAAACAGATTGCTATTTACGCTCCGGGAATCGCTTCGGGAACGCACGACTATTTTGTCGAAGTGATTGGCAAAAAAGATGGTAAAGGTCTACGTGCTGACGAACAAACAATGCTTAGTGAAGACGACAAAGCACTTGTAACTGGCGTTAAGGGCGACAAGTTTGCGATCGGATTTTTCGGATTTTCTTACTACGATGCTAATAAGGACGAGTTGAAAGCAGTCTCGATCGTCAACCCTGACTCCAGTCAAGCGGTTGCCCCCAGCATGGCTTCGATCGAGTCTGGAGAATATGCTCCCTTCAGTCGCCCACTTTTCATCTATGTCAACTCAGAGTCTTACCAACGAGCAGAAGTAAAAGAGTTCGTTGATTATTACCTTGAAAATGTTGTCTCCATCGTTAAAGACGCCAGCTACGTGCCGCTACCTGCGGACGTTTATGCTCAAGCGAAAGCACATATCATCAAAGACCTTTCCGGCTCACACTATTTGGATTCCGAAGGGAATAAACGAGATGGCTCGGTTACAGAGGTTTACGTTGAAGCAAACCTGCCTGAGTAAAGTAATAATGCCCAACCTGTTACTGGGGGAGACGATCACTCTCCCCTTTTTTCCCACCAATCTTTTGACGTATCTTCATGAGTAACCAATCAGTTGGTCAAGGCGAACTTCTTACGACACCGATTAGTCCACGTGGCGAATTGCGACCTCGATCTTCGAAATCGAGTAAGCGGTGGCAGGCACTGGTTGTGACTGGACTCGTCTTTTGTGCTTTGGTCTCTGTGTTCACGACGATTGGTATCATTGTCATGCTGGTCGTCGAATCCTGGGGATTTTTTGCAGACGATCAAATTGAAATTTGGAAATTCCTGACCGGCACGAAGTGGACCGTTGGGCAAACACAAGGCGAGCTCAGTTACGGAATCTGGCCGCTTTTATCCGGCACACTGCGCATCACGGGGATTGCAATGATGATCGCCCTTCCCATGGGCCTTATCTCTGCGATTTATTTGAGCGAATACGCATCCAAACGAATCCGCTCGCTACTCAAACCTACCCTTGAGATCCTTGCTGGAATCCCCACCGTGGTGCTTGGGTTTTTCGCCGTAAAATTCATCACACCATACATGCTTGAACCGATCGGTGACTTTAAGACATTTAACGCAACCTCGGCAGGTATTGCGGTTGGCATTCTCTGCATCCCTCTGGTCACCTCACTTGCAGAAGACGCCTTGCAAGCTGTCCCCAACCGACTTCGTGAAGGGGGATACGGGCTTGGCGCCACTCGCTTAGAGGTCACTTTGAAAATCGTCGTCCCAGCGGCTCTCTCCGGAATCATTTCAGCGTTTCTTCTGGCACTGGCAAGAGCGATTGGCGAGACAATGGTCGTTGCCCTTGCCGCAGGCAGCACTCCAACATTGACTCTCGACCCTCGCATGCCCTCGCAAACGATGACAGGTTTTATCGTGGAAACCTTCAAAAGCGAATCAGTTGTACCGGGCACACTTAGTTATTTTTCAATTTACGCCGTTGCCGCAGTGTTGTTTCTGATTACGTTCGGAATCACTTTGATTGGCCAGATCATTCGAATGAAATACCGGGAGGTCTACGACTGATGAAAGACCCGATCAACCAACCTCGAGAATATCGAAATGATGCGCGACGGAAAATGTTTAGCAGTTCATTTTCAGTCATCTGCCTGCTCGTTTCGAGCCTTGCCATTGTTGTGCTGGCAACGCTTTTACTCTCCATCTTTTCGACTGGTGGAGGCTGGCTTAATTTTGAAATGTTGACCGCGAGCCACCGCGAAAACAATCCCGAAGAATCAGGCATCGGGCAGGCGATCATCGGTTCCTTGGTGATCTGTTCGATCTGCGGATTGGCCGCTTTACCCATTGGTATTGGCACCGCTATTTTCCTCGAAGAGTTCAAGCCAAAAAACCGCTTTCTAAGAATGTTTCACGGCCTAGTTCAACTAAACATCAATAATTTAGCGGGTGTACCTTCGATTGTTTACGGAATCCTTGGGCTCACTGCTTTTGTCTACATGTTTGGCGCTTTCAGTCCAATCCGTGTCAACGATCAACCAGACTATGAGATTGGGGCGACCTACTTTTACCAAACCAAAACCCTTGGCGGAAAGTATGTCCGTTTCCCAGCGACGGCAGAGATTCAACCAGTTTTCGAAATTGATCAAAAGCGAATCGTCAGGAAATCCACAGGAGAGCGGTTCGAACTTAATGTCGTTTCTGCGACTACGGTTGAATCTAAATACGAAGGCAAAAAAGACGAAACCGTAATTCTCGGCACCAAAGCTAAACTTACGAATCATCAGGGCGTGCAGTCTTACGAAACCAAAACGTTAGGCGGAACGCCTGTCTTTTTCACCGCCGAACCGACGTACAGCCAGTTTGCAAAAATTCTTGAACCGATCATGGTGACTGGCCCCGAGGGTGACGCTTTCGAGCTCAATGTATTAAGCAAGTCCGACGCGATTCCGACGGATCCAGACGTCCAGTCGAGATCGGTTTTCGCTGATTCACCCGACCCCAACAAACGATCTTCTGCTTCGATCTTCCGAGAGAATTCGTTTTTCCACATGCACTTGCCGTTTAGCAAGAGTGTGTTGTCTGCGGGCCTCACTCTCGCCTTGGTTATTCTGCCGATCATTATCATTGCCTCACAAGAGGCGATTCGAGGTGTGCCGCAAACACTGCGAGAGGCCGCCTTCGGCATGGGAGCTACTCGATGGCAAGTTGTCCGCGGTGCTGTCCTGCCTTCGGCAACACCAGGAATTATGACGGGAGCAATCCTTGCAATGAGTCGAGCTGTCGGCGAGGCTGCCCCGCTTCTGGCTGTCATGGGAGGCGTGCTCGGGACAACCAATCACCTATCGAGCTTGATGGATAAAACCCCCGTACTGCCTGTCACAATCTTCAAATGGGCAGGCGATGAGAATGATGGATTCGAGCACTTAGCTGCGGCCGCCATTATTGTCCTACTTGCCTTTTTATTATTGATGAATTCTGTCGCGATTTTCATCCGTTACCGCTACGAGAAAAAATTAGCTTAACCAACAATTCCCAATCATTCATTTATTTGGTGAATCCAATGCCAAACTTAGCCCCACCATCAGCCATGAATTCAAGTCGATCCATTTCGCAGAACGCGAAACCTCAATCGTCCACAGCAACGCTCGAATCTCCATTCGAAAACGCCACGACTGCGATTGATATTTCAGAATTTAATGCGTTCTATGGGAACTTTCAGGCTCTGCATGATCTCAACCTGAAGATTCCCACACAGCAAGTCACTTCATTCATTGGTCCCAGCGGATGCGGAAAAAGTACACTGCTAAAATGGTGCAACCGGATGAATGATATCGTACCGATTGCTCGCGCCACCGGCAGCCTGAAGGTAGGTGATCGCAACATCCTGGCCCGCAATACAGATGTAGTCGACCTTCGCCGGCAGGTAGGCATGGTATTTCAAAAAGCCAATCCGTTTCCAAAATCAATTTTCGATAACGTCGCCTACGGGGCTCGCTTACACTACAAAATTTCTAGATCAGAATTATTCGAACTGGTTGAGTGGTCATTAAAAAAAGCGGCACTTTGGGACGAAGTTAAAGACCGGCTCAAAAGTTCTGCCCTTGGACTTTCAGGTGGCCAGCAGCAAAGACTATGCATCGCCAGAGCAATCGCAACTGGCCCCAAAATCTTACTGATGGACGAACCTTGCTCGGCGCTCGACCCGGCATCTACTGCAAGGATTGAAGATTTGATATTTGAACTGAGAAAACAGTTTACGATTGTGATCGTTACCCACAACATGCAGCAAGCTGCACGGTGCAGTGACCGCACCGCATTCTTCTTTGAAGGTAGAATTGTGGAAGAGGGAGCCACAGAAGATGTTTTTACTCGCCCTCAGAAACAACAAACCGAAGACTACGTCACCGGAAAATTTGGCTAGAATCATAGAGCACATCGAAAACATAAATTCGAAACCCTGCGGTTCTCGCTTGGTAAATTTATAAAGTAATAATTTCATGTCAAAACACTTTTCAAAAGATGTCGAAGTCATTCACAACCGGTTGATGTCGCTATTCGGTGTTGTCGAACAGATGATCGACAAAGCCGTTCGCGCTCTCTGTGAACAAAAGGTGGAACTGGCAATCGAAGTGATCGAAACAGATCACGAAGTAAACCAGACGGAAGTTGAAATCGAAGAAGAGTGCCTCAAAATATTGGCTCTCCATCAACCGGTAGCAACTGATCTTCGCCGCATCACGACAGTTCTGAAAATCAACTCGGATCTGGAACGAATCGCTGATTTAGGATGCAACATTGCCGAACGAGCACAATGCATGCACGAACATCCATTTTTCCCAATTCCATTGCAACTGACCGATATGGTTCGCCAGTCGACCATGATGGTGCGACTGGCACTGGATGCATTTGTCGAGTCCAACGTGGAACTGGCTAAGAAGGTAATCCAATTGGACGCGTCGGTAGATGCCTACAACTTATCGGTGATCGAAGAGCTTCAGACGCTAATGCGGCAAGATGCAAATCTAGTCGAACCCGCCCTCCACTGCTTTTCGGCCTCTCGACATGTCGAGCGAATAGCCGATCACGCCGAAAACATCGCTGAAGACGTAATTTATCTGGTCGACGGTGATATTATTCGACACCGCCACGACCTGCTCTCCAAAACACAATTACCTTGGAAAGATCAGAAACTGTAATGTTCTCGTTCACAACAATATTACGGACTCAATCTTAGTTCATTAACTTCGTTTTTCCGAAAATAGATACTATCCGAACTGTTAAACTAAACCGATATTTCTCATGAATGCAAAGAGAAATCTCGCCGCCACCTGCTCAATTCGCTCAGTCTACCATGTCTAAAAAGAAACTCCTAATTGTCGAAGACGACCGCTCACTCGCTGGCGTCTTGGAATACAACTTTTCATCTGTTGGTTATCAGGTTTTCTGTGCCTACGATGGCTTGGATGCTATTAATCAAGCCCGTTCGAAATCCCCAGATCTTATCATTCTTGATTTAATGATTCCGGTTATCGACGGCATCGAAGTCTGTAGTAAACTCCGCTCCGAGTCAGGCACGCGACACACCCCGATTATGATGCTGACGGCAAAGTCAGAAGAGTCCGATCAATTGATTGGATTTGCGACCGGCGCTGATGACTATGTTGTCAAACCCTTTAGCGTTCGTGTTCTACAAGAGCGCGTTAAATCCTTACTCCGTCGACACGAACGTGGCAGCGGCCAAGGGGACGACTTGGTAGTAAAAGGATCGATCCGCGTCGACCGCGTCAAACACCGAGCCTGGGTGAATGATGGAGCGATGGATCTAACACCTAGTGAATTTCGGTTGCTCGATACTCTGATTCGCAACCCTGGTCGCGCCTTTGACCGCTCCGAATTAATCGACTCCGCGCTCGGTGCCGACACGTTGGTTTTGGAACGAACTATCGACGTTCATATTCGCTCACTGAGAAAAAAGCTCGGAAACCAAGCCGACACAGTTGAGACCGTCCGCGGCGTGGGCTACCGGTTTCGGGAATCCTCAGAACCTGAATTGTCATAAGGCTGCGACCGGGGCATGATATCAACCGTGAAATGGCTGGAAAAACTGATGCAGGCCGCCCCTGCGGTAATTTCAGCTTCATTAAACTTTTACAAGGGTAGCTAACCGGTCGCCGATGCGTTGATCGTTGGAACACTCGCTCTACTGCATAAAATCGTACCGATCTTGTTGGATCCAACGGATCGATTGGTTTTAAGATCGAGAAATGCAGAATTGCGAGAAAAATGCCTTGAAACGGCCTTGCCCATCGAAATCACATTTTCTAAACTTAGCAACCTGCAATGCGAGCACCAGCTCGTTTCTGCGTGATCCCCTGTAGCTCAGTTGGTAGAGCAACGGACTGTTAATCCGTTTGTCGTAGGTTCGAGCCCTACCGGGGGAGCTTTTAAGATTTGCATCAGCGAGTCTACTGGAGCACATTTGAGAAAAGCCTCGGCAATTGTCGAGGCTTTTTTCGTTTCAAGCTCCAACGTGCTTTGGCACGCTGCTGCCAAATCTGCACCACTTTGATCAACGGATTGTGCCGTATTGAAATGCTCCTCTGTCGTTTGAAGATAGTGTTTGCTGGCGACACCTGGTGTGTTTCCCAACCACTTGCAGACAACGTGGGTAGGAAACTGGTTTTCAAGCTCCGTCTGTCGGCTCGCACGAAGGTTATGAAACAACCTTGGCCACCGATCGACTCCAGTCCAGCCCGTTCCACAATCCGCTCGAACTCAGTTCGGAAATTTTCACCGCGATACTTCCAAATGACGTAGACCTTTCCAACAGGGGCTGTCTCCATCGTATCGCGAAGAAAGATCGCGAGCTCTGGGAACAAAGGCACAACTCGAGATCCTTTGCCGTATCGCTTCGTCTTTGGACTGGTGACGCGAAAACGACCGCTCGCCCAGTCGATATCCTCGAATTTCAATGCTAACACTTCCGATGGACAACGAAGACCTCCGTAGCGGCAAAGAGCAATGATCGCCTGCCACTGGCTGTCTGGAGCCGCTTCAATGACTTTGTCGATCGTCGGCCTATCTACGAACGCCTGGCGTTCTGCATTTTGCTCTCCGGTAAGGAACTGGAATTCCAAGTACGCGTGTATCATGGAATATAAAGGCTACAAGGCTTACATAGCATTTTCCATTGAACAGA
>CALKNI010000145.1 GCA_938091115.1 uncultured Pirellulaceae bacterium | reverse complement strand
AATTAGAAATTGAGAATTTTCAACGAATTTGTTATTGCTGAAACACCCTTTTAAGAGTCGCTTCCTACCTTTCCAGTTGATGTGTGAACCAAATATTTGTAGCAACGTTGACAGACGGCCAGGGTTCCTACCTGTTGTCGAATGAACAGGTTTTGATTTTCCTCGTTGAGTTTGATGCGTATCTACTTTAGAAATCCGCCGTCACCCCAAACCCGCAATCGTTGTTTCCCCGAAACCCGCTGCTCATCCAATTTTTCTTATTCACCGCCGCCTTGATCCGCTCGCGCGCCTCAATTGATTTGGAAAGTAACAAAATAGGCGAGGTGGTCCGAGGCCGTTCGGTCAGAATTTTCAGTCCCTTCCTTTAAACTTTTCCATTTGGAGTTAAACTGAAAAACGTAATCAATTTGACGACCGTTTTTCGCCTCCGCCTTTACCGGAAATGTTTGGATAGATTTACCGATAGCGGGATTTAACCAACCCTGAGTGTAGAGAGCCTGCACGGTCGGGGAGTTGGGCAGGGCGTTAATATCTCCTGCCAGCAGGACAGGCTGTTTCGTTTTCTTAGCGGTTTCACCAATCAACTCAACAGAACGGAGGCGAGCTTCTCGACTATTGTGGCTTAAATGTGTCGAAATGAAAGTAATTTCACGAGTTTGGTTTTTGGATGTTGGAAATTCGATCGTTGCAACAATCAAGTCTCGTGGATGACAACCACCGGGCAGCGGTACGATCTCTTGGCCTACAATGGGATAACGGCTGAGCACAGCGATGCCTCGAAAACCGTCTTCGCCAATTGTTCGTGCATACAGGCCTTTTGGCCCTGCCAGTTCGGGGTAATTCTTTTTATAAGGATCCTGATTGATCTCAGGGTAGGTTCCTGTGGCTTCATATATGAAATATTTTAAGCCGGTGAGTCGGGCCAATTCCTTGGTTTGATCGAGACGTTTACTGCGAATCGCATTGTGATCGACTTCCTGAAGGGCGACCAGATCAGGATTGACCGATCGTATCACCTTCGCAATTCGATCGACTCCGGTTCTTGCTGCATAAATATTGAAAGTGAGGACGGTTAGTGTCTTCTTCATCAGCGCCGTCTCCTTCGCTTCGCTGCCGAGCTCGCCGCCTGCGCGCAACCCGCTACCGTCGACTGGGGCAGCGGTGATGCCTCTGGGGGCGCCGCCGTAAACGATAACATCGGATTCGGCGGGCAGCGTTATAGGTCGCAATCCGAGCGGTTTCGACGCAGCGCGGGCTTCGCCCTGCGTCAATAGAAACATCTCGCTAGCGGCTAACAGGAAGATACCGGTACCAAATTTCGAGGTGTCTCCTTCCGCAACTTTGCCGGGACCACCGCCGGCGGGTTGACTCCATCCGACCTTGCCGTCTTCGTTTACAACCGAAGCAAGCGCAGTCCATGCCTTCCTTGCAACCGGAAGAAAACGTTCTCTGTTTAAGATCCCATTATTGATTCCCCAAGCGATTCCGTAGCAGAAGAACCCCGTTCCAGTACTTTCCTTCATTGCAAAGTGTTCAGGGTCATCAAGGTTACTACGCCAGAACCCATCGGCTTGTTGTCGCTTTGCCAATGACTCGGCCATTTTCATATACAAAGATTTGTAGTTTGGGTAACTGGGGTGCTCGCGAGGAAGATGTTTCAGGATTCGGGTCAAACCGCCAAATGCCCATCCGTTGCCCCGAGACCACAACACCTTTTTCCCATTCTTCGTTTTCCGAGGTTTGGAACGGGCATCCCGATAGAACAAATCCGCATCGGTGTCATAGATTTTTTCATGCACATCCCAGAAACAAGCATCCATCCATTTGCCATATTTTTCTTCCCCTGTCATTTGGTACAGCATGGCGAGCGTCGGAGGCGCGGTAAACAAGCCATCTACAAAATGATGTCCTGTGTTTTCCAAATACCATTCCCCAGCGGCAGACAAAGGATTCTCAATCTTGGGGTCTTCGAGAAACGCGAGGGTTGGCTGCATCATCAGCTTATTTTTTTTTGCCCGATAACAACCATACCAAATCTGGCCGCAAATCAGCGGATAGGCTCCGCTTTCATACGCCCCGCCCCCCTGTTCTTTAATCCGCCAGGAAACCTGTTTCCCCCAATTCATGCAATCGTCCAGATAGGCACGATCCGACGTGCTTTCATACATGGCCATTAGCCCCGCGTAATACGTGCCTCGAACCCAGTGTTGATTAGGAAATCTAAGCGGCTGACTATTCGCATGTTCGCGGACGCGATCCGCCAGTGTTTTGATCGAGTTAGTCTTATTCAGGGCATTGGCAGCCCTGACTTTGGGAAGCAGCGTCATTGGATATTCCAGGTCGAACCTGCTGGAAGGGTTGTTCCTGAATTTGTCGAGTGCGGGGTTATAGGTGTAGATGCCGATCTTGTTCGCCTTCGGTTGAAAGACCATGTAACGCAGCCATGATTCACCGCCGTTGTTCATCTCCTGGTAGTCGCTCAAAATCTGGTGGACCTGATTGCCATGATCTCCAGCGGAAGTAAGAACGGCCTCTCCACTGAAGTGACCACAGAGAACCATGAACATGTTCTTGTGTTTCCTGACGAACTTTTGCCACATCTGCTCGCCATTGTTGCCTTTGAGTTTCAGCTTATTGGTAGTTCTCTTCTTGTTTCCCTTCAGGTAAGAGTGCGTCAGGACAATGGCACGGTGGTCAGGATGCTCGGCAACTATTCTGTTCGCCCAATCCAGGACTTCGTCGCGGGGGTGGTACTCAAGAGCGACAATAAGAAACTTCAGCCCTGCGGCCTCGAAGTGATACCAGGAATTGTCATGGCGATCCGGATCGAAGGTGCCGCCAAACTCGCGCCGTTTTGCGAATTTTTCGCGAGGAAAGTATTTATTGAATTGAGTGGTTCGGTTGACGGCAATATTGAAGCCATACTTATTCTTGTCTGTCTTCTCGTAGCCCATGTCATGGTTTCCCAGGCACATGCAGTAGGGCACTTTCCCGTCTAATACAGACATGGCTTCCTTGGCGATGGCCCATTCCTCGGGGAGGTCGGCCTGCACAATATCTCCTTCGTGGACGAGAAAGGCGATATTGAGTCGCATCTGATTGTCGCGGGCCCATTCCGTTTGCTCAAAGAAGTAGCGCCGTAAGTCTCCATTGCCCCATTTCGCAGATAGCTTGTGCTGGCAATCGCAGTAATACTGGGTGTCAGGCAAAACCGCGATGGTGAAAGCCTCCGCTGTCGGGGCAACATGCTCCGTTTCCTTCTGCGCCTGCGGCGGCGCAGCAGGAACATCGTCCGCCACCGAGAGTGGTGCCGCGCAGCATAGTAGGAGTGCAATGAGAAGTGCTTCGTTTTTGAGGAGATTGATCATCCACAGTCTATCACTCCCGCTCAATGGCAACTTGGACAGAGGAATTTTTTGATAATAAATTGTTTTTCAATCCAGTTTAAAAGGAAGAAGCACTAATTCAAGGCGAAGTTGGTGGCCGTAGGAAAACACGTTTTGAATGCCAAAATATGTTTGAAGAACGTATGAAATGCGGTTAGCGATATTGTGATGGGCGCTCCGTCGTGCCGCAACCCATTTATGATCCGGTAGAGCACAATTATTTTGCACTGAAGTCTCAGAAAAGTCTGAGCGTTTGATCATAACCAATACCATGCAATCCACTAACAGCCAAGTTTCTTCAACGGTTTTATCGGTTCCCGCCATGTCCGCACACGCAAAACTATTGCTGATTAGTGGTATTGTTCTGACGGGTCTCGGCCTGTTTCATGTTATTGTTTGGTTAATTCTAGGAGGCGAATGGGAGGGACCAATCTCATGGAGAAAACCGATTCTATTTGGAGTCTCTACTGGATTAACACTAATTTCCATCGGTTGCTTTTTCGATCTCTTACGGCCAACGACCACGGACCCATGGCTTATCAAAATTCTTTCATTTTCATTGGTTGCCGAAGTCACCCTAATCACGATTCAGCAATGGCGAGGACAGGCGTCACATTTCAACCATGATTCAACGCTCAACACGTGGATTGAGTACTCGATGACAATTCTAATTGTTTTGGCAACCCTTATTTTGATACAAATTACCTGTCGAACATTTAGCTTTTTAAACACTGCATCGGACCTCCAATATGCAATCCGCGCCGGCATGGCATTCCTAATTATTTCATGCATCATCGGATTCTTCGTTCTCTGGAACGGAAACTATCAATTACAAGCAGGTCGTGATCCATCAAACTTTGGCAAGGCCGGCGTTACGAAATTTCCCCACGGGGTCGCCATTCACTCCTTGCAATTTTTTCCATGCATTTGCTTGTTGTTTGCGAAACTCGGACTCACCATGAGAGAGCGAAGAAGATCGTTGCATTTACTAGTTGCATGGATGAGTGGACTATTGTGTTTTAGCCTAGTCCAAACCTTGACTGGAAGTGCACGTTTTCAGTGGACGTATTCGGGCGGCTGTCTACTGGCAATTTCCACGGCTTTTCTACTTCCAGTCCTTTGGCTCGTTGCTAGAACTCTAATTAATAATGCTTTTCCATTTTCGAATAAGCGTCCACTGAATGGGGAGTTCGCCAAAAAACGACAGAGAAATTAGCTACGTAAACTTTTTAAATAAATTACAGTTACGGATCGACTCCCAAACTGTTATCCGTTCAACCATATCACGTCTCATTTTCTCAAAAGAATTCTCAACCAACTCTTTTTTTGAAAAATCAACACGACTGTTTCCAAATTAATCTTTGGTTTCCTAGATGGAATGCCTTGCTAACACCTCAAATCCGGCAGACTTGTATTCGTGTTGGTTATAAAACAAGAGGATACTTGGACCTTGCTTCTTTATATTTGCAATAATTATTGCTTCTTCCTCACATTTCTAATTGAATCTCCATTTTTTCTTGATTGAAATTGTTCCAACATTCCTGACTGATGATCTTAAGCTTCGCGGCCATCAAATTGACTGCGAAGGGCTTGATTTAAATTAAGTCAAAACAGGAAAACGGATCCCAAAAGCGATATCAAAAAAAAGCCTCCTGCTATTTAAGTCAATTAACAGGAGGCAAAAGTCAGCAACCGAGTCTACGCGGCTACAGAAATTATTGAAACCAGCAAACGCTTTCCAGAATTTCGTTCAAAAGTAAAACGGTAAAGGACTACAAATTAAATGAAATTTGGCTTCCCTGCCTACCCCGCGATGCAGAAAAGCTTTCAACGCTAGATATCTAATCGATCACCTGCCGTTTCTTATATTTTTCAAACTGTGCCATATCTCGAGTATTTTTCTGCACGCATACCGCGGCAAACATGCACATGATAAATGCAATCCCATAGAAACCTTTATCAGCAAGCGGCAATTCAGCGTGATAAAGTCCAATTACCAAGAGAACTATCGGCGCTACTACGGCCGCCCAAGTCAACATCACAAAAGTTTGATTTACGTCAATACCTTCCGCTTGATCTCTCACATTTTTTTGGGCGCTCACACTGGCGTGTAGCGCAAATAAAATGATGGTCAAATAAAAACCTTTTTCGCCAATGCTGATTAATTCAACATTCCACAAACCAATCAGATACCCCAAGAAACCAATCACTAGCACACCCCAAGACACCATCGCAAACATTTGAGATGGCTTAATTAGTTGATATGTTTGTTGTTCCATTGCTCTCTCCAAATTAAATTTAAATTCCGGCAACCTTGATCAGCGATCCTATTTCCCTGACACTTCAAAAAATCAGTAAACCTCCGGGCTCGTTGCAGTCGCCTTCGCTTTATCCAAGAAACAGTGCGAGAGATGTTAACAAACTGTGCCAATTATTTTCTAAAATATTTTTAGGTCGTAATTTTCCCTTCAAAATGTAACGATCTTAGTTTGCCAAACTACAACTGGGCTAAACTAACGCTTGACTTTTCGAGTGAAATAGAAGGTGTTCATTAACATTTCGGGTTTTATCAGTTGCGATTCTGGAAATGCCGAGAAGTCTAGGGGGGCTGTAAGATCTGCACCGTTCGACCAATACATCCGGATATACGAGGCGTTCAATTAATCGCGGACTTTTCCGGTGATTTACTAGTTCCGCTTGACCTTAACGCCTTAGTATTGCAGACACGATATGATTAATTGCTTGGAGGCGGCGTGAGTAATTGAATCACATTAACAGCAACGCATAGATTTGCTGATTTGAAAAACTCTTAACACCAGTTGCTGAAGCACCTGTTTAAAGCGCTAAATTTACTATCAGGCAAGGCCGGCAAAAAATTTTAAACGAAAAGCACCCTTTTCGATTAAACAATTTTTGGATGGCTAATCTATTGTTTCCCACCCTTAAATTGCTTTTACCTTTGGCTATTTTCATGCCATTTCGATGGGTTTCCGCTTCCTTCAAGACCTCTTGGTAATGATTTAACGCCAATTGTGTTCATTAAAGTTTATCAACGCGAATCGGCGATACGTCGCGCCTTCCCTTGCAGAGGGATCCTTATCCCGATGACTGTATTTTACCGTTTGCTTTTTCATAAATGACAATTCAGATCGGGGCCGATAGCATTCCCTGGTTTAAATGATTTTTTTCCACGTAAATTTTAAAATCTAATTCGATTTAAAAAT
>CALKNI010000144.1 GCA_938091115.1 uncultured Pirellulaceae bacterium | reverse complement strand
GTCTGAGAATATCCTTTTCTGGCCATCAGTCGCCCTAAAATATCAGCCGGCCGTTTAGGCTTTCTGAAATAGCGTTGTCGAGATTTAACCAAGTGATTTGCTTGCTTAAAATCGACTTCTTCATAGGGATCAGTCAATACTTCGTCCTTGATTGCAGCAGAAAATTCAGTGTTCCAGATATTTTAATTAGCTTATCGACGATCTTTCGATAACGGCATTATCACGTAGCCGTATTTATCTTCTGTTTCACAATACGCCGCTGCTTCTCCGTTTTCGACATCAAAAGTGAATGACTTTTCCTGAGGAAGAACCTTTAGAAAGTCTGCTACATAGCGATGATCCAAGGTAATTGTCAGTTCATCACCGGTGTAAGCTACCGGCATTTCAATTCTAGATTGTCCAACTTCTGCCGTATTATTAGTAAGTACGAGCGACCCTTCTTTAAAAGTAAAATCTACTCCTCTACTTTCTTCACTGGTCACAATCGCAGCTTGACGCAACGCTGTATACATTTGTCCTACGGGAATATCTATACGATTCGTCTTATCTCGTTTAGGTAAAACGTCTCTCCATTTTGGAAAACGACCCTCTACTAGTCGAGTGTAAAAGACCCCGCTCGGACCTTTCATTAATAAATCATTCGCCCTCGTGGAAATTTGTACTTTAGTTTCGCCTTCTGGAAGAATACGTTCCATCAATTGCATTGAACGCGAAGGAACAATTGTCGCTGTTTCCAGTTTTGGACTTCCTACTTTTTCTAAACCACCTTCCATCTTAGCTAACCGCCTACCATCTGTCCCGACAGCTATCACTGTGTCGTCATTCATCTCAAGTAGAACTCCGCCTAACGCATAGCGACTACTCTCTGAATCGGTCGCAAATAGAGTTCGTTTAATGAGTTCCTTGAAAACATTGGCCTGCACTTCGTAAAAATCTTTATCGTCAAAATAAGCTACCTCCGGAAATTCATCTGGATTCTGTGCTTGTAGTTCGAAACGGCTGTTTAATCCCGTTATCAGAATCTTATCTTCACTTGCATTTATCGTAAGAAACTCATCGTTTGATTCTCTTAAAATCATGCTTAACCGGGAGACCGGTACAACTGCTTTCCCTGGATTCATCACTTCTGGATTAGGCACCGTAAGTCGCACACCCACTTCAGTGTCTGTAGCGGTAAGGATCACAGTATCAGCTGTTACATCGAGTTTGATATTTTGAAGAATAGTTTTTGGACTACGAGCTGGCGCCACTGCGGCTGCTATTTGAAATACTTTAAAAAACGATTCTCGATTGATTTTGATTTTCACAATCAGTCCTTAAATTCAATTTTGGTTAGGCAATCCATTTTTGTTTTAATAATCTTAATTTTCTTTTAAGTATTAGTAATAATGCGAAGCCAAAATTGTAGGTAACTTGTAGTTTAAAAGCCTTAAGTGCTTATTTAGTAATCATTAATAAAAATTTAATGATTGTGGAAAAACTGTTTATTAGGTGTTTGTAATGTGTTGATATTAAGTTAGTAGAAAAGTTTAAAACTAGGATTGTAAAAGGAACTGTTAATAAGTTAGGTGCCAGCACCAGTTTATGAACTAATTAGAAACAGGTTTTCAGATGAAATTAATTTGGCTGGCAAACTTTTCTGTAAGCTCCTGTTTGAGTTTAAAAACAACAGATTGAATAGAGGAATCAGTGTCATTGGAATCGGAATAAGATGATATTAGTTTTTCTATTTTTCGGTTGGCGTGCATGATAGTAGAGTGATCTCTATTTCCTAAATAGGAGCCTATCTTGAGAAAGCTAACACCGAGTAGTTCTCTGTTGAGATAAACAGAAACCGCTCGAGCCATTACAATAGATTGTTTTCTAGAGTTGCTTTTGAGATCTGAAACCTTTAAATCAAACTCTTTGGCAACGCTTTTGATAATTAACTGACAAAGTGATTCAACTTCACTGGCAGATTTTTTGAATATTTGGGTAAGTTTGGTAGCGTCGATGAGTTCAGAATAACTAATTGCTTCAGTGGCGAGTGAAGTTTTAATCTGGGCGAAGACATGATTTAATTTAGGCACAGTGACTTGTAGACGATCAACGAGTAGCAGAGCAGCGTCATCAGATAAATTAATCTGATTTATGTTTGCCAGCTCGCGGATAATTTCTAATCGAGCTTCTGGGCCGGGGGGATTAACTGGCAGGCTTAACCCGAGAGAAAGTCGAGAAATAAGACGACTTGAAATTCCACTACAAAGTTGCGGTGAAACAGGCATCGTTATGACAATTGGCCGGTTTTTGGCGGACATTTGATCTAAAACGCGGACTAATTCAGCCTGAGCAGCTGTTTTATTTTCGAGTCGATCCACATCGTCAATTACTACGCCAGCAGATTGAATTAGTTTTTTTCGAAAATCGTCAACCGAATCAGTTTCGATTGCGGAACGATATCTGCGATCGAATTCCAACGCTGACAAGAAGATAGGCTTCCCAAATGAAGGCCCGACTTTGGATTGATTAAGCGGAATTACTCCATCCACTCGATCAGATTGATCTGCCAAATTAGAAACGATTGTCAATGCGAGCGAAGTTTTGCCAGTGCCGGGTGGTCCAAACAGAACGATTGGCCATTGGGAATTTAGGTTATTTCGGCTCTCTTCACTAATCAAGTATTTAAGTAGTAAATTTGGGGTATCACCGACGAATCGCGCAAGGCCTAAAGGGCGAGATGGAGAACGGTTTTGTTCACCACCGAAATTTCCGTCCAAAAGGAAGCGGAAGGGTACCGAAAAGATCTGCTCAGCAGCCACCGGATTCATGCAATAATTTGCTAAAAAACAGGGAAATACACCTAATCAATCTGACAGTATGGTACCAGTTTTTCACCAATTCTACGAGTTAGTTTGCTCGATAAATACAAGCTATTTACGGCTTATTTCTAATCCAAACAAAGTGCTTTTGAAGGTGGTTGAAATTAAATGAAAGCGATTGATTTTAACTGGCTTTCGAAACGGGTGTTACAAGTCAAATTGCTTCGGCAAATTAGGGAAAATTTATTGTTTTTCGCGGCTTGCAATCGAAAAAATTTGGTGAATCGCCAAAGCGTTTTAAAAGATATAAAAACCAAAAGGGGGTGAAAACTTCTTCGATGAATTTTCAAACTGGGAAGCAGGTCCGATTAGGGGGTAATTTAGAAGAAACAAAGGCAAAGTACAGCTTTTGTGAGCCAAACAAAGCAAAAGCCAGTTAATCGGGTCCTGAGTTTTCCAGCCAAGGTTTTTACTAGAACAATGAGACGTTTTTCCCTTTTCTCAAAGGAATAGAATTCCTTCGGATTGGCAAGCTAACCAGCAAAGCGCTGATTACCGCGCACCATATGGAGACACAAGTATCTAACCGATTTGGTGTTCCGTTTAGACTTTATCTTGTCAGGGTAATCAACAAATGAAACGACCGGAATTAAAAGATTCAAAAGCAACCATTGTCATGCCGCTTTTAAAAGAAGCGGCAGTCAAAAAATTGGTAAATCAACCCGCGACCGTTTTAAATCAAATGGTTTGCCAAGGGTAATTTATTTTAGTTAATGACGCTCTACAGAGGAAAGTTGAGAAGTACTCTATCGCATGGCGGCCTGTCCAAAGAATTGGAGGACGGCTAGAGTTCGCTAATTGAAATAGGCAAATGACAGGTTTGAATCCGAACCAAAACAACAGACAGCCCGAACTCCAGTTACAAAAATTAAGCCAGTTGAATTTATTGGTTTTTATTGGAGCTTGTTTAAAATGTGCGAGATAATTTCGATAGTATCATCGATTTCTTCGCGAGTGTTACTGACTCCCAAGCTAATTCGAACGGAGTTTTCAACAACGCTTTTCTCAAGCCCCATCGCAAGCAATACAGGAGAGGGTTCACTGCTTCCACTTGCACAGGCAGAGCCAGTTGAAATAGCCAGTCCTTTGATGTCAGCAGCCATTAAAAAAGATTGCCGATCAACGTTTGAGAATGATAAATTACTAACGTGCGGCAACCGAGCGGCTCCCGCTCCATTAACGACTAAACCCGGAAACCGGCTTAATAATGTTTTTTCTAAGTAGTCCCGCAGCGCCAGGACACCCGAATAGTAGTTAGTCTTGTTTTGATAAAAGGTGTCTAGAGCTGTTTCCATTCCCGCGACAAGTGCTACGTCTTCGGTTCCAGGTCGCAGTGACATTTGCTGAAATCCGCCAAATTGCAGAGGAGCTGGCGTTAATCCGTGTTTTAGAATCAAGCCGCCGATGCCGCGAGGCCCGCCAAATTTATGTCCGGTAAACGACAGCGCGTCGGCCGAAAGTTCTCGAAAATGGACTGGAATTTTACCGACCGCTTGAACCGCATCGGTGTGAAATATAATTCCTCTATCTCGACAATATTGCGCGACTTTATCCACGGGCTGGATTACCCCAGTCTCGTTATTGGCCAACATGAGGCTGACGAGTTTTGTGTTATCGAGAATCATCGAATCAAGTTGATCAACCCGGCAGACTCCATGTGAATCAACCGGTATTTTGTCGACCGAATGGCCAAGTCTGACAAGGTGTTCGGCCGCACCAACCACGCTGGGATGTTCAACTGAAGAAATGAGAATGTGTTGCGGTGAAAATAAGCCGGAGGTGTTCTTCGACTCTAAATCAAGAGCGTTTACCAAACCAAGTATGGCTAAATTGTTGCTTTCTGTTCCGCCGCTAGTGAAAACCAATTGATCGGTGTTCATGCCGGAAGTTTGTGCCCCAAGATAGTTCGCGATTTTTCGACGAGAGCTTTCGAGATATTTTCGAGCCAATTGACCTGGTCGATGTTGACTTGCCGGGTTCACAAATCCAGTCGCAAAACATTCGGTGATTTTATTAGCAACTTCCGGCAGCATTGGAGCAGTTGAGTTATGATCCAGATAAATGAATTTTTTCATTGCGCCATTTCTTTAACGCCAGGAATGGAGGCGTCGTCCAAGAGTTTTTGTGCTTCAACAGTCGATTCAGCATCGAGCGATAACTGCAGTCGAACTTTCGCCCGTTCAAACCGCCCAAGATGGTAATCAATCTTCCCTAAGTCCAAATAGGCCTGGGCGACCAATGTATTTAATTCATCACTGAATTCGGTTGGGTTTTTGGGACAATCTGTTAAAGCAAATTCCATGATTTCTGGAATCTTCAAATACGATTCTTGCCTTGCCATTTCAATGACGTGCGGCCAGAAAAGAGGAGCTAAATCGGGGTGATCTCGGTTCCAATTTACAAATACGCTAGAATAACTCGAATCCATTAACTCGAGATAATGAGTAAGAAACCGGGCGTCACTTTCTGGCGGAGGCAAAGATCCAGATAGGTTTCGTTCAGAAACCAAGTGCCAGGTCGTAGCGTTCGCGTTTACAGGGAGAAATCCGAGATCCACTAGGTCTTGTTGAATATCACCAGATTCGTCATTCGTCGTTTTTTTAGCGATGATCCAGTCCAAATACGGCACTTTGTTATATGTAAAACTTCGAATCGAAAAATTATCCGGCGAAAACTCTCGACCCTCGACATTTCCGCTAAGAGTCAAAACGAGAGAGCCGATAATTAGCCCGACAGCGGTGATAAGCAACGAGGTAAACAACCAGGTAAAAATTTTTGAGAGAGTCATAATTTTAATTAGGGAACACAGTCGCTATCAGGATGCCACCGAATAAGACAATCGAGAATTCGATTATAACAAGGATGTGTCAATAATCGGTGGTTTCAAGCAATTCTAGGTGTTTTTGAAACATTAGATATTTCTCAAATACAGGCTTGCCGTTTAGTTTCTATTGCTCAATAATCACGAAACTTTTTGTCGGGCATTCGTGTAGTATTTTTTAATATTTGCCGATATTTGCGGATAGTTATTAGTACGATAGGTATTCGCATGGGATGAGCACTTTAGCAAGCACAGGCGTCGTATTTTGGATCCTTTTGAATCACAATCAGAATTTCGAATAAACGACGATTTGTCGCATGCCGTCCAGAAATGGCCAACTGACGATAAATCACGTCGCCGCCGGCTCGAAGCCGTCTTGTTTATGTCGCGAACGCCGCTGCCAAGTCGAAAACTGAGTCAGTTGGCAGAACTCGAAGATGGCACTCAGGCACGGACGATGATCAAAGAACTCAATCAGCATTATGATGAGATAGGTCGAGCGTTCCATGTGAAGCAGGTAGCCGGTGGATATCAGTTGCGAACTCGACCGCAATTCTCAGACTGGATAGGAAGACTGGAACACACGCCCAAGGCGGTTCGCCTGTCCGCTCCTGCTCTAGAAACGTTAACTGTGGTCGCATATCGCCAACCGATTATTAAGGCGGAGATAGAAGCGGTGCGGGGAGTAAGTTGCGGCGAAATGCTGCGACAGCTATTGGAAAGAAACCTAATTAAGATAGCTGGGAGAAGTGAAAAACTAGGTCGTCCGTTTCTCTATGCTACATCCAAAGAATTTCTCGCACATTTTGGACTAAATAGCCTCGCTGACTTACCTCGAGCAAAGCAACTTTCTGGACAAGGGTTGCCCGAGTGGGCCTCCTCAGATCAGAATCAGGAAATTTCAACCACCACCCTTCAAAACATCCAAACACTTCAGACCCAAGTGCCCGGAAACGAGCACAACGACTCGCGATTAAAGGAGGAAGAATAATGACCCTGATATTAGATTCAAAACAAGAACAACTTGGCCAGGGTGAACCAGATTTTTCCCAACTAGCTATGGAACACCGTACAGCATCCTCTTTGGGTGGTTTTAATCTAACCACGATCAAGTTCGAAGACGATCTGGGTGAGGATGAAGAATATGAGTACGAAGACGCAGAGGAAGGTGAAGAGTACGAAGAAGAATATGAAGACGGCGAAGACCTAGAAGAAGGTGAAGAGTACGAAGAAGAGGAATATGAAGACGGCGAAGATCTAGAGGAAGGTGAAGAGTACGAAGAAGAATATGAAGACGGCGAAGACCTAGAAGAGGGTGAAGAGTACGAGGAAGAAGAATATGAAGACGGCGAAGATGATCTAGAAGAAGATGATCTAGAAGAAGATGATCTAGAAGAAGATGATCTAGAAGAAGATGATTGGGAAGAGGTCGGTGAGGACGACGATGAAGAAGATATTGGCGAAAATGACTGGGACGACGATGATGATGACTGGGATTGAATCTCAGCCTTTTCAGCTATCACCAAAGTAGCCAGTTAAGAATTACTCTCCAAGCTGAAATAGTTTTTTCAATGCTTCCAGAAGCCCGCCAGACACCTGAGGCGATTCTGTCTGAAGAGATTTTAATGGTGGGTGTAATATTTTATTGACGAGTCGATTAAATGACTGTTCAATTTCCGACTTTTGTTTGTCAGAGACACCTTCCAACCGTTTCATTAAACGATCTAACTCAAGCTGTTTTGCATCGTCAGCTTGGCGTTTTAGCTGAGCAATTGTTGAACCGCTGGACCGTCTTTGGATTTCGTCAAAAAACTGGTCGGCTTCGTGGTGAATTATTTTTTGGGCTTGTGGGTAGTGCGACTGTCGAGATTGTCGATTTCGTTCGCATTCTTTTTGTAGATCATCAAGGGTATAAAGATATACGTTTAATCGATCGCTTATCGATTGCTCGAAATCTCTCGGGACAGCAAGGTCAAGAATAAAAATTGGTTTCTGTTTACGTATTTCTGCTACACGGTCAAATTGATCAGAAGTTACCACTGCTTTAGTCGCTCCGGTTGCACTTATGACTAAATCAGCTGCAGCGAGTTCTTTCTCAAGTTCCGACCAGTCACCTACACGACCCTTAAATTTCTCGGCCAATTCTTTTGCGTTCTCGATGGAACGGTTAATAATGGTAAATTCTTTTCCCCCTTCGTGTATGGCATAACGGAGTGTTTCCTCTGCCATTTCTCCAGCGCCAAGAATCAATATTTTCTTATTGTCCAGCCGCTCAAATATTTGCTTGGCTAAAACGCCAATAGCTACACTGGGAACACTAACTCGATTAGTGTGAATCTCGGTTTCATTACTAATCCGGCGTGCGACACGGATCGCCGACTGAAAGACGCGATGAATTAAGGCTGCGGTTTGGTTTGTCTCGACGGCAAGTTGATACGCTTGTTTCACTTGCGAGAGGATCTGCGCTTCACCGACAACCATGCTGTCGAGACTGGAAGCGACAGAGAACAGGTGTTCTACTGCCTGCCGATCTTGGTGAATAAATATTTCCGAATTGATATCGGTAGCGGCGATGCCACGCTGTTCGGCAATAAACTCGATTAATTCAGATTTTCCCGGAACCGAGTTTGGCTTGTTCGCCACAGTGTAAAACTCGGTTCGGTTACACGTAGACAGCAAAACCACTTCAGAGTTGGGGAATTTAGAATAGTAATTGTTTAGGAAAGGTTTGATTTGCTGTTGAGTGAAAGCGAGCTGTTCACGGGTTGCCACACTTGACTGATGGTGGCTACAGCCTATGACTTGGAGGTTCATAGTTTTAACCTCCCAACTGCACTGGGGCGTTCTTCAAGAGACCTCTGAATCTGTGTCTGATGGGCAACATCAGATTCTGGACTGGTTGTTGCGTGGCCAACCCACCATACGATTGCTAATTCTAAAACCAAGAACAGAAAGCTTGCGATGACAAGATAAGCGACTTTGCGGCCTTGTCTCGACGGTTGGTAACAAAAATTGAAAATCGACACTAGTAAAAGCCAGGAAAATAAAATGCCTGACGACCAGATTACCGGATTTGACCAAGCGATGATTCCCCCGACCAATAATGTGCCGTCAGCTTGGTGTGTCCAGTTAATGGCGATTCCAGAAACAAGTCCAATTGCTAACAGGAAAGTGGAGATGATTAGCGAGTATTCACAGGATTTTTGTAACCACTCGAGAGAAGGCAGGCGAAAGTATTTTGGTTGAGGACTCTTGTGTTTTAGTCGCCGCGATTGGACGACATAAACTACGCCAAAGACAAATCCGAGGGCTACGATTGCTGTTCCCAGCAATAATGCGGAACCATGAACCATGCTCCAAGTCGACTTTGCTTTCATGGAACGGAACTCGTTTTCGTGGCCGAACCCGACACCTAAGCCAATCAATCCCAATATGAGTGGAATGAGAAACAGGCCGATTACAGATTTTGGTTGCCGAGCAGAAATCCAGATATAAGCGATCGCTAAAATCCAGGCGGTAGCCAAACACCAGCCAAACCAACTTCCAAGCCAAAGGCCAGTTGAACCGAGAACAAGCTTACCTTGTAAGACGAGAAAAACTGTGTGAGCGAACAAACCAGCAGCCGCAAAACCAACGCGAACATACTTTCTAAAGCTTATGTCAAAAAAGACACGGGATATTTCTAAAATGAAAACCACCACGTAGCTTGCTGCAAAACAAGTAATTGAAATGTTTTGAAGCCAGTTCATAACTGTCAAATTCGAGGTAAAAGGGATAGAATATGTACCGGACAAGAATAACACCTAGAAGAGCACTTGTGGGTTTGATTCCAGGCCATCTAATTGTTGGTTGTGAATTCGTTGCTTGAAAGTTCGGATTAAAAGAGTCTGCGCGATCTGCAATCGTTAACCGGATAAATAAGAGTTAGTTTTCGTAGCGATACCGCCGTAAACTAGACTTTTCTCAGAGCAGTTCGGTCGTGCGGATTGCGCAAGCTAGTTGTGTCAAATCTTTGATTAACTATCCTCTGTTTTTGGCCGCCCAAGCCCAAACTTGGCAAGATATTTTTGAAGCGTGTTTCGGTTGATACCAAGTTTTTTCGCTGCCTTGGTTTGGGTTTGATTGCAAGACTGCATCACCTGTAACAACAGTTCTTTTTCAACTGGTTCCACGATTTCTTTATAGAGATCTTCAGCATTGGCTTCGGATTTATTTAATCGGTTGTAGACAAACTCCTGAATTAGCGATTGGTCATCCGTTGGACGGAAGATAAACTCCTGACTAGCCTTTGAATCGCCGATGACTGCTTTGGGTAATAGGTCAGGGACTAACTGATTGTCTTGTGACAAGACTACCGCTCGCTCAATATAGTTTTGCAGTTCACGCACATTTCCCGGCCATGGATATTCAATTAACGCATTGAGTGCGTCGGGGTGAATGTTGGAGATAGATTTTTGATTGGCCTCTCCATAAACATCGAGAAAATGACGAACGAGCAACTCAATGTCCCCCTCTCGGCGTCGCAACGGCGGTAATGCAATGGGAAGAACGTTGAGGCGCCAAAATAAGTCTTCTCGAAAGCGGTTTTCCGATACCTCAAGATTAAGATCGCAATTGCTAGCCGCGATCACACGCACGTCGACTTGAATCGTGTTTGTATCACCAACTCGTTCAAACTCTCTTTCCTGTAAAACACGCAGTAGTTTCACTTGAAGAGTAGACGAGGTTGAATTGACTTCATCAAGAAAAATAGTACCGCCATGGGCTGCTTCGAATCGACCTGTGCGGTCTTTGACTGCATCGGTAAATGATCCACGGACGTGTCCAAATAATTCACTATCAAGAAGACTTTCGGTGAGAGCTCCACAGTTTACTCGCACAAATGGGCCGCTGCTGCGGTCGCTCAATTTGTGCAATGCTGCGGCAATTAGCTCTTTACCCGTACCTGTTTCTCCGAGTAGTAGCACAGACGAGTTTGCCTGAGCCGACAAACGGGTTAGTTGGTAGACGTTCCGCATGGCTGCCGAATTGCCAATTAGTCCCTCCAGGGGAGATGCATCGATTTTGTTAAAATATGAAATAGGAGTGCCTGTTTAGTGGTCAAAAATCAAAGCGTTTTTATTTCAACTACTATTTCAATCATTAGATCATGCGGCGCAAAGCCCTGTCACGAAAATATGCCTTAAAAAGAGGCAGTCAATTGCAACCGAAACCGACGATTCGACAAAATAGCCGCGTGCAAAACAGGTTCGAGAGATATTGGCTGATGATTGGGCATAAAAAACCGAACTCCGGATGAGTTCGGTCTGTATTTTTGTCAGTGATTAGATCAAAGGTTAACTGGCAATTGCGCCAATTTGAACCTTTACATACTTTTGACGGTGGCCCGTACGTCGCTTGCTGTTTTTTCTTCGTCGGAACTTTTGAATGTAGATTTTTTCGCCTTTGGTCTCGCCTACGACTTTGGCAGAAACACTCGCACCGTCTACGGTAGGTTTTCCGAGTTTAAAAGCGCCATCGGAAGAAACCGCTAAAACACGGTCAAATGTGACAGTATCACCTACGTTTACGTCTCGAAAGTCAATTTCAAGCATTTGACCTTCTTCAACTTTATATTGGCGGCCGCCGTCAGCAATTATCGCGTACATGTTTTTAACCGTTGTTCGGTGTCTCTAAATCAGATCCGTCAAATAAATAGGGACGGCCATATCCGTCCTACAGAAGGGAAAATTGTAGCTGAACCGCCGGAAAGCGTCGAGGGCCAAAATACCGTATTTTAACTCTATTTTCGCCTTAAAAGCGGTTTTTGCCGTCAATCACCCGAAGAATCTTCGTCGGGCTCTCCCATTCCGAGTTGTTTCATTTTTCGATACAAATTGGACCGATGGAGCCCCATTTTTGACGCGGCGTTTGTCATATTTCCGCGAGACCGGTCGATGTGCCTTGTGATGTAATCGACCTGAAACTGTTTGGTTGCTTCGGTGAGAGGTAAATCCATTGGCACTGCGTTTTCGCGATTGCTTGGAGCGTTCACGAAATCTAGATCATTAGCATCGATCTTCTGTCCATCGGTCAGATACGCGAGTCGCTCCATCATATTTCTGAGTTCCCGAATATTCCCCGGCCATCGGTGGCTAAGGAGTTCCTTGCGAGCCGAAGCGGAAAACGCGGGCGTATCTCGTCTGGCTTTCACGCAGAAATTTTCAAGAAAGTGTTCAGCGAGTAACAGGATATCGTCGCCACGCTGACGAAGTGGGGGGAGTTCAATCATGACAACGTTCAATCTGAAATATAAATCCTGCCTGAACTTGCGCTCGGAAATCAATTCAGTCAGATCCTGATTGGTTGCCGCAATGACACGGGCGTCTGTTGGGATGGGTAACGAACCACCTACGTGGACGACTTTTTTCTCTTCTAATACTCTCAGCAACTTGGATTGGCCGTCGAGGCTCATGTCGCCTATTTCGTCAAGAAAGAGCGTACCATTATTGGCGAGCTCAAATTTACCCTCACGTTTTTGGTGGGCATCAGTGAACGCTCCTTTTTCATGGCCAAACAATTCACTCTCTAACAGACTTTCACTAATCGCCGCACAATTGACAGCGACGAGAATCTCGTCACGTCGCTGGCTAAGATAGTGAATCATTTGAGCAACAACTTCTTTCCCAGTCCCGTTCTCTCCGGTAATCAGAACGACGAGATCTGTATCCGCGACCCGTTCGATCGTTTTTTTAAGTTTCTCGATCTCCGGGCACTCGCCTATCATTTGGACCTGATTGGCGGCTTGAGCGGCGACTGTTCGTTTTGAAGACACCAATTGCTCAACATGTAGGGTGTTATCAATTGCGACGGTGGCGTGCGCAGCGAGTTCTGTCAACGCAGCCTCATCTTCGTCTGAAAAACTACCTTCTTGTCGGTTGATGAGTTCGAACGCGCCAATGGTTTTGCCCGCACTGTTGGTCATCGGTACGCACAAAATGGTTCGTGTTTGGAAACCCAATTGTTCGTCAACCGCTCGGTTAATTTGTTGCTGTTCAGCAGATATGTCTTCGTCAATACGGGCTGCTTTTCCAGTTTTCAGAACTTGCCCAACGACTCCAGCATCGATTGGAATCCTAAGCTCTCCTTCGTCGACACCAAGAGCCGGTTTGCCGATGAGAGAGCTGTTGCTGGCATCAGGTAAGAAGATCGTAGCTCTTTCAGCTCGAATCAGACGTGTTGCTGCCAGAGCAATTTTCTCCAACAGCTGGTCGGTTTTTCGAGACTGATTCCAGTGAACGGTCATGTCTAGAATTGCTTCTAAACGGGCTGCCCGGCGCCGGTGTTGAAATCTGCGCTCCAACGCCGTCAGTGCTAAACCTACCGCTGCGGTCAATCCATCGAAAACCTCAGGATTGATGGAAGAATCGCAGGCAATCAATTTTCCAGAAGAATTGGGCTGAAAAAGTGGCGCAGCGGTCCAACCATCAGATTGTTGACATTTTTCGGAATCGAGCGTTTCAGCAAGCAGTTCAACGGGAAGACTGTCGCCGGAACCAGAATTTGCAATAACCCTCCATTGACCTTTGACGCCACGAACGAAGACGACACCCTTGGAATTAACTGTTTTTCGGACTAAATCGAGCGCAGAGGATAAAAAATCACTTTCGGTGGCGGCGCTGAGGGACAGATTGATCAACTGAACCAGGAGTTCGGAACCGCCCGGAACCTCCGTAATTCGCTCTGATTGGATTTCAAAGGACATGGTTTCGTGGGGGTTGGTAATTGTTGTCGACGGCTAAAACTGTTATTAAATTGCTACGGAACGATAAAGTATTCCAGTAAGAGCGTAGTCATTTTGACACGTTTCAACAATCGTATTGTAAGAGGGTATCACCAGATGGGCTTGTTCGACGGTAAAAAAGGTTTAATTCTTGGGGTCGCCAACGATCGTTCAATTGCTTGGGCAATTGCAAAAAAAATCATGGCAGAGGGCGGTGAATGCGGTTTTACGCATCTACCAGACCCCGCCGACGATGCTAGAAAAAAGAATCGTCGCCGGGTAGAAAAATGTTTCGATAAACTTGAGTCCGACGCAGCGCCAAAATTTTTAGTGCCACTCGACGTTCAAAGTGACGAAAACATTGCTGAAGTAATGGAAACAGCCAAAAATGAATTTGGCAAAATTGATTTTCTTCTTCATTCAATTGCCTATGCCGATCGAGCTGACCTCAACGATACGATCGATGCCAGTCGAGATGGTTTTAAGTTAGCGATGGACATCAGTTGCTATAGTTTGATCGCTGTCACAAAAGCTGCCCGACCGATTCTTTCGGAGCGTGCATCGATTGCGTGCATGAGCTACTTTGGTGGAGAGAAGATTGTAGCCGGTTACAACTTGATGGGGATCTGCAAAGCTGCACTCGAGGCGACGACACGTTACTTGGCTTACGATCTTGGCGAAAGTGGTGTGCGCGTTAACGCATTAAGTGCTGGCCCCCTAAAAACATTGGCAAGCACTGCAGTAGGTGCAGGTGATATGTTGACGATGTACGAACACGTCGCTCCACTGGGACGCAACATTGAACATCACGAAGTTGGAAATACCGGCGCATTTTTATTGTCAGAAATGTCGGATGGCATTACTGGTGAAGTAATGCATGTCGATGCGGGCTACAACGCAATGGGTTCACCAGGCCGGATGATTAATTTACTACCGAGTAATTAAACACAGGCTAGGCTTCCCGCGATTCTGCCAGAAACCAATTCTATTTTCCACCAACTCTTAAAACGGTGCGGTCAGCAATGGCCCGCCGTTTTTGAGAGTAATAAGGCAAGAATTCGGCGCGAGGATCGAATATGCGAGAGTCAATCTCGACATCGTCTTGGTGATCCGGTAATCCGTAACTGGCAAACAAAAAGTTCGACTCCTTCGAAGCAGCGAGGGCGCCACGTGATCGACTTTGTATAAACGATAGCCACAAACGATCGGGAATAGTTCCCATTTCTGATTTGGGTACATTTTCAGCGTAGACACTCGGCTTGAGGGGCGCCATCTGAAGTGTAAAAAATGAAAAACAAACGAACACACCCGCAATCCAGATCGAGAGTGCGGATCGACCTACAAGTTCGGTAATCGGATCAAACTTCAGGCGATAGCTGCTTAGAACATCGGTGAGTCCCCGCAAGATGACAAAAGCCAACAAGAACACGAGCCAAATCGCGATAAAATCATAGAGGTAGCGGTAGGACGAGTTCATGCTGAGCAACTTCAAAGCAACCGGCTCAAAGCAAATGCTGGCGATCATACTTGCAAGCAAAAGGTTAATGAGCGTGATTAAGTTACTCCAAAGGCCGAACCACCACGTGCTTGCGACGATTAAGATAAACATTGTGATTGCAATAAAAATCAGCATCATTAACCTTCTTGTTCGGGAGATTGACCCCGATTTTTCGTTATGATTTCAAAACTCGTTGTAGTTCTTCTACCGAAGTTCGGCCAGCCGCAACCATCACAATACCTTCCATTTGCAGAGAGATATGGCCATGGTGTTTGGCGAGGGCCGAGATTTTGTTGGCTTGAGGTGTGTTCACAATCGCGCGCCGAAGATCGTCATTAATAGTTAACATCTCAAACAAACCTGTTCTTCCACGATAGCCAATGCCGGAACATTCCGAACATGGTTCAATTTCGACCTCATTTTCGTCTACCATCCCGGGCTGATAAACCATGGGCTTGTATAGTTCGGCAATTCTTCCTCTGGGAAGCCCCAGTTTTTGGAGGAGCGTAGGATGCGGTTGATAAGGGATCCGGCAATTGTTGCATAACAGTCGAATGAGACGCATCGACAAGACGCAAGATAAGGACTCCGCAAATTTCTTAGCGTCGGGCTTTAATAACAAGACGCGAAGCAACGCATCGACGCAGTGCTTCCCGGGTATGCGAGTGAATATCGGAATCTTTTTGTTGACCGATAAATCAATAATATCGTTGATTAATTCACCGCCAGTCAAATCAGTGAACGCGAGGACATCGGGTTCTTTTAACAGCAACTGGGGGATCGGCGTCATTGCTGTTTCCCCCTTAGAGGGATCAAACTCAACAGGATAAATGTTGATGACTTC
This sequence comes from uncultured Pirellulaceae bacterium, assembly GCA_938091115.1. Lineage (GTDB taxonomy): Bacteria > Planctomycetota > Planctomycetia > Pirellulales > Pirellulaceae > Mariniblastus. Next base: position 20,193 of record CALKNI010000144.1, on the reverse strand, counting down.
CGGTTCGAGTTTTCCTTTTTCTTCCATGACAAAATAGTCACGTGTCAAACGATCGCAGGCATCAAGAGTTCCGCGCCAAGCAGTCGTATACCCTTCGCCAGGGACGCCACTAACTAAAACCATCCCGGTACTTTGATCGTTGAGAATTGGTCGCAACTGGTCGAGCATTCTCTCACGCATTCCTAGGTCGAGAGCTTTGTCGAGTGGCGGTCGTTTGTAATCGAGATAGATAGCGACGCGTTCACCCGTTTGAATGCCCTGGGAAACAATTTTGAATTTTTGCTTTTGTTTTCGATAGAGCGTGGAAAACTGACCTTCTTGGCGTTGTCGACGTTCTCGGTAGTCCAAGCCCGCGAGCTGCTTCAGGGTGGCCAGGATATAATCGCCAGTTTCGCGATCCATAGGAGCACCAGCATGCCACAGACCATCGATTTGAAATCGGGTGACAACCTTCTGAGCACTAAAATCCATCACGGTAACGTTGGCATCTTTTAAGATGATTTCTACTACCAATTCGGAAGCTGGTTCAAAACCCGGAGAGGGTTTGACGATTTTTAGATTTGTTTTCTGTTCCTCGGACGTATCACCGGCGGCGGTAAATTCGATCGGGAGTTGCAAATCATCAAACATTAATTAATTTTGTCCAGCTAGAGATAAATGAAATCAAGATTATGACGTGTAAATTGTTGAAGTTTCGTATTGGATTAACAAGCGAGATAAATTTGGCATGCGTAAACTCACTGCTGCTTAAGTATCCGCTGAGCTTCAGCAAGTGAAGTGACACCCAGCAATACAAGTTTGTAGGCTTCTTTCGTAATTGTTGTTTTTCCCATTTTGACCGCTGCCGCTTCGACGGTTGAAATTTTTGGGCTTTGTCTTATGAGTGTGCGAAGTTGATCGTTCAAGCTCAACATTTCAAAAATTGCGATCCGCCCGATATAACCAATCCCTCCGCACGTTGTGCACGGAGAAAATTCAATTGGCCGACCTTTGTCGTCAACTCTTTGATCGGGGGGCGGAAGTCGCCATTGGTTGTAAATAGTGCCCTGAGTCTTCGGGTTCCCGCCAAGCTGTTGGATGGTTTTTGGTTGAACACGCACTTCGACACGACAGTCAGTGCATAAACGGCGGATGAGCCGTTGGCAAGTAATATTGTTAGTGGCTTTTAAGAATTGATCTCGATTGCTGGTTTGTCTGTATATTTTAAGTAGAGCTTCAGCGGCGGATTTTGCAGGTGTCCGAAGCAAAACGGAACGCTGCTGAGTAATTACCTGATGCATTAACAGGTCAAGGGCTTCTGGTGTTTCTAATTTTGGGACTGCAAGCATATCCGGCTGAGTCAGCAACAATGTCTTTAGAACTGGAAGCTGGCTCTTTTCGGTTCCTTCTTCGTACCTGTGGATGACAATGTTTTCCTGAACCGTTTCAACCTCATCTTGATCAATAACGCCCACACAGTCGCGAGTTAATCGATCTGCAGTTACCAATGCTCCCTGCCAAGACGAAGTTAAACCACATCCCGGGGGCGCGGAAATGATGGTCGTGCCATTTTGATCCAGCACGCTTTTAATTTGCGAAACCATATTAGGGAACATTCCTAACTGCGGAAACGCTAACGCTTCTTTGGCTGAGATTTCATACTTCATCAGGACGCGTTCGCCAGTCGCTACCCCCTTTGAAACTACCGTAATAGCTGCTTTGCCTGTATCAGATTTAAACCGGAACGAGCCAGTTTGCAGGGCGCGACGTTCAGCGGCATTTAAACCTGCTAAATTTTTCATACTGGATAAAATTGCGTCTCCAGACTCTCGATCGATAGGATCCAGAGGGTGCCACAAGCCGTCGACTAAAATCCGCAGAGAAACACCTTCTCGAGTGAATTCCATCTGCAGTTGCTCAGCACGTTTAAATTGAGTTAACGCGAGCAACTGTTTAAAACCGGTAAAGCCATCAGATTGGCGGGCGCGAATCAAATTGCCCTGTTTTTGGTTTGGGGTGTCACCCGCCGGTGTAAAATCAATAAAGACGCCTTCATCTTGGGGAAGGGCTTCCGCTACAGGAGCCTCACCCGGTTTCAGCTTTAAGTACTGCTTGATATTAGGGTTTTGTTTGAACCGGCTGCGTCGAATCAAAAAGTAAACCGTCACCGGCATAAATGCAGTGATTAAGTAAATCGGCAAACCAGCAAGGAAGATGGGTAAAGAGATTACCAAAATGAAACCGGCAAGAAATGGAAAAGCGATCATCGGGTTCCAAAACTCGGATTGCATACTCGTTCGTTCTCCGATTTTCATCGAGTCACGATTAACCCAGTCCGCCATTCGTACCCAGAAAATAAACACCACTACAATTAGCAGTAGTTTCCACCAGGATAAATAGCCACCTGGCCCAGGTTTGTACATCGTAGCAACACTAGGGTCTTGAGCGAACAGATTGTCAGCAAAAGGTACAAGCAAAAAGGCGACTACGGCCGTAAGCAATAATACCGTTCGATAGCAGCGGGCCATTAAATAATTCCAGGTTGCGAGACGTCGATACCTTTGAGCTTCATCTTCAATTCTTCTTTGTTTGGAGCGACTTGGAATGCCGTTGGGCGGTCAATTAGCTCGTCATCAATCAGGCCCTTCAAGCTCATTGTAAAGTCCTGCATGCCTTCCTCGGCACCAATGCGAATTGCATCGCTGAGGTTGTGATCTCGTTCTTCGAGAATCAGTTTTCTGACGGTTGGATTAAACGTCATGATTTCACACGTTGGAACACGGCCAACTTTTGGATTAATCGATTTGAGTAGTTTTTGCGCTACGATCGCTTTCATGTTCATGGCGATAGCGCCGCGAATCGCACCGTGCATTTCTTCCGGGAAAAGGTCGAGAATACGACCAATTGTCGAAGGAGCGGTGGACGCGTGAATGGTTCCAAAGACGAGGTGACCAGTTTCCGCAGCATGGATCGCCGTCATAAATGTTTCTTCGTCTCGCAGCTCACCCACCAGAATAATATCTGGATCTTCACGCACTGCATGTTTCATACCGACACCAAAGTCTACAACGTCAATGCCAACTTCACGTTGGTTGATCAGGCACTTGTCGTCGGTGAAAACGAATTCAATAGGATCTTCGAGCGTGAGAATGTGTTTTGAGTAAATGCGATTAATGTAATTCAGCATCGACGCAATGGTTGTACTTTTTCCCGAGCCGGTAACTCCTGCCAACAAGATCATTCCTTGCTCAAAGTGGCAAAGCGTTTCCATCGCTGGAGGAAGATAAAGCCCTTCAAAGTTGGGGATATGGTTGTTCACACGACGGGCAACCAATCCGATTTTACCCAATTGCTTTAACATGTTTACACGGAATCGCCAACTAACGCCGTCGACATCCACCGTGTAGGCGAAGTCAGCTCCCCCTTCGTGATCAAAAATGTCTCGATTGCGTTCGTTCAACATGGGAAACAGTAGACGCGCCATCTCTTCGACATCGATGGGCCCTCGATTGAGCTCTTTGAGTGTTCCGTTGACACGAACGATTGGTGCTTTGCCGACCTTCATATGAAGGTCGGAACCTTCCAGTTTTACGAGCGCGCGAAAATATTTATCAACGGGTTTTTCAGTTTGCTTGACAACAAACTGCCCCACCATTCGCTCAATTGCTTCGTCTTCGCGCTCTTTAAGCGTTTTGCCGTTAGATTCTGAAACTTTGGAATTTTCAGAATCGGGAGCTTTTTGTTTTGGCTTGGACATCTATATTTTCTCAATTAGGTAGGTCTGTCGGTCTGGTTGGGAATCCAGATCGACAGGTTGATGCTTTTACAGTTTATTGGAAAACGCCCTGCAGAGGTAAATGTTTGCTGAGTTTCCGGCGGAAAGCCAGTGAAATTGGATCGATTCCCGTGGAACTGGCCTATTTCTTTAATGAAACCTCTAGCTAATCATAGCGTCTGAATAGTGGACTTTGGTGCAAATTGAAAACGATCCCTAACTTTAAGTTCGGTGGGGAAAATGGTCAACCAATCGGGTGTTTTTGACGTTAAATCATTCGGTTTAACCGTTATCATCCGGTCGAGGTGCGACTCGACGAGAAACAGAGATAATTTAGGTTTTTTAAAGAAACCTCAAGCGCCTTTGGGTACCGATGCTACTTGCACAACTCATTTTGCACCGGTTGACCAGATTGAGGATGAGTTAACAATCATGTTCTCAAACATTTATTTTTCCTCGGTCTAATCGCTGGGCATTTGTCTCGGCCCGACATATTAAAGAAGTAAACTCATGGACTCTGATCTCACTAACCGGTCACAGGCGATTATCGAGCGCATCACTCTGCTCCGAGATAGTCTTTGACTACGATGCAAAATTAAAATCCATTGTCAATATCGAAGCTGAAATGGCAGCACCAAATTTTTGGGATAATCAAGAATCTGCCCAAGAGACAGTTGGCCGATTGAAATCTGTGAAAGCCATCGTCGCACCGATGATGGAACTCAGTGCTGCGGGAGAGGATCTCGAAGCGTTAATAGAGATGGCCACAGAAGATGAATCGATCAAACGAGAAGTACAATCGGAAATCGAATCACTTGAAAAGCAACTGGACTCTCTGGAACTCAAGGCGCTTTTGAACGGGCCCTATGATAATGCGGGTGCCATATTGACGATTCACGCACGTGATGGTGGTACCGATGCGAACGACTGGGCTGAGATGATGCTCCGAATGTACGCTGCCTGGGCTCAAAAAAATGACTATCAAGTTATTGAATTTGATCGAAACAATAACGACGAAGCAGGAATTAATAGCGCTTCGATAGCGATTCGCGGACCGATGGCCTACGGCTATTTAAAGAGCGAGACAGGCCTGCACCGGCTGGTCAGAATAAGCCCTTTTAATTCAGAGGGGAAACGACAAACCAGCTTTGCAGCTGTCGATGTATCGCCTGAAATCTCAGACAGCGTAGAGATAAGCATCGATGACAAAGATGTTCGTGTCGATACTTATCGCGCTAGCGGTGCGGGTGGCCAACACGTAAACAAAACAGACAGCGCAATTCGCTTGACTCATATTCCCACCAATACGGTTGTGCAATGCCAAAGCCAACGAAGCCAGCACAAGAATCGAGATCAAGCCTGGAAGATGCTGAGGGCACAGCTTGCCCGGATAGAGGAAGAAAAGCGAGAGGCAGAGGAAGCTGATAAATATGCTAATAAATCGCGAGTAGGATTTGGGTCACAGATCAGGAATTATTTTCAACATCCTGATCAGCGTGTCAAAGACACTCGAACCGGCTTTAGCATGGGTGATTTCCATAAAGTGCTCGACGGAGAGATTCAGGGTTTTTTAGATTCTCTTCTAAATTGGCGAGCGAAAAACAATGGCTAATTTAACTGTTAAACGCCTTCCCGATGACTGGATGTTTTAAGTATTTACCGAACAACCGAATCTATTCGCTTACAGCTTTATCGAGATGTTGATCGTAGAGCAATTAGCTTGCGCTTGGCAAACAAGAGTGGAACTGCTGCTGAAGAGCAGTTTCTCAGGTAAATCTTGTCAACGACACAATCCGCCAAGGAGTGCCGTTTGGATTTCGTAAGACGAATATCAACACCGCGTACGATTTTAAACGGCCAGCGCTGTGATATCTGCAAATCTTGGATTGTTTCGGATGGCATCAAAATCGGATTCAGAAGCAATTTTCGTCAGGTAATCTGGATTCAGATTCAAAGCAAATGTCAGGTGCATCAATGCGTCATCGACTCTTTGATCTAAAGCACAATAACAGGCGAGATTGTAATGACTAATACAGCTTTCGGAATCCATTTCGACCGCCGCTTGCATGACTTCCACCGCCCGGTCAATTTGCTGCGTTCGTTTACAGCACCATGCCAGAGCGAGGCAAGTGCGAAGGTTCTCTCCATCGATTTTGTGAGACTGTTCAAAAAAAGTAATCGCTAACCGCGGACGCTGTGCGATCCGATGAGCTTGTCCCTTCAAGAATAAGATATAAGGCTTATGGCCTGCTGGGCGAATTACTTTGTTTAAAGAATTCAGAGCAAGGTCGACCAAATGTTTCTTTAAATCCAATCTAAGACTACACGAGCCGTCGAGCGCCATAGCAAGTTCTAGATAGCCTTCTGCCGCCAATATGTTTTTTTGACGTTGAGCTTGTTTGCGGTTCAATGTTTTTCCCGTCATATCCAACTGCAGATTTTTAAGGGCGGTGCGGAATCGTGTTGATGATTCACTCCAGCCAAATTTCTCACGCTAAGAGTTTACCTTGGCGGATTCCAGTCAAGGCAAGGAAGCGAAAAATTATCGATCCACTCGCTCTCGCGAGCACATAAAACCCCAATGATTGTTACGACAATCGAATTCATTGAAAACATATCAATGGCAGCTTGCAATGGAATGAGGTCTTTGCTCATCACCTGCGAGACACGTGGTTTTTGGACATCATCGCTGCGTCAAAACATCGCTGAAACACGGGCTTTCTGTAGTTTTCTGCGGTGGCATACCGCTTGCAAGGGTCTAACGTATGTAGCCAGCAAATTGTGAATGCTGACTTTTGAAAAGACCACGTAACCCGGAACTGAAATGTCTTATCCTCGTCGATTATTATCACTTTTCATTGCAGCAGGGGCGGTTTTTTGCAACGTGGTTTTTCCAAATAGCTTGTCAGCGTTTTCACCCCTAGTTCAACTGAGTCAATCGGCTCAGTTGAGCCAAGGTTTTTTGACGAGCCAGCCAGATTCAATCGACACTTGGATTTCACTCGAAACATTGATTGCGTATGACACGTGGCAATGTTCGATTGATTTTACGCAGGTACACCCTTTTGTTTGGTCGGGAATTGTCCTGTTTGCAGTTTTCATCGCGATGATATGGGCCTCGAGCGATCGGGAAATCGCCCGTTTGCTCGGCAATAAACCAACGAAATCGGTTCGTCCTAAGAAATAAATCAGCCTGTCCAACAGCACTAAACCGCTGCTTCGGCAGCGGCAGCAGGAACTGGGAAATGTTGACAAAGATCTTTGACGTTTCCGCGAATGGATTCGAGCTTTGAAGGGTCGTCATGGTGACTCAGTGCATCGACAATCCACTGGCCAACCTGCTTCATTTGTTCAACGCCCATGCCGCGGGTTGTTAAAGCGGGAGTTCCAATTCGAACGCCACTCGGGTCCATTGGCTTTCGTTCGTCATACGGAATCATATTCTTGTTAACCGTAATCCCACACGCACCTAAAGTGTCTTCTGCAATCGTGCCGCCTATTCCTTTGGCCGTGACATCGACAAGAACGAGATGGTTGTCGGTTCCGCCGCTGACAAGAGAAAGGCCTCCGGATTGTAGAGTTTCAGCGAGAGCTTTAGCGTTGGCTTTTACGGATTTTGCATAGGCCTTGAATTCGGGCTGCAAAGCTTCCCGGAAACAAGTGGCCTTGCCGGCGACAACGTGCATCAATGGACCTCCCTGCATTCCGGGGAAAACGCTGGAGTTAATTTTTTTTGCATATTTCTTTTTGCACAACACAAGTCCACCCCTTGGACCGCGAAGTGTTTTATGGGTTGTCGTCGTCACAAAATCGGCAACCGGAACTGGATCATTGTGTTCGCCACCGGCGACCAGGCCGGCATAGTGCGCCATGTCAACAAATAACATCGCGCCAACATCGTCGGCAATTTCTTTGAATCGCTCGTGAGGAATTTGTCGTGGATAAGCACTCGCTCCCGCGACAATCATCTTTGGCTTATGTTCTTTTGCCAGAGCAGCGATTTGATCAAAATCAATCAAATGAGTGTCTCGGCAGACACCATAATTGATGAAGTTATAAAGTTTGCCAGAGAGGTTAAGCCGCATCCCATGAGTCAAGTGGCCTCCGTGAGCAAGGTCGAGACCTAGCACGGTGTCGCCGACTTCCAGAGCGGTGAGATAGACAGCCTGGTTGGCTTGGGAGCCCGAATGAGGTTGGACGTTGGCAAATTCTGCTCCGAACAACTCTTTCGCTCGGCCACGGGCAAGATTCTCGGTGACGTCGACATGTTCACATCCGCCGTAGTAGCGACGGCCGGGATAACCTTCAGCGTACTTGTTTGTTAAAACACTACCCATAGCTTCCATCACGGCAAGGCTGGTGTAATTTTCGCTGGCAATCATCTCAAGTTCGTCTTTTTGACGAATCGACTCGTCATGGATCGTCTGCCAAAGCTCAGGATCTTGCGATTGAAGAATGTTCATTAAGTTGCTTGTTGGTTACGAGGAAAAATAATGGAATGAAAGTTCGGTGACCCGACGGATAGATCTATTCTAGTTTTTCAAGGACGACTTCCAAGGCGCCCTGATTATCGTCCAAAAAGGCTGGCGATTCGTTAATCCGAAAACAGAGAACTCCGTTTGTCGGTGCGGAGATCACCCCACTTAACCCGACGTCGAGGGGGTTTAGCAATCCCTTGACCTGTTGTTCTGCCGTTTTTGCATTCAAGTCTAAAATGCCGGCTTGCAGTCGTCCTAGGGGGCGCCCTCGGTGGTACTGAATTGTAATTCCATTAGGTTGGCATTTCCAAGGCGTTTGCGGATTCGATTGTCCGACCACGTATTCGCCTTTGCTTTTAATGCGAAAACGTTCTCCCTGTTGAACGTTTTGTTCGGTTACCTGCCAGCTTCTTTCCGCAGAAATTCGAAATTTGTTTTGCCTGGAATTGAGTTGGCTGCTAAGCGAACTTGCCTTCGACAAACAACCGCGTGGAACTGAGTAGCCGTAATCAATTTCGTTGATAAACAGTAGCCAGTCTCGTTTCAATTCTTCTAAGTTATTTCCAAGTAAGTCAAGAAATTTTTGGTTGAACCGATCTTCATTCAGTTTTGCCAGTTCAGGCAGTTTGGAAAATATCTGTTTTGTTTTTGGATGATTTTGAAAAAACTCACAGCCTGCCCAAGCCCACGCGTAAAAACGAACGTTGTTAAATCCCGTGGAAGGGATATTGAGTATGTCCTCAAGGTCTAGCTCGTCTTCGGTGTTGCGTTCGTCACGAATTCGCTTGACTCGGCCCCAATACTCCGCCTCGTCACGGTTTCTTAATCGGTGATTGAGCTGCAGTCGGTTATTGTTCCATTGGTGCACACCAAGCAGTTCAGCCACTCCTTCGCTATACCACGCCGGACCGTGTCCGCTCAGAAACCACAACATAAAACCGTGAGTGCCTTCGTGGAGAAGCAAGTGGCGTGTGTAGTAAGCTCCCGGTTGGAGGTAAAGCCAAAAGTTATGCCGTCGCTGGAATCCTGCTTTAAAATCCGGCAGGTCGGCCGGCATTAGCCCCGCTCGCTGAAATTGTACCGGGTTAGCCCTGTCAGCAATCAGGAAGGCTCTCATTTTCCACAATTCGGCTGACGCCGCCGAAAGTCCAAAGTAGGCACACCATTGTGAGACTGCTTGATCAAAAGCGGTCACAAGCTCTTTGACTCTCTGTTCGTCACGGACATCGGTATAAAGATCGATGTGAGTGCCGGAAACTTTTTGAATCCCAGCGGCTTTTACCAAGGTATCGTTAATCTCAAATGTATCGGAAACCTGCGGATTGATTTTCTTCATCCCGGATCGCCAATCATCTTGCCCCAATGCGAAACTGGCAGATAGCGTTGCTAGTAAAATACCAATCGCGGCTTTGCAAATCTGCCGTTGAGGTGGTGCCAATGAGTAGGTTTTGTTCATTGGGTTAGCAAATGTCATAAGATATAATTTGCGGATAAAGGTCATTTAGGTTCGGCTGTTGGCGAGATTACTTCAGCGAAATGAAACGCACTGTATCGTAACGAAAAGTGGAGTGTTTCAAATGAGGAAAATAAAGGGTACTAAAATTAAAGCTTCTTTGGCGAACCCAAACCCCTGTTTTTATTGGTTTGTCGTTATCTTTGGCGGTGCGATGATCTGCCTTTGTGCGGGCTGTATCGCTAAGACAGACAATGAGGTGGTTGTCTATTCAGCACTGGACCGAGAATTTGCTGAGCCAATTCTTAATCGCGTTGGCCCGGAGTTGGGTTTGCGAGTACTGCCTAAATTTGATCAGGAATCCAACAAAACGGTTGGGTTAGTGACTGAAATCATTCAAAGTAAAGGGCGGCCTCAAGCTGATATTTTCTGGAATAACGAAATACTCCACACATTGCGATTGCAAAAAATGGGACTGTTAGAAGTTTACCGCAGTCCTGCGTCCGAAGTGTTTCCGTCGCAATACATTTCCTCGCGTAATCAGTGGCACGGGTTTGCCGCTCGAGCGCGCGTGTTGATTGTTAACACCAACCTCATCAACGATCCAAATCTAATGCCGGATTCTATCTACGATCTAGCGGATCCAAAATGGAAAAATAAATGTGCAATTGCACGACCTTTATTTGGAACCACCGCGACCCATGCGGCCGTACTATTCGCAACTCTGGGCGAAATCGAGGCGGTCTCCTTGTTAACCGATATTGCAAATAATGCGGTCGTCGAAGGTGGGAATAAGCAGGTTGCAATTAAAGTGGCACGCGGAGAATACGCGTTTGGGCTGACCGATACCGATGATGCAATGATCGAACTTAATAAAGCCAATCCAGTAGCAATTGTATTTCCCGATCAAAAACCTGACCAAATGGGAGTTTTATTAATTCCAAACACACTCTCGATCATCAAAAATGGTCCTAATCCAAGACGAGCTCGGGGGTTAGTCGATCGGCTACTGGCAGGCGATGTCGAAGAGGAGTTGGCGCAAAGTCAAAGTGCACAAATTCCCCTTAACCGTTCGGTTACTACGAAGTCACCGGCAGTTCCAGATTCTCTATCACTGAAAATCATGGATGTCGATTTTGAGCGAGCAGCAGGGGAATGGGATCGGGCGACGAAAATAATAACTCGGTTATTTCCCGTAGGAAATTGATTCCCGGTCGCGTAACGCAATCTCGTTGTCGCTTCAATAAAAAAGCATCACTCTTATTCGGAGCAATGCTTTGTGTTTTTCAAATTGTAGCTAGTGCAATCAACGGACACTAGTTGCAACAACTACGTCTCGCGCGACGGCAAGACATTTTTCCGCGAAGCTTTGCGACCAACCGGACTCGCTTTGCACATGGATCGCAGGCAGCGTCTGTAGTCGCATCGCAGCAACCGCTTCCAACAACACTTGGAGCTGTCTGTGCGACTGGCTCAACTGGAGCTTCGCTGTCTTGAGCGAACATGGTGCCAGTCATCAACAATGTGCATACGGCAGCTGCAATAAACTTTTTCATTCTCATCCCCTAGATTGGTAAAACATATTAATGCGATCGGATCATTCCCAGATTGTTGAGAATACACAACGCACTTCGAACGGACTCTAGCTCCGATGCCGACGCCGCGCCATCAGAAATCTGGCCGATAAAGCAGCCGATTAAACTACCAATTCGCCAAAGCTCCCTCAACCGCCCCGGCTTGCCATGTGGCTTAGTTCGTCCCACGTTGTGCAAAATCTGATTTTAAAGTGAAGATAGGGCGAATGGAGAAGGTGGGGTGGCCGACGTTGTCTAATATCAATCCGGATCAAGTGAGTGTAGTTACTTTGGCATCAATCGTGTTCTCAGTAGTAGGTCAGCGATGCCCCGTTTGGGTTTTACGATTGCGATCACAACTCCGAGCGCTAAAACAGAACAAAGAGTAATAGACAATTAAATCTCCTTTAAACCGTGCTATTGGATCGGTCTCAAGTGTCACCATGGTTCCTTTGGGAGGATCCACTCCGTTGGCTTGATTGCGATAGAGCTGCATTAGAACTACGACTCCAACGATCGCAAAAATAGGTGCCCAGGAAATGATTGAGCGAATCGAACAGATCAAACTGCTGGCCTTTTCCACTATCATGTTACAGGCTTGGATACCCATCATTTGAAACACGGGACCGCCGCGTCAGCGTTTTGTTCGCCGATGCGAACCAAGTTACCAATTAAAGATCCAAGAATTGTTGACCTTTAAAAGGCCGGTAAAAATGAACGCTACTGTTGGGCTGCTATGGAGTACCTCGATGGCGAAAATTTGTCTGAGCTAATTGAATGTACTGGAATAGAAGGAACGTTGGCGAAACAAGTCACCCAGTCGGGGCAACTCCTTGACGATATTCCTTACATGGCGCCAAAAAGAACGCGGGCAAACATGGAAGTCCATACGCGTTCGGATTTATATGGCCAGGGAGCGACTTGCTGTGCTCTGCTGACCGGTCGCCCTCCAGTACGTGGGGATTCGCTGGTCGGGACGCTGGCTAATGTTCGCGATGAAATCCCCAAAGCTCCCAAAATATCCCAACAGGCAGTCAACGATCTATTCGAAGAGATCGTGATGCAGTTAGTCGAAAAAGATCCTGCCAACCGCCTACAGACACCCTCGGATTTAATCAAAGAGTTGGTCTGAATCGGCAGATATCAAAATCTTGATCCGAGTTTTTTATCAAACCTAGCGGATGTAATTTCAGCCATTATCCTTTGAGGCTGACTACCGGCCCCGAGGCAACATGATCGGTGATGACGGTGCCCATTAACGTAAAAGCGGCGACCTCGTAAATTCCAATTGGAATAGTTTGACCGACGAGCCGCGTCGTGCCATCGAATACAACAATCCGGTCGCAGTGAGTGCGGCCCGTCAATTGCATGGGCGTTCCCGCCGAAACGGGTTGGCCGTTGGAAAGATCGTTTACGTCGGCATCGGTTCGTTTGCTTGGTCCCTCGACGAGTACTTCGACGGTTTTGCCAAGGAATTTCTGATTGTCTTCTTCGCTGATTTGGTTTTGAACGCTCAGCAATTCATTATTGCGACGCTTTTTTACGAGAAACGGAACGTCATCAGGGAGTTGGTCGGATGCTTTTGTTCCTGGCCGTTCAGAATATTTAAAAATGAAACTGTTTTTGAATCGGCATTCTTTTACCAAGCTAACGGTTTCTTGAAATTCTTCCTCGGTTTCACCGCAGAAACCAACAATGAAGTCGGAAGAAATTGCAGCGGCGTCGCCGAGCGTTTCGTTAATCCGAGCCATCATCTCGCGATAGTCTCCCACGGTGTAACCACGTTTCATGCGTTTTAATACGGCGTCAGATCCACTTTGAAGTGGGACGTGGAGGTAAGGCGAGACCTTTTTTAGATCCCGGACAGCAGTCAACAAATCGTACCCCATATCTTTTGGGTAACTGGTTACGAACTTGATCCGTTCAATGCCATTGATTTCATGAAGTTGATAAAGAAGATCCGCAAGCCGCGTTGTTGTTCCATCGTCAGCGACGTGCTTGTAGCTATTTACTGTTTGTCCGAGGAGGGTGATTTCTTTACACCCTTGTTCGGCGAGTATCTTGGCTTCGTCAAAAACCATTTTCGGTGACCTGCCCTGCTCCGGGCCGCGTGTCATGGGTACGATACAATAGGTGCAAAATTTATCGCAGCCAATTTGAATTCTAAGAAAAGCCTGGAACGGCGTCGGTCGCATTGTGGGATCGCGTAGCGGATCAAACGTTTCATGGCTTCGTTTAATGTCGGCAACTTTTCCCGCGGTTCGCCCTAAACCGACTGCGGTATGTTGGCCACCGTCGGTTCTCGCTTTTTGGATGAGCGACGGGATTTCTTTTAACTGGCCGGGTCCGACGATCAGATCGACGTAGGGTGCTCTCTGGAAAATTAATTTTTGATCTTTTTGTGCCATGCAACCCATGACACCGATAATTTTGTGAGGATGATTTTTCTTTTCCGCGCGAAGCCGTCCTAAAGCACTGTAGGTTTTATTTTCTGCCTGTTCTCTGACCGAGCACGTGTTAAACAAAATAGTGTCGGCATCACCAACATTGTCGGATAATTCGTATCCTTCTCGGCGCAGGCTCGCAACGACCATTTCACTGTCGAGCATGTTCATCTGACAGCCGACAGTTTCAATGTACAATTTGTGAGTTTTAGTATCGTTGGACATAGATCGCGCAAGTAAAAAACGGTGAATCGAATAGCCAGCCAGAAAGCTGGAACAACCTAGTGGTTGCCAAGTCGACAGTCTACCATGAGGCGTTTCGCCGACGCGAGTCGAAATCTTATGATGGTCAAAATTGTTTTCAAGCTAGTCACGAAAATTACCAATTCGCCGGAGACGGGGATACGAGATTACGCTCGGGAGAGCCCGAAGGCTAAAATCAATCAATTTGTACGGTGAATTGGCAGCACTTCGCCATACAGCCCCGCCTTCTTAGTACCCGTTGGAAATTTTATTGGAAAACATCATCGATTGCTGGCGACCGGCCGCGTAAAAAATCGCTAATTGGCATTACGCGTTTTCCGGCTGGCTGGAGGGTTTCGATTGAAATTTGACCCGATCCGGTCTGGATAATGAGGTCGGTACCATCGGCAACCAGAACACTGCCAGGTACCTTGCCAGAAGAAGGATTCTGTTCAGGCAACGCAGTCGCTTGATGAATAATTATTCTCAAGGGTTGTTTAAGTGTTTCATTGTTCCAGATTGTAAATGTCCCTGGCCACGGCTGGAATGCGCGGATTTGATTGACGATTTCGACAGCTGATCGAGACCAGTTGATTTTGCCGTCAGATTTTTTTAGCCGTGGTGCGCGCGTGGCTTGAGCCGGATCCTGAGACTGCCCGATTGGCGAATTGCCATCCCAATTTTCTAAAATATCGACGGCTTGAAGAACAGGCCCGACGCCGAGTTTGGCCAGCCTAGGTTCGATTTGTTCCGCTGTTTCCTGCGGTCCAATTTCTGTTTCTGCTTTGATCAAACAAGGCCCTCCATCTAACTTTGACGTCATATGAATAATCGTGATCCCGGTCACGGGGTCTCCTTGAAAGATTGCCCAATTGATGGGAGCAGCTCCACGGTATTTGGGAAGAAGCGAGCCGTGAAGATTAATGCCACCAAGCTTGGAAGCGGCGAGGCAGTTTCGAGAAAGGATTTGACCGTAGTCGCACACCACAAACAAGTCAGCCTTAAAATTCAACAGTTGTTCGACTGACTCCGGATCATTGACATTCTTCGGATCGAACACTGAAAGACCAGCACCAATGGCGACATCGCGCGTAGGGTTCTCAGCGGTTTTACGACGCTTGCCCGAGTCCGCGATGGGCCGGGTAAAAAGGGCAACTACTTCGTGAGGTGACTGAATGAGAGCCTCAAAAGTCGGAACGGCAAACGGGCCGGTGCCGAACATGATCAAACGCATCTCGAAACTCTCTGGGTTGGAATTTTAAATGAAAACGATCTCGCCTGTTTTAGAAATCGCATAAAAATAAAATCAATGGCGTTGAATCAGCGGTTCGAAATTTTTTCCGCTGTCACGCAACAGCCGGATTAACAATATTTAGATTCGATTTCAGTTAGACGTTTAAAGATGGCCGCATCGTCTAAAATTTCACCGGTCGATCGCTGGTTATCATAATCGATTTCGAATTCTTCCAGCTCGCCATCGATTTGGCGTTTTGACGATTCACTAATCCGATCAATAAACAAAACCCCTTCCAGATGATCAGCTTCGTGTTGAATGGCTTTGGCCAACAATCCATCGACGGTTTGGTTGATTTCCCGACCTGATAAATCGTAGGCAGAGATATGAATGGTTTCAGGCCTTGAGACTTGTGCGTTGACGCCAACAATACTCAAGCAACCTTCCTCGGCTTCATGACTACCTTTGGGTGAGCTCACAACGGGGTTGATAAACACCAGCTCTTCTCCCTCATCGGGTGATCCAGAAAGATTAATCACAAACAATTGGAGCGGCAAATCAACTTGGTTTGCAGCAAGGCCGATCCCCTTGGCGGCGTACATCAAATCAAACATTTCCCGAACCATATTTTTTAATTCACGGTCGATTCGATTAATCGGTTTTGATTTGTAACGCAAGGTGGGGTGTGGATATTGGACAATTTTCAAGTCAGTCAAGCTCCCATTCGACTTTTTTGTCGGGTGGATAAAAATGTCTTATGCAAAAGCATGTTGACAATTCAACTAGTGTTCACCGATAGCATAGCTAGATTTCAAAGCTAAGGGTATCGCGGAGATCTTATCATATGAGGATAGTAAAATAATCAATCGTTTTTTATCGACTGAAATATTATTGATGAATGCAACGCGTTGTCTGTGCATGGTCCAAAAATTAGAAATCGTCTGTGTTACTCACGATAGAAAATTTCTCAATTTGAACTGCAAAAAAAAATTGTTGGCGAAAAAAATTTTGTTTGCTTGCTTGACAACTCGGGAAGCGTCATCAAAATGGCATCCGAGTTAATTAGAGAGCATCAAACGCATGTTGGCTCATCAAATTTTCAAAATTGTTGATTCATCCTGCGTTTCACTTGTAAATATATTGCCCTTGTCGTCTACCACTTCCATGGTCGATGTTGAAAGCAGTTGAACTGCTGGTGAGTGTTTTCCGAGGACTCAAAAATCGTGTACGTGCAACTTGTTTTGTTCACCTTGTTCAACGTCAGCACGTCAACCAAACGCTGTAATTTACGAGTCGCATGAAGCGACTTTTGAATTTGGGTGGCGGCGACCGAGGGATGCGACAGTCGGCGACGAGAGTCGTGGAGCGGATCTCCACGCCCTTTAAATTTTGTCTGTGGGATGGAAAAGTAAAAGGAAATCATGCGAAACGATTTATCGAATCGTAACTCCATCGGCGAACAGCATGGCAGCAAGCCAGCAGGCAGCCATTTTTACTGGTAACGTTGGAATTTTTGACTTATCAGGATCATTCGACGATTTGGCTAGGATGCCGATCGTCGTTTTTTTTGCGCAGTACACGCCGAACGCTGAGCAAGGTGTCTAAGGATTTCTGAGTTGAGCGGTCAATTGAATTTGTTGTAAGGTAGGCAAGGTAGTAATCGTTCATGGTGGATTGTTTGATCGCGTTTGGTTCTAACCAAGGAGATCGCGAAGGAGCTTACGAGGCTGCCGTCAACTCACTGAATCAGTCACAAGACGTCCAAGTAGTTGCTGTCAGTGAGCTGCACGTTACGGAGGCAGTGGGAGGCCCTGGCGATCAACCTTCCTATCTGAATGGTGCCATTCGATTATCAACCAACCTGAGTGGAGCGAACCTTCTCCAACTGCTTATTCAAATGGAGCACGATCTAGGCCGAGTTAGGCTAAATCGTTGGGGTTCAAGGACGATTGATCTGGATTTGTTACTCTACGGAGAAAACCAAATAAGCACACCGAAATTAACGGTACCCCATCCTCGGATGTCATTTCGACGCTTCGTCTTGGAGCCTGCAAAGGAAATTGCGGCTGAAATGATCCATCCTCTTTCCCGCTTAACAATTGCCCAATTAATTGAACGAATCGCACTGGGCAGTCGGGTCGTCCTCTGTTTAGCAGGTCGTGACCTCAATGAGGCTTATGGCGAAATGGAGGGAGAATTCAAAGCAAAATACGGGTCAGCTTGGACGCTTGAACGTGTCGATCGATGCGACCAGATAAAAGGAAACCCGATGAATGCGGTATTGATGGCTTATTTTCCTCTGGGTAACTCGCGTGGCGACTCAAGCTGGTTAGCGGCAAAGAGCTTTAAGGGTCCCACCCTGGAATTGCCTCGGAATCCAGCGTTAGCGAGACAAGAGCTGTTTGCGGCGATCGAAGCGATCCAATAGGCTGAAAATGCGAACTTTTTGCGTAGACGGCTTAACTTGAGAAAACCAATTCAAAAATAATAATTTTTTGAAAAGAATTGCCCGACGAGATTGATCGTTTGGTAAATTTTTCAAGTCGATTTGATTACGATGCGAGTAATCAATGCCTGTTGGATCTGAGCGCCCTAATTCCCGGCCATAGTTTTCATTTAATTAGCCCCCTAGAGAATATGAGAGTCATTCTGGCAAGCAGCGAAGTTGTTCCGTTCGCCAAGACGGGCGGTCTCGCCGATGTTGCCGGTTCCCTCCCTCGTGAATTGGAAAAACTGGGTCATGAAGTCTCAATTTTCCTTCCGGCCTATCAGAGTATCGATAGAAAACAACACAATATTAAAACTACAAATGTTTCTTTCGAGATTCAAATCGGAGATCGATTAGTAGCTGGCAAGTTGTTGGAGACCGTTGTGCCCGACAGTCAAGTTAGGGTTTTCTTAGTCGAGCAGCCCGGTTATTTCAATCGCGATAATTTTTACGGCCAATCGGGAAAAGACTTCTCAGACAACTGCGAGCGTTTCACTTTCTTTTGTCGTTCAGTATTGGAGTCGTTGATCCAAATGGGTACGGCTCCGGATTTAATCCATTCGAATGATTGGCAAACGGGCCTGCTCCCTGCCCTTCTTAAAACGGATTACAACCACCATCCTTGTTTCAAGGCAACGCGAACGTTGATCACGATACACAACCTCGCTTATCAAGGATTGTTTGATTACGAAAAATTGGCGTTTACCGGATTGCCGGCCGAGTATTTTAATTGGAAGCAAGTCGAGTTTCATGGGAAAGTGAATTTACTGAAAACGGGAATCGTGTTTGCAGACATGATTAACACCGTTAGTCCAACTTATGCGAAGGAAATTCGAGAACCTGAACAGGGTTGCGGGCTTGAAGGTGTATTGCGAGAACGTGCAGGTGAATTGACAGGAATTCTCAATGGAATTGACGTAGCGGACTGGAATCCGGCGATCGACCCATTCATAGAAGAAAACTTCTCTTCCGACTTTGATGTGCGTCTAGGGAGTTCCGGAAAATCGGCCTGTAAACTAGCACTGCAAAAAGAAGCCAATTTAAAACAAGATATCGATACACCTTTAATTGGCATTGTTGGAAGATTAGCCTCGCAGAAGGGGTGGTCTTTGATCGTTCCCGTGATGAAAGAATTTCTTGAAAATACGAATGCTCAGTGGATCGTGTTGGGAACCGGTGACCCAAGCTATCATCATCAGCTGGAGAACCTTCAACAGAGGCATCCAGACAAACTCGGTTTGAATCTGGGATTTTCAAATGAGTACGCACACCGGATTGAGGCTGGTTCTGACATGTTTTTAATGCCTAGCCAATACGAGCCCTGTGGTCTGAACCAGATGTACAGCATGGCTTACGGAACAGTACCGATTGTTCGCGGCACCGGTGGCTTGGCAGATACGGTCGTCAATGCGACGCACGAAACTTGCGAGTACGGAACGGCGAATGGGTTCAGTTTTGCTGAATTTTCGGAAGAAGCACTTCGCACTGCCGTCAAGAGTGCACTGCAAATGTACAGTCAACACCGGTTGATTTGGAATCAGCTAATGCAAGCAGGAATGAAAAAAGACTGGTCGTGGCGGCGAAGTGCAAAGCAATACGAAGAACTTTACCGCCGAACTATCGAAAGCAGAGTCTAACGAGAGAATCAGCATCAGAGCGGGGAGAACAGGACTTTCCTGCGTCACGTTCACGTTTAGATCGACAACAGCTTTTTCATCCTATTGGAACCCCGAGCAAGAAAACCATGTCTGATCTGCGGCTAGACCCAATCAATCAACAATGGGTAGCGATTGCCAGAAATCGGCGAGATCGGCCGATGGAATTTGTGCCGATGGAACAACTCCGCCAGCAGATGATCTGCCCTTTCTGCAAAGGAAATGAAGAGGAGACCCCCTCGGCTCTTGCAGCTTATCTCGCGGACGGTTCCATTCTGCTAAATAACGAAGATCTTTCGAATTGGTCGGCTCGAGTCATTCCCAACCGTTATCCCTCGTTCTCATGTCGAGCGATGGAGGATCAGGATCAGCCAAATCTAGGAAACCAATCTTATGGACCATTTGAGCGCAACCACTCGCAGGGCATTCAGGAACTGATCATTCCCTCGTCCCGACATGTGAGTTCGCTAAGTGAATTATCGGATCAGGAGTTGCGGTTGTCTTTTCAAGCTTGTCGTGACCGCTTGGAACATGCGCGATCACTAGAATACATCAAGCACGCGATGTTATTTATGAATTGTCGACTTGCTGCTGGTGCTTCGCTGGGTCATATCCACTATCAACTACTGGGAACTCCGGTGATTAGCGAACCAGTGACTTCGCGGACAAATCGAGCGAAAGCCTATTGGAATGAAACTGGACGCTCAATGATGGTCGACCTTGCTAATTGGGAGATCGCCGAGGGAGCGAGAATTGTCGATTCTACGGATAATTTTTGCGTTGTTTGTCCGTTTGCCAGCCGATTTCCTTTTCAAGTTTGGATTATCCCAAGAAATGAAAAGTTTGATTTTGTTTCTTGTGACGAGGAGG
>CALKNI010000143.1 GCA_938091115.1 uncultured Pirellulaceae bacterium | reverse complement strand
ATGCTCTCGTTAATTACCTCAATCGACTCTGAAGGTACGCCTTGCTGAGCAATGACAGTTGAGCTGGAGAGTACGATCGCGCAAAATCCCACCACGAACCTCAAGTGAAGCCTATTTTTTTGACCCATCATTTTTCCAATTGACCTCGGTAAAAAATTAAGTGTTAGGAAACCTGTTTTTGCAAATCATGTCGCAATGACTAAAAATAATTTTCGAAGAAGATTTCATGATCCCGACTTACCCTCTAAATGCAACATCACCATCGCAATATCCGCCGGTGTAATTCCGCTAATTCGCTGTGCTTGATCTAAGCTCGCAGGACGAAAGCGCCCCAGCTTTTCTTTGGCCTCTTTCCTTAAGTGAGACAGCCCTTCGTAATCAAAATGCTCAGGGATTTTCTTTTTGGCCAAACGTTTATGCTTTTCAATCGTGGCCTGCTGACGGTTGACGTACCCCGAATATTTAATGTCATAAACAACCTGCAGCTTGACCTCTTTGGTCACATCCTGCAGCGACGGCAAATGACTTTCCAGCTCATCCCATTGCGTTTCGGTCCGCTTCAGGAGCTTCTCCAGCGTGACGCCTTCAACGCGATGATTTTCCAGCAACTGCTTGACGCGAACGATTTCTACCTCTTTCGCATCCAGCCGGTCAAATCGATCCGCTCCAACCAACCCCATTGCAAACGCTTCCCGCGTCAACCGACGATCAGCGTTATCCTGCCGGAGCAGCAAGCGGTATTCAGCACGACTGGTAAACATTCGATAAGGTTCGTCCACACTGCACGTGACAAGATCATCGATCAACACTCCGATGTAACCTTTATCTCGGTCGATTATCCAATCTGGTTTTCCTGTCAGTTTCAGCGCTGCATTCGCACCGGCTATCAAACCTTGAGCTCCCGCCTCCTCATAGCCCGTTGTTCCGTTAATCTGACCAGCGAAATAAAGCCCAGCGACAGTCTTGGTTTCCAAAGTCGGTCGCAATTGATCCGGCGGACAAAAATCGTACTCAACCGCATAGCCGTACCGCATAATTTGCGCATTCTCAAGACCAGGAATTAGCTTGAACATCGCGTCCTGCACGTCCCGAGGCAGGCTTGTGGAAACACCATTGACATAAATCTCCAGCGTATCGCGACCCTCCGGCTCTAAAAACAACTGGTGTCGATCTTTGTCCGCAAACTTGACAATCTTGTCCTCGATCGAAGGACAATAACGTGGGCCGCTTCCTTGAATCTGACCGCTGTACATTGGCGCTCGATGCAAATTATCTCGAATCAGCTGATGCACATTTTCATTCGTAAATGTGATCCAGCAGGGAATTTGTTCAACTGAAAAATCGTCCGTCAAAAATGAAAAGGGCTGAGGGTTATCGTCGCCTGGCTGAATTTCAGCTCGACTATAATCAATCGTTCTTCCATTCAGTCGGGGCGGAGTGCCCGTCTTGAATCTTGCCAACTCAAACCCAAGCCGATTCAGAGCAGCGCTGATCCCAGTCGTCGTACCCTCGCCGGCGCGACCTCCCTTAGTCTTTGCCTCACCCGTATGCATAAGTGCTGATAGAAATGTCCCGGTTGTGAGAATCACCGCTGGAGCATGATATTCCACATCACCTAAAACACGCACTCCAATCACTCGCTGCCCATTATCGATTCCTTCAATCTCCTCGGCTTCCGTCAAAATATCTAACACGACCTCCTGACGCAGTTCTAAATTCTCCTGATGTTCAATCGCGGCCTTAACCCAGTTCTGATAACCTTTTTTGTCGGCCTGCGAACGAGGGCTATGCATCGCCGGCCCTTTTCGCATATTAAGCATTCTGAACTGAATGCCAGTCGCATCGATGGCTTGTCCCATCAGACCGCCCAGGGCATCAATCTCGCGAACAAGATGACCTTTTGCCACCCCGCCGATTGCAGGATTGCAGCTTAACTGACCAACGGTATCTAGATTAGTTGTAATCAACGCAACTCGTGCACCGAGCCTCGCCGCAGCAGCTGCTGCCTCGGTACCCGCATGACCAGCGCCGACAACGATCACGTCATATTTATAGATAATTTTGTTCATGCAATTTTCCGAACCTTGATGATTATCTCATCTTATTTGATCGAAAGATAACCCATACCCCAAATCGAAACCGGTGGAGTTTTTTTTAATGGCTTACCCCCAATCCCCCCTAAAATTGGTTTAAGAACTACACGATAGCATGGAGCATCCAACCCGATCACGTGCCCATTCAGGCCGTTTTTCAGCGAACGCTTCTTTCCCATCCTGCTCTACATAAGGATTCCGAAGAACATCCAAAAGCTCCTGAATCATCGTATGATCTCCGTTCTCTGATCGATCAATCGCGAGTTGGGCCAAATAATTCCGGAGGACATATTTTGGATTCACTCGGTTCATGTTCGCCTTTCGCTCCTCATTTGAAAGCCCATCCTTTAAAAGGCGACGCCGATAGTCTCCCACCCACTTCAAAATTCGCGATCGAACATCTCCCACTAGTAATGCTGGTGAATAGTATGCCTCACGCAGAATACTAATAATTTCCTCTTCCGACTGCTGTTCGACACCAATCTCCGCAAGGCTCCGAAAGAAAATCGTCATGTCAGTCTCAAGTAATATCAAGATCTCGAACAGCTCTTTTTTGAGACCCTCATCAGTCGCAGCCGAATAGTTAAGTAAGCCCAACTTCTCTGCAATCATTTGGCTAGATCCGGACTCAATCATGTCGAGATAAACCTCCAGACCTCGCTGCAAAGATTCCACATCACCTACCAGCGGCATAATCGCATTTCCAAGTTGATACAAATTCCAATGAGCAACGAGAGGCTGATTTCCAAAACGATACCGCTTCCCCGCAGCATCGGTTGTATTGGGAGTCCAACCTGGATCGTAATCCTCCAACCAGCCATAAGGGCCGTAGTCGATCGTTAGTCCAAGAATCGACATATTATCAGTATTCATCACACCGTGGACGAAACCGACTCTCATCCAGTGAATAACCATCTCTGCAGTGCGCCTACAGACCTCCTCGAACCAGTGGGAATACTTCTCAGGTTGATCTGAATGCAAGTGTGGAAAAGACTCCTGGATTGTAAAATCGCACAAGCGTCTTAGGTTAACCAAGTCATCTCGGGCAGCAAAAATTTGAAAGTTGCCAAATCGAATAAAAGATGCAGCCACTCTGCAAACAACCGCCCCCGCTTCGTATTTTGGATTTCCGTCATATAGCATATCCCGCATGACCTGCTCACCGGTTAAGACTAACGACAGCGCGCGAGTTGTCGGGACACCAAGATGATGCATCGCTTCACTACATAAGAATTCTCGAATCGAAGATCGAAGGACCGCTAATCCATCAGCCGTGCGCGAGTACGGAGTTGGCCCCGCACCTTTCAATTGCAACGCCCATCGATCCCCCAATCCATTAACGACTTCGCCCAAATTGATGGCTCGCCCATCCCCCAGTTGCCCCGCCCAATTGCCGAATTGATGTCCGCCGTAGCACATCGCATAAGGATCCATTCCCTCAATTAATTGGTTTCCACCAAAAACCTGAGCAAATTCGGCTGACTCAAATTCTTCCGGACTCAGATCGAACAGATCCCCCACTTCAGTCGCGTGCGCAATCAAAGTTGGCCTTACCACTGGCGTCGGCAAAACTCTCGAATAACATGCTCCAACTACTTGTCGCCGTCCGTTACTCAAATCAGAATCAGCAGGTAATTCGTTGACAAACCGATTGTCAAATTTCAATTCGTTTAGGCGGCGTTTAAGATTCTCGGTCATAGTTTAATTTCGTGTTGAGCATCAAAAATAATCTCAAAAAATGAACTTAATTCTTCGAGTCGGTAGAACCATTCATCTTATTCAGCAACGTCTCCAACCCAACGAGATTGGCACTTAGGCTCTCTTGCACATCTTCGTCAGCACGGTGGCCGATTATTCCAATCGGCCCGTCATAACCAGCCTTAATTACTTCACGAATCATTTTTGCCTCGTGAAGCCCCTTCCCAATTGTCAGAATCTGATTGGCATGTGTCCGGCGATTGACTGTCTCAGGGTCTGCCATACCGTTCAGATTAAGACACAACAAGAACGGCTGAATTGCCTTAAACACATTTGAGAAATCGGCAATATCTTCATGACCATGATGAAAGCTGTACACAATCCCGACGTTGGATAGCCCGTGCAGACTGCGTAGGCATTCACAGACTGCGACCAAATTCTCTGGCTTTCCAGCCCAACCACCATGACTGTAGATTCCAAATTTCAAACCAAGTTCGTTCGCTCTTCGCGCTTTTGGCAAAAACTGCTGAACCACAAACAGCGTTTTTTCTTCTTTAGTACCCTCTGGCAATTTGCCTCGAAACATATCCCAAATCTGCGGTTGAATTTTATGCTTTTGAATTAGCGGAGCCATGGATTCGTGCCAATTCCAAAAAGCAAAATACTCAAGTCCATTTTTCTTGTACTCAATTATTTCTTGCTCAAACTCGGGAATATGTTTTTCCCGCCAATCGTAGGCTACCCGATTAAAACCCAAATCGCGAACCATCACCGCACGCTCAGCCGGGCCTCGGTTCTTGGCATCGAAGGGGACGATACACCAGGCGACGAGGTTTTTGGTAAGAAAATTCTGATACTCTTCAACCAACTCCGAAGAGTTATTTTCATCCCCAGTTAATTGCAGCAAAGCCTCTGCAAACGCACCTCCGATTCGGTTGTAACATTTCACACTGCCAAGGTAGTGATAGGGCCGATCAGAGCCAATCTGTTTCCAGGCGTCTAAATTCTCTTTCCAACCGCTGGTAAAAACCGCATCAGCCTCCACATCCCAAAACTGGTCAGTCTGTACGATCGCCACGTTCCCGTTGAATTCTTCCATCGCACCAACAGCTGCCTGATTCCGTTTAAACTCGATTTTCTTTTCATTAACCCTTTCCCCCCGGACACCGCCAACGCCGAGAACACCGACCACAAAGGGTAAACCAGGCCGCCCCAGATCCTTCCGCACGTCCCGAATAAAGTGAGCCATATTTTCAGGATAGGCCGCCACAAAATCCGGCTTCATCATATCGTTCCATCCCTGAAACCATACGAAACCAGCAATCTCGTATCCTGCTTCAATGTCGTAATCGGGAACAAAATCGCCGATCTTAGAAAGCGTCGCCTGGACCTCTTTAATCATTTCGCGATAGTAGACCCCGTACGAATTCTTGACGTCGCTTAAGGTCATTTCCGGTTCGCGTTTTTGCTCTTTGACTAACTGAAAATTCAAGACCTCGCCGCTGGGCAAACCGGCACTGGGCGGTCGAAAATCGCGAAACAACGACTTCCCCCCCCAAGCAGTTTTGATCAACAGTACAGGCTCATCTAAACGATCTCCCATCGAGAAGCCAAACTGCAGCTCTGGACCAATCCGATTGGGACTACCAAATCCAGCGGTCAACTTTCCGCTCCGTTCCAGAAATTTAATATACACATCGTCGCGCTCAATCAACTCACCCTCATTATGTAAATGAGCGAACAAATTTCTGGTCTCTGGCTGCAACATTTGATGTTGCAACAATGCCACCGTCGCCTTGCCTTCCATATTGGATTGCCCAGCGAGGATAAAAACCTTTACCGGTTTAGCTGTATCAGACTCGATTGGCCCATTCGGCTGCGCATACACTTGACCAACAAGAACAAGAACCATCGTTACAAGCAACAATTGATAAGCAAATCGTCTGATCACATGAAAACCCTTTAAGCTAAAGTGCAAAACTTTGATTGCCAACACGAGAGGCGATATTTGCGAACTCCAGTTCTCCACCAGAATTTGTTCGTCAGTTCCGCTGTGCGCATTGTAGCATTTCGACATCCGGACACACGCACAATCAATTCAGTCTGCGACCCACCTCTTGAGTTTGTTCCATGACAGCCGTGACCGGGCATTAAATTCGCAAGGATTCTCGATTAAAAAAATTCTCAAATGCGACTGATGGCATCGCTAAAATCCAATCGTTTTCTCGGCTACTAGGGCTTGCTTTTTAAACGCAACAGATAAATTGCCTAGGATATCGGTCGCTAACACTGACGTTTGCCCCGTGGATTCAGCAGCCACATCCCCTGCGTTTCCATGTAAAAACACACCTGTTACCGCGGCATCCAACGCGGGCATGCCCTGACCAAGCAATGCCGCAATTACGCCAGTCAGTACATCTCCTGAACCAGCGGTTGCCATCCCGGGATTCCCCGATGCGTTGTAATAATCTAAGTCACCATTTGTGACGTAAGTCCGATTCCCTTTAAGAACGATTACCACCGACGCCTCAGCCGCCATTTGCTTTGCTCGATCTTCAAGTTCTTGACGGTCAGTGGAAGTTAATCCAGTCAACTTTCGAAACTCACCGGGATGCGGAGTCAAAACCCTTACCCCCGCGTGAGACTCCAAACCGGTGTTGGCTTCAGCGAGAGCATTTAGGGCATCCGCATCGACGACCATTGGTCCTTTTGCGTCACGATAAACCTCTGACACCCATCCATCGAGATTACTCGATCGTCCCATTCCGGGCCCAACGGCAATCGCATCTGCCCATTGGGAATGAAGTGCAAAATCAAGGTCGCCATCGTTTTCGATTTTCCCATTTTTTGATTCTATGCCGACGGTCATTAGACAGGGACTCCATCCCGCAACGACCGTTTGGATTTCACGCGGCACCATCACCCGCACTAGCCCGGCACCTGACCTCAGTGCTGCCATACCGGTTAATCCAATTGCACCTGCCATCTCGGATGAACCGCCGATGGCCAGAATCCGGCCAAAATCGCCTTTATGAGCCTCAACTGCTCGTGGCAATATCTTCGTGGGCTCTACCGCTGATTGTGTAACTTGGCTGGGACGCTCCGATTCACTTCCCTTTGAACTTACTACCGCCTCGTTAGGCTTCCTTGCAGGTTGGTCATGAATCACCAGATCTGTGAACTCCTTAAGACTAATCCTTCCGGCTCTAAATTGCTTGGCGGCTTGTTGAAACTGGTGAGAATTGATCATTGAAAATATCCGGCAGAAAAACGTAAACCCGAGGAACGGAAACCTAAATAAATCGTCTTATCCATGATGTTACAAATCGTTTGTTTGAACTACAATCGTGGTTTTTAAATCTTTCACATTCGTCGTGTCCTGTTTTTTGGTATTGCGACTAAGCCCACGGTAAAAAAGATGAAAAGTTGCGTTGTTGCTTATTCAGGTGGTTTGGACACATCGGTGATTCTTGGCTGGCTAATGGATCAAGGTTATGAGTGCCACGCGGTTTATGTTGATTTGGGGCAACCCTGTGAAGATCGAGCCGAAATTCTGAAAAAAGCTGAAGATGCCGGAGCCAAGTCGGCTCGCATCGTTGATGCTCGCGAAGAACTCTGCCGAGATTTTGCCTTTCCTGTACTTGCATGGCAGGCCAAATACGAAGGCCCCTACTTACTCGGAACATCAATCGCACGCCCATTAATTTCAAAAGTCTGCTTGCAGGTCGCCCGCGAAGTTGGAGCAACCGCCTACGCTCACGGAGCAACGGGAAAAGGAAACGATCAATGCCGCTTCCAACTGGCAGCCGAAGCACTTGACGCTAACATCGAAGTCATCGCCCCCTGGAGAATGCAGAAATTCCGTGATTCTTTCCCGGGGAGAACCGAATTAATTGCCTACTGCGAAGATAAAAACATCCCGGTCAAAGCCTCAACGGCAAAGCCCTACAGCAGCGACGAAAACTGTCTCCACATTAGTTACGAAGCTGGCAAGTTAGAAGATCTAGATGTAAACGGCGTTGAGCTGGTTGAATTTGGAATGGGAGTCTCTCCCGAAGAAGCCCCCGATGAAAAAGAAACGGTGACAATCACTTTCGAATCAGGGGTGCCCGTCTCGGTAAACGGAGAGAATCTATCAGCTCTCGAAATCGTCGAAAAATTAAATGATATTGGTGGGCGGAATGGAATCGGTCGTATCGACATGGTCGAAAATCGATTCGTGGGAATGAAGAGCAGGGGAGTCTACGAATCTCCTGGAATGACGGTCCTCTATGACGCACATCGATATATCGAACAACTTGCAATGGATCGAGACCTAATGCACCTTCGCGATCGGCTTGCCCCCGAAGTAGCTGAGATGGTTTACTACGGATTTTGGTACTGCCCAAAATTTGACTCGCTGCTCGCCTTTAACAAGGAAGCTCAAAAGCCGGTTACCGGAAGCGTCACTCTCGACTTATATAAAGGGAACATTTCAGTCGCGGATCGCTCGAGCCCGAACAGCCTTTACGATGACCAAATTGCGACCATGGAAGGCGGCGGTTCTTACAATCAAGATGATGCCGAAGGTTTTTTGAGAATCCAGGGACTTCCGGGACGCGTTCAGGCGAACGTTTTGCCTCGAAAGTACTAAGGCATTAGGCATTACCTGTCCCAAGGGATGCGAAACCAGTCGCAAATCCTTACAATGCCCTTGATAACAACTGCAACTCGATGGAACAACGATGTATCTCATAGAGAACCCAGTGCTTCAACGGGAACTACTCGTTAATTTACGTACTTCTCGTTCGTTCGTTTTACTCCTCGTCTATCAAGTCATTTTAGCGGCTGTCGTATATTTCGCATGGCCGCAAGATGGACTGGCACTTGACCTAACCGGTAGGCCCGACTCCACAAGTAATTTGGTCGATCTTTTTTTTCTCGGGCAGTACATTCTTGCAGCATTGATGGCCCCTAGTTTTGCAGCTGGCGCAATCGCTGGAGAAAAAGAGCGGGCGACTTATGAAATGCTTCTTGCGAGCCCCATCCGGCCCGAAGCAGTGGTCATGGGAAAACTGGTTGCTGCGCTAACTCATTTAGCGATCCTGATTTTTGCCTCACTGCCGATCGTGATGCTCTGCCTGCCCCTTGGCGGTGTTTCAATTTACGAAGTACTGGCAGCTTATTTAGTTCTGATCTCAAGCGTAATTTGCTTTGGAATGATCAGCGTGGCATGCGGGAGTTTCTTTTCCAGAACTAGCTCTGCTCTGGTTGTTTCCTACATCATTATTTTGCCGATCGCAATTGTCGTCGTATTGTACTGGTATTCCCTCCGACAATTTGGTGAAACGAGGATCGAAATAGCGACCACCGTTGTCCCGGGGTTGTCGGCCGCCCTCACTATTTATTTATTTTACGTTTGTTGCGGTCGGATGCTGTACCCCCCTGACTTCGGGAGTGAAGGGAAAGAGGTAATCGATCTCGAAGAGGAATCTGAAAAAGCCGTGGGACTTGTTATCCAGCGAGATCAATTTCCTGATCGACTTTTCGCTCCACCCAAACGCGAAACATTAATGGAGGATGGAACCAACCCAGTCTACGACAAAGAAATGCGCAGTGAAATTTTCGGGCAGGGCACTTTGATGCTTCGCCTGGCGATTCAAATCAGTATGGTTCTTGCAATTCCGCTAATGGCAGTCTGCCTTTACATTTTCCGACCGCTCGCGCCGTGGTACATCGCCTACGTGGTCTTATTTAATATTCTGATCGGCCCCGTTTTTTCCGCTGGAAGTGTTACCAGTGAACGCGAACGACAAACTCTCGACCTCTTGCTCACAACTGTCATTACCCCCTGGCAACTGCTCTGGGGAAAACTCATCTCTGGCTTGAGAGTCTCTAGTGTCTTGTCATCTTTTTTACTTTGGCCAGTCTTTTTAGCAACCCTCATGGTCAAAGACTATTGGTCAAATATTCCCAGCATTTTCTGTTACGTCATTATTTTTGCTTTGAGTTGCCTGACGACTGCCATCGTTGCTTTGTTTTGCTCGACCATTTTTAACAAAACGTCTACCAGCTTAATCGCAACCTATTTCATCATCTTAACGCTCTATCTTTCACCCTTGGCGTGTAGCTTTTTCGGCAATACGTATTTCCCGGATACAGCCGGGACCGCCATCGTCAATACAGCGACCATTTCAAGTCCTTTTGCGGCAGCATTCAATGTTCCACTCTATGTTGAGAGCGATGTGTCAGATGAATCAAGCGCATGGAACAATAACGCACGATGGACTGACAAAAACAGTATTTTTGGATACCCCTTACCTGATCTGTTACATTTTGCAGGCTATTGTGCCTTTACGATTTCCCTCAATTTGCTGCTCTTTCTAGGCATGCTCCGAATGTTCAACTCGAGGTGGCGTGTCTCATCTCAAACAAACTAACGTCAAACCATTCTCAAGCAAACTCACCCCAGAAACAGAAAAACCATGTCCAGAAAAACCAGGTCTCTTTCGGTCAAATCAGTTTGTAATTCGCAGTGGCTTCCAATTCTTTATTTGTTTTTAATTAGCAACACTGCATTGGCAGAAGAACCGTCCGACAGTCTCACGAAATCAAACGCCACCACTGCAACCGCCAACTCTCGTAATATTTCTCAGGATGAGAGAAAGGCGAAAGTCCCCAAAGGGGTTGACGTTTACATGGGTCGACGCGTTGCTCAAACAATGCACTACCTCGGAGCCGAATGGCTAATTCGAAACGAACGCGAGCGCGAAGAGCGATGTTCGCTGATGCTGGCAAACCTCGGCATCCGTAAAGGCATGACCATCTGTGACATGGGTTGCGGAAATGGATTTCACTCGCTGGCAATGGCAAAAATGACCGGTAAGAACGGACTGGTACTAGGTGTCGATGTACAACCCGAGATGCTTGGTTTCTTACGTGAACGAATGGAGGCGGATGGAATCGAAAACGTCGTACCGATTCTCGGTTCTTTCCACAATCCTCACCTTCCTCCAAAAACTGTTGATCTCGTTCTCATGGTAGACGTCTATCATGAGTTCTCGCATCCAAAAGAAATGCTCGCTTCTATCCGAAAGAGTTTAAAACCGGATGGACTTGTCGTGCTCGTAGAATACCGTGAAGAAGATCCCAAAGTTCCTATCAAGCCACTTCACAAAATGAGCAAAAAACAAGTCAACAAGGAGCTAAACGCCAACGGTTTTACACTTGTCAAAGAATTTAACAAACTACCGTGGCAGCACATGATGTTTTTCGGAAAATCAGACTTCCCTTTGGATGACTAACGTTCTTTTAGCCGTCGAAGGGTTTCTGAAAATCAAAACTACGAGGGTCAATACGTAGCTTCTGAAAACGACTTGGTTTTCAGGTCGATTTCTTCTCGCCACGCCTCCAATTCGACTGCGGTATTGACCAGCAACGCCTTGGCTTTCACATCCTCCCCTTGCCGAAAATAAGATTCAACATTTTTCACCAAATCCGAATTTTGGGTTCGGCTCAAAGTTGCAGATTTAGCTTCTTCAAATTCTTTTGCCACACGCTCGTTATTGGGGTGCATCTTTAAGTAATTCGCCCCGGCAATATCCATCATCCGATACGATTTCTTAAGCTTCATGACAGCGTTACGGTAGAAAACAACCTCTTCTAACTGTTCGTACTCCGTGGAGAGCATTTTGCGGGCTTTGATGAACCTATCAAAGTTTACGGCAATCAACACGGCCACAAGTAGGAAACCGCCAATCATCCCAAACATCACCACTCGCCGGGCGCGCGAAACTTTTTTACTGGCCAATTGAAACTGGGGTGTAAATTCCTGCTTGTCATTGTTCGGTGATTGCCCCAGCAGACTCTTTTCACCTGATGTACTTAAAGAAGGAATCGAAAATTCGAAATTGTCGCCCTTTGAACGAACTCCCATCTCCGTTGGTGACAAAAACCCATCACCAGACTCTTTTGCAGTTGCCAAGGAGTCGTTTCTAAGAGCGTCGTTCTCCGAAGTGTTTATGCCGGAAGGCTTGGAGGGGATCGCGTCTTCAGGAACTATTTCGACGCTGTCACATTTTGTACAGCGCACGCGCCTACCAACAATTTGCTCATCGGCTTTAAGTTTCTTCCCGCAATTTTTACAGCGAAATCGAATCATCCAAATCTCAACTGAATGGTTGATCTTGTTATTGCCTAGATTCTAGCGTTTTGGGCCGTTTCTTCCTAAGCTAATCCAGGCTTAAACAACCTTAAGTGATGCTAGTAAGTCTGGAGGAACAACTCGCCCTGTTTCCAACTGGCCAGACTTCACTGGCAACCCAATTGGCAGCGTGCTCAGTATCGACACTAAATCCGCCGGATCAATAAGTCATTTGATTTCAATTATTTTAAAATCGAATTCGCCACGTTTCCATGTACATCCGTCAAACGGTAATCCCGACCTTGAAATCGATAAGTTAACGCCTCATGATTGACTCCCAGTGTATGCAGTAATGTTGCATTTAGGTCGTGAACATGCATCGGATCGCGAGTAATATTGTAACACCAATCATCTGTCTCGCCGTAACGAAACCCCGACTTGATGCCGCCTCCCGCCATCCAAATCGAAAAACACCGAGGGTGGTGATCACGCCCGAAATTACTTTCATTACCGCCTTGACGATAAACTGTCCTTCCAAATTCGCCACCCCAAATCACTAACGTATCTTCCAGCATTCCTCTCGCTTTGAGATCCATAATCAACGCCGCAGATCCCTGGTCAACTTCTTTCGCTATCTTTCGATGGCGTGACGGGAGACCGGAGTGGTGATCCCACCCACGGTGATAGATCTGAATAAAGCGAACACCTTTTTCAGCCAGTCGTCTGGCAAGCAGGCAATTCGAAGCATGTGTTCCCGGGAGCTTAGCCTCATCGCCATACAACTTAAAAGTTGCCTCAGTTTCATTTGAAATATCCGTCAAATCCGGAACAGATGTTTGCATGCGAAACGCCATTTCATAGGCGGCGACCCGAGTCTCAATTTCCGGATCGCCGACCGTCTGTTTATGCATGGCATTTAAGCGAGCCAAATCATCTAACATCTTACGTTGTTGTGCTAATGTTTCTCCCGTGGGATCTTTCAAATACAAAACGGGATTCCCTTCACTCCTCAATTTTACGCCCTGATGATTACTCGGCAGGAATGCCGAACCCCACAACCGGGAATAATTCGGCTGGGCCTGAGGATCACTGTTTTTATCTAGCAGAACCACGTAGGCTGGCAAGTTTTCACTTTCCGATCCCAGCCCGTAACTCGCCCAGGCACCAATCGATGGCCTTCCAGGCTGTTGATGGCCCGTTTGAAAAAAAGTAATCGCCGGATCGTGATTGATCGCTTCGGTGTACATAGAATTAATTATGCAAATATCATCAGCGATCTTGTGGTGGTGAGGCAGCAAGTCACTAATCCACTGGCCACTCTTCCCATGTTGTCGAAACGGGGCAATCGCCTGGGCAGCCGGGAATTTTGTTTGCCCAGAAGTCATGCCCGTTAGTCGCTGGCCATTCCGAATCGAATCGGGCAACTCCTGTCCGTTGAGCTTACTGAGCGTCGGCTTATAATCGAACGTATCGATTTGCGATGGTGCTCCCGACTGACAAAGGTAAATCACTCGTTTCGCCGTCGGAGGAAAATGCACCGGCCCAGGATTCCCCGGCCCGTAACCAGGGCCGTTCGAAACCGCCAATGACTCTCGCTGTTCATCCATCGCTGCCACAGGCCGCCCCGAACTAAGCAATGAATAAAACGCAGCCATCCCAACTCCAATCCGAGAGGAAGCTCCCAGAAACTGGCGACGGTTCTGACGTTGGCAATAATCATCAAATGGATGCATCTCATTCAACCCTTAGTCAAAAATTCACTTAAATTCATTAACATCCGGGCAACCTGAGTCAGAGCAGCAAGCTCGGCAACTGCCGTGCCGGCGGTTATTTTAATTCCTCCAACCCCAATCGCTCGCTCCGCAGCAGACGAATCTGCTCGATACTGATGTAGCCGTTGATTATAAGTAGCCACCAAAATCTTCAACTCTTCTTCTGTTGGCTCTCGGGAAGTGCAGCACTTAAAACCAAACGCGATCCTTGATTCAATAGTTACCTGCTTTGAATCGAGCATTCGCTTCCCTAAAAAACGCGCGGCTTCTACAAATTGTGGATCATGCAGCATCACTAACGCCTGTAATGGAGTATTGGTGGACGATCGCCGAACAACGCAATACTCACGGCTCGGTGCATCAAACGTAGCCATCGACGGGGGAGGTACTGTTCGCTTCCAAAATGTGTATAGCGTTCGGCGATGCAATTGATCCGCCTGCGTCTGGTGTGGGTAGGGCCGAGAATAGCCTGGGCGATTATTAACTTCCATCCACAATCCCTGCGGGTGATATGGATAGACACTCGCACCGCCAACTTTAACATCGAGTAAGCCGCTAACTGAAAGTGCGTTATCTCGAATCTCCTCTGCATCGAGTCTCACACGCGGACCTCGCGCCAAAAACCGATTCTCCGGGTCCCACCGAAAATCAGCTGCAGTGATGCGTGACGATTGCATATAAGTTTTCGAAGAAACCATCGTCTTTAAAATACTTTTGACATCCCATCCCGTCTCCATGAACTCAACCGCCAGCCAATCGAGCAGATCGGGATGGCTTGGATACTCGCCTTGAGCGCCAAAATCTTCACTGGTCTTTACGATGCCGACCCCAAACAACCGCTGCCAAAACCGATTAACAGTAACTCGTGCCGTTAGAGGCTGCTCCGAAGACACTAACCATTGCGCCAGTCCAAGTCGATTTTTTGGCCCATCAACATCGAGCATCCCTATCGCCGACGGAACTCCGGGAGAAACTGGACGCTCTTTATTTGGTTTGTCATATTCCCCTCGCTCCAAAACATAAACAGGTCGAGGTTGCGGCATCTCCTGCATTACCATCGTGGCAGGTACGACCGAGGATTTTTCAAGTTCTTCCCGAGCGAATCGAAGCCCTTTAACGAGTTGGCGTGATTCCTCAGAACCAAACTTGAGGACGAGTAATTCTCTCATGCGTTTCGTTTGATCAACGGTTCGGGTGGCGGTGTCAATTGCCAGTAAATCCTCCAATGGCTCAAACATTGGCGCGGTCTTTGAAACTGAAATCCGGAACCTTCCGATTTGATGAGAGCCTCCAAAGCGGTGCAACATTTTGATTCGAACCGTCGCCCCCGGCGGTATTGGCCTGTCCAAACTGTACCACGCTACCCGATTACCGGGTTTTGTGTTTCCGTCTACTGCCCAGCCCGTAGTGTCGATTCGTCCGTCAATCGTGAGATCTATCGTATAACGATTTTGCTCATAATCAGCGCGTGCAGCGGCAATTCCCACCGCTTCATAAGAAGCACGATCATCCGATTTCACTTCCACGATGAATTCTGAAAGAACATAGTTCCCATTAAACCCACGGCTGGCTGAACCATTCACCAACGCTGGATCTACCAATGCCTCCAACCGAATTGCCTCAACCGATTGTTGAGCCGTAAAAATAAATTCATAATCATCCTTGATCGGATTTACTCCCACCATCAGCACACTCTGGTCTGCCATGATTTTTGCCGTTGCCCCACCAGCAGAGACCACTTTGTCCGGAGCCAATATTTTCCAATTGGCTACTTGCTTTCGAATCTCACCTTCCCATTGATCCATGGGAACATTTAAGTCAGCCAATTTTTTCTCAAGCACTCTAATCTGGCTGCCCAACTTCTTCCTCCCTGAATCAAGCGGTGAAGCGACCACTAGATTGGGAGTAAATCCATTGAGCCCCCGCTCGGGCACGTTGTTAAAAAAGGCAAAAAAACGGTAAAAATCTTCC
The DNA here is from genome assembly GCA_938091115.1 of uncultured Pirellulaceae bacterium. Classification (GTDB taxonomy): domain Bacteria; phylum Planctomycetota; class Planctomycetia; order Pirellulales; family Pirellulaceae; genus Mariniblastus. Next base: position 14,608 of record CALKNI010000143.1, on the reverse strand, counting down.
TGAGAAACGGGGTCGTATTTGTGGTCGTGGCAACGTGCACAAGTGAATGTCTGCCCTAACCAAACCGTCGATGCCGTCACGACGCGGTCGATGACGTATTCAGTCCGATACTCCTCGTCTACAACTCCACCCTCAATGGTTATCGGGTGATTGCGATTAAAACCGGTCGCCAACCGCGTTTGATCGGTTGCCTCGGGTAATAAATCTCCAGCAATTTGTTCGATGGTAAACTGGTCAAAAGGCATATTGGTATTGAAGGCATTGATTACCCAGTCTCGCCAAACCCATTGTTTCCGCTCGCGGTCGTATTGATAACCACTGGTATCAGCATATCTTGCAGAGTCCAGCCAAAATCGTGCCATTTGCTCCCCGTAATGCGTACTCGAAAGCAATCGGTCAACAACTTTTTCGTAAGCGATGCGGAGAGGCGCTTTGTCATTTTCAAACGCTTCAATCTCGGAGACCGATGGCGGCAACCCTGTCAGATCAAACGTCACCCTCCGGATTAAAGCACTCCGACTTGCAACCGACGATGGCTCATGATTCTCTAGCTTCAATCTTTGGAGCACGAAAGCATCGATCGCATTAAACACGCTTGTCGAATCCTCGACCTCCGGCAGTGCAGGGCGCTGAGGCAAACGATATGACCAATGTCTTTCATATTTGGCACCTTCTCCAATCCACTTACTTAGAATTTCGACTTCCACTTCGGAGAGTGCGTGTTTTTGAGATTCTGGAGGTGGCATTTTGGCCTCCAGATCTGCCGATGTCACCCTCGCAATTAATTCACTTCCAGCTGGATTGTCAAAATCAAAAACATCAAATTCTATTGCTGAAGCCCGGTCATCTAATCGCAAATCAGTCGCCTTGCCTTGTTCGCTAGACCGGTCTGGCCCGTGACATAGAAAACAACGATCTGACAGGATCGGCCGAACGTCCCGATTGAACACGACCGTCTCGTCCTGCCCGTAGCTATTCTGCAAAATTGAAATCCAACAACCCAGGATGATTCCAATTATTTTTAAGCTAGACATTAATTCTCTCACTATCCGGACTCAGGCAAAAAACAACGTTGGTCGATTCAGCGGCTCTTCGGTTCATCTGACTCAAAAAAAACTTTAAGAAAGACGCGATATCATCTAGGAATTCTATTTTGACTTAAGCGCACTGGCCGCTGATCGACGTTTCTTTTTCATCTGATCGGCGAGATCATCACGTATCGAACGATATTCCGTTTGCTCGGCCACATTCGCAAATTCCCCGGGGTCGTTTTCCAAATCGTACAACTCTACACCCTTCGCTCCACGAGCCCATTCTGTATAGCGATACCTGCCATTCCGAAGACTCGCGCCTTCACGCGTGGAAACGGTAAACACAGTATCCTTCTTCCACAAATCCGTCTCCACATCTTTCAGAACTGGAACCATACTTTGCCCCTGCAGGTAATTCGGAGGTTTTAAGTTACACAGCGAACTAACGGTCGGATAGAGATCGACTAACTCACACATGTGTTGCGTTGACTTGCCGTGCACCTTATCTAACCAAGGTGCACTGAAAATAAACGGGACTCTGGTAGTTTCTTCGAACAAATGCTGCTTTTGCCATTTGTGATGTTCTCCAAGGTGATACCCATGATCGCTAGTAAACACAACAAGCGTTGTTTGTTTCAAATTGAGTTCATCGAGGGCGTCTAGCAGACGTCCCACTTGAAAGTCCATGTGGCTCACGCACCCGTAATAGGCGCTCAAAATACCTGGCATTTGTTCCGTTGTAATTTCCAGTGATTCATTCGTTTTATACGCTTTCGTCGCCTGCCCAACATCCTCAAGATCATCAGCGGGCACTTGAGGGAGAATCATTTTTTGTTCAGGATACATCCTAAAATATCCCTCGGGAGCGACTAACGGCACGTGAGGTCGCACAAAACCGCAGGCGATAAAAAATGGCTCGTCCCGATGCTCCTTCATAAGTTCAATCGTCTTGGTTGCCGCTAAGCCATCGGCCATCGCCAAATCACCATCAGTCGCCTCAACCCGTTGAAACGTCTGACTACTTTCCCAACCCGGCGAATGTTGAATCTTTTTACCGGGCAAATTCTGTTCACCACATTGAATATTATAAACCTCGCCCCATGACTTCGGGTCGTCGGCAATCGCGGTCCCATCAATTACTTCCTGCGGAATTCCCATGTGATAGATTTTTCCAACCCGAGCAACATAGTATCCGTTATTCAAAAACAACTGCGGAAGGGTCACCGCATTGGGGCGATACTTGCGAAAAATTGTCGTGTTTTTCAAATCGCCTGTGCTGTAAGGATACAGTCCATTCATCATCGACGAACGCGAGGCGCCACAGACGGGAAACTGACAGTACATTCGATGAAAACTAACCCCTCGGCGCGCCAACCGATCCAGGTTCGGTGTCTTGCATTGAGGATGACCAAATCCACTGAGTGCCGTGTTTAGGTCGTCCGACATTATCAGGAGGACATTCGGACGAGCAGGCGGAGCATCTGCGACCAACTCAATCGGTGCCGCTAAAAACCAGATCAGACTCAAAAATACCACACCGCGATACGCCATAACTTCACCTCTTGTTAGTTTGTTTAAATGGTCGAGTCTAACATTTCCCTTGTTAGCAATTTGATTTGGGATCGTGAAAACTACTCCTTCGCCTCAATGAAAGAGAGAAAATCAATCCATGAATTAACGCACGGAACCCTATTAACGCTCGGAACCCTTCTTCGCATTTCCTGACTGAGCCCGATTTGATTTCCAAAGATTGATATTGCCGACATCGTTGCTTGACTGAGGACCGGGCACGCTTCGCCCAGACTCCACATCGCTGACTAACTGAGCCAGCAATTTTTTCGCGACATCCGGTTGAAGATTGTAAAGATTATTTTGCTCTCTTGGATCCTTCGCTAAATTATAAAGCTGTGCCTCGTCTGAGTCTGGCCCCATATCTTTCTCCTTGGGCGAACTCCATCCACCAGACGCCCGGGCAAGTAACAACTTCCAGTCTCCAGCACGATACGCAAAATGACCGGATATCGAGTGATGGACTAGACCGGCCCGCTGGGAATCAATTTGCTCTCCCAACAAAGCCGGCAAGAAACTGACACTGTCTTCGCAGCTTCCGGCAGGAACCTCGGCGGCCAGCACGTCGACAGTCGTTCGGAAAAAATCCGTCAGACAGATCAGCTGAGAACAATGCGAGCCGGACGCAACCTTCCCAGGCCAGCGAACAATAAATGGAACGCGATGACCACCGTCCCAGATATCAGCCTTCGCCCCCCGCATCTCACCACTCACCCAGTGCCCCTGATCAGCCAGCCCTTTGATGTCAGCCGCTTTGGAGCAGCCATTGTCACTTGTAAAAATCACAAGTGTATTTTCGCTGAAACCCTGATCCTGAAGAGCTTTCGATATCTCGCCAACGGCATGATCAGTCTGCATGACAAAGTCACCGTACTCTCCCAATCCACTCATTCCAACCCAACGGCCCGTTGGTACGATCGGAGTGTGGGGCGATCCGAGTGGCACGTATAGAAAGAACGGCTTCTTCTTTCCTTTTCGGGAATTGATATAGTCGACACTCTTTTTTGTCACTCTGGGAAGAAAGTTCTCAACAGGATCGTGTTCAATCACTTCCCCGTTTTCAATGATTGCTTCCATACTGCGGGCGTGGTGAATCCCATGAAAATAATCAAACCCTCGATGAACGGGGCCATCAGGAATCCTCGCTCCCACCGGTGGCAGTGCTTTCCCTTTTGCCTTTAGTCGTTTCCCCGATTCCGGATCAAGATACTCAAAGTTTAAATGCCACTTTCCAATGATGGCAGTATCGTATCCCTGAGCCTGATAAAATCCGGCGACCGTCGGTCGATCTTCCGAAATCAAGCATGGAGAAAAACCCTGAACAACTCCTTTTTGCAGCTTAGTTCTCCAACTGTAACGGCCAGTCAAAAGACCGTAGCGGGTCGGTGTGCATACAGAGGATCCCGAATGAGCATCGGTAAAAATCATACCCTCGGAGGCCAACTGATCAACGTGGGGCGTTTTTATCTTTCCGTGTTCAGGATTCAAGCATTGAACATCCCCGTAACCAAGATCATCGCAAATGATAAAAACAACATTGGGCTGTTCCTGCCCGATAGCGGGAACAGCGAGTAAGAAAAAAGCAACTATGGCAAAGGCGTTTTTCATTTGACCGAATCCTTTCCTTGGATCGGCGTTTGGTCCCACAGCCGATAAGGATCATCCAGCCTTACCATCTCCTGATAAAGCAGAACCTCCATCTCTTTTCGTTTCTCCGCATATTTTGGATCATCGGCCAAATTCAACTGTCCGCCAGCAGGTGTATTCCCAGTCAGTTTGACCACTTTTGAGTCATGATGCTGCTCAATAAACTCCTCTGGGTTGTCTTTAAGATTGAACAGTTGAGTTTCCCGAACTTCTCCATCGAGAACATCGTATTTAATGAGCTTCCAGTCCCCCTTTCGTACAGACCGCATGCCTGGCTTCGTTCCACCACAATAAACACCAAACAAAACATCGCGAACAACTTCCTGCTGCCCTTCAAGGACCGGCTTAAAACTCTTCCCTTCATTAGTCACTGGGTATGCAGTTCCCGTAAGGTCGCACATTGTCGCTAACACGTCTAACAAATAGATATTGCCTGTTGTGCGTGTGCCGGGCTCGATCCTGGGCCCCTTCACGATCATTGGCACCCGCCACGTATGCTCGTAAAGATTCTGTTTCCCTTGGAGGCCATGTCGCCCAATCGCCATCCCATGATCAGATGTGTAGAAAATGTAAGTATTATCAAGCTCACCCATTGCCTCAAGTTTACTGAGAACGCGACCAATCTGGGTATCGATATTTTCGCTACATGCAAACTCTCGGCCAATCTCATTCCGGATCGTTTGTTCGTCACGATTCTTCCAGACTCCCGATACATTCACCTCATCGCGAAGTCCCGGATGCCCATGATGAAACGGATGTGCTGGTAAATAATTAAATGGCAATTCTGGTTGCATCGGATGGGCTGGAGGCAAAGACGAAGCGTCTTTATGATTTACTGCCCCGTATTTATTTAATAGTTCAGGCTTTCCATCGCGAGTATCATGAGGATGTGAGAAGCCAAAATAGATAAGAAATGGATCCGTTTCTTTTGCCGTCTCTCGCTGATTGAGATACTGCAGCACTTGTTCCGCGTGCCACGCACTACCTGATTCGTCTGTGCCCCCGCGTTTAGTGCTATCGTTCCGGATCTTGAACTTTGCGTTTGCCGCTTCGAAGCTATTCCCTTTCTTGCATGTTCGAACAGTTTTGTAACCTGCTTGATTGAACACAGCCGCCATCGAAGTATTGGCTAACTCCGGTGCCGTCAATTTCTCATTCACCGATTCCTTACCCTTGCGGCGACGATTGCGAGGCAGATGCCAAATCGTTCGCCCCGACATCACCATATGTCGCGACGGGGTACAAACGGCGCCCGACCACGCCCCCATGTGGTACGCCCGATCAAACACCATTCCCTCACGGGCAATATTGTCAATTACCGGCGTGTCGAGTTTTGATTTTGGGTTGTAAATTTTCAAATCGAAAGGAGATTGATCATCCACAATAATGAATAACAAATTTGGACGCTCATCCGCAAACGAACAATCTGACAACGCAATACTTAACAGCAACGCTACACCGAGAAACTTACTAAATAATAATGTCATCAAATTACCTTTTCCATGTTCAAAGATTGGGTCGACAGTCGGAGTTGAGACCAAAAAAAATGGCGAACTCAATCAATACAACAGCGCTTTAAATTATCGAAATTCGATGATAACACTCCGGCGAAACAAAGGCGAACAAAAAGCAAGTCTAATTTTCTTTGACAACACGCCCCAATTTTTCCCGAGTAAACAGAGGCTTGCGAAAACACAACACCTCAAAGCTATATCAACCGCCACCTGCAATCGCTCCGCGAAAAAATCACAAATGGGAACTGGAGAATATTCGCAAGCTCTATCCAAACCAACAAAACGGAAACGGTTGAAATCTATCGCCAAATCTCCTCCGATGAGTTAGGCCCCAAAAATACTGACAGCCCTGATTAATCAATCCCGAAATGCGATTTCACCAAAAAACGTTCTCTTTGAGGCGTTTAGGCTACACACTCGTAACGGCACACCTCCGTACAAAAGTTGAAAAACAACCAAGGCTGCATGCGCTCATTTCGGCAAAGTATCTAAAATTACAATGAAGCAAAGCGTTTTAAATTGATTTCATTTCGCAAATAACGCAAAATCAAGGCCGCGTTAACGAAGAAAATTCCTTAATCCAATACAATCAATCAAATCTGTTTGTCGAAATATGCCACTAATAAAAACTGTCATCTTGGCCATGTTATTTCTGACGCCTCGCTCTCTTTTGGCCGAGACAAGTGATCTCGAGGGCAAGCCAAATGTTATCGTGATTCTTGCCGACGACCTTGGCTATCACGACCTTGGTTTTCAAGGCTCACAAAACATCAAGACCCCCAATCTCGATCAACTTGCCGCTGGTGGTACAATTTTCACGGATGCTCATACAACTGCTTCGGTATGCAGTCCATCGAGAGCAGGGTTCATAACTGGCCGTTATCAACAACGATTCGGGCACGAAGCGAATGTCCCACCACCTGAACATGGAATGGACACTAGCGAGTACACCATGGGGCAAGCGTTCCAGTCCCTTGGCTATTCAACGTTCCTAGTTGGAAAATGGCACCTTGGTGACCCGGATCGCTGCTACCCGACGCGACGCGGATTCGACGAATTCTGGGGACTCCGTGAGGGTAGTCGTCGCTATTGGTACGACGAATCAAAATCAGACAAACCGGGCGACCCGCATGCAATCGAATACAACGGCAAACAAGTCAAATTCGAAGGGTTTTTAACCGATCGATTTACTGACGAAGCAATTCGGTTGGCAAAATCGTCGAAGAATCCTTTTTTTCTATTCCTGTCATACACAGCGCCTCACGCTCCACTGGAAGCTCAGCAAGCGGATCTAGATCGCGCCAATCAAGACGCCTACGTCGCGCTAGTGCAAAACATGGATGACAACATTGGCCGTCTGATTGCATCACTAAAAGAGCAGGGGATTCGCGACAACACACTAATTTGGTTCTTCAGCGATAACGGTGGCGTTTGCGCTTCTGCATCTAATGTCCCGCTCAACGGAAAAAAAGGGATCAAATTCGAGGGAGGCCAACGTGTCCCATTTGTCATGAATTGGCCTAATCATGTCCCCGCTGGAAAAAAATTTCATGGCCTAACCTCTGCGATGGACATTTTTCCAACCAGCTTTAAATTGGCCGGTGGCAAAACTACACCACGCCCACTCGACGGTGTCGACCTGATGCCTTTTTTGAATAACGAGGTAACCACAACTCCCCACCAAAACTTGTTCTGGAAAAAACTCGAAGGTTCCGCCGTCCGTTCCGGTAATTGGAAAATGATTCAGACGCAAGGTTTGCCAACCATGTTGTACAACCTTCAAAATGACTTGAGCGAGTATAAAAATATTGCCGAACAACATCCTGAAAAAGTGAACGAACTCCAAAACCTTTACCTAAACTGGAATAAACAAACCGCTCCAGCTCAATGGGGGGAGGCAGAACGATACGTCGAAATTCGACGCGAAGATTACATTCGATTTCGGGATAGCGGGCGTCCCCTGAAGCTCAACAGTCCCCGAAAAAAAAAGAACAAGAAGACTAAATAAGATCACGGCCTTTCCATGACGCCGCCCTTTTAAAACCCTACCCAGGAATCAACAAAGAGAAGGCCCTGAAATCACTACCCAACTTTGCGGAATCTTGCTCCCAATCAACGTTGGCACACCTCTGATCAATATCGAAGAGGACTCTATTTGTGGCACCGTGAAACTATCGAGCTATTCGCCGACGCCGCCCAATTAGGAATGCTCCTAAGGCTCCAAGAGCGAGCATGCTACCGGGCTCTGGAACTGCGGAAAAACCCGATGCACCAAACTGGTAAAACTGAGTTGCATTATTGTTCCCTAGAATTTGAACATAATAGGTTCCGGCCTGCAGTACCATGTTTATCTGCTCTGAAACACCCAGCCCTGAGTTGTCTGAATCTCCAAGAACCGTCGTACCATCGCTCGCAAACAAGACCATGTCTAGATCGGATTGATTGGCTAGTGAATAAGAATTGTTTCCGTCGTGATTGTAGGTCGGCCCAACCATGTCGAGATCAAATGACATGTCGTAAACACCATCGAGCGTAATTTCAAGAAAGTCGACGTCAGTACCGTTGTCAATCGAGATAAAATCAATCTGATTCGGATCGACTTCATCAAGCGACGCCCCCATGTTTGCGTCAACACCAATCAATATTTCCGTACCGTTAAAAATCCCTAAATCTGTCGCCACACTGAAAGTATCATTGCCACCGTTCTCCTCCCAGTTGTCACCATATCGGACTTGAGCCTGATGGATATCGTCAATCTGAGGGCCATCAAAAGAAAGATTGACGGATGGATTCATCAACTGCAGGCTGTTAGTTGTATCCACATGTGGCAGCCCCATTCCATGCCCAAATTCGTGGGCCAATACATTCCTTAAACCAAGGTAATTATTTGAACTGTTGGAATAGAAACTTACATTATCCGTATCAATGACCATGTCTCCATGGTCGGGAAAGTAATTGTAAGCCAGCGTATTAGAACCTGTTTGACCGTCGATTGAATGACCAGCAATCCTCACATCTGCGACAACGCCTAACTGACCGCGTGGAGCTACAAAACTGTCAATTCTCTCACCGCTGTCGTTTGCCTCATAAGAAAAGCTCAATCCCGAGACAGCATCCCACCTATCAAAAATATTATCGAAAACTGAAAACCATGGTCGATTTGTTAAATCCGATCCGCCAGCTCCAGCACCTAAATTCAAATCGAGAAAACTGATCAATTCACTACCATCGGTTGATTCACCAGTTATTGCAGGAGTAATCGCAGTCCCGTCACTCACGAAACCCCAAGTGATCGTGGTTGCATCACCAAGCCCTAAACCCGCACCATCGGTTGCCGTTTGCCCCCACCGCGTCTGCCCCAAAGCGACAGACACATTAAGAGTTGCAAACAAAACGATAAACAGAACGGATGTCTTGAACACAGAAATTGACCGTCGCATTCGCACACCTTAAAAGTCGATTAATATTTAATCAAAGGAAAATTTGGCCGACATTGACGAAGCCCGCCAATCAAATTCGGTTTCTGCCTTGACTCTTATGATACTTAAAAATTTCGACCCGATCACAGCGCCACTGATTTTTCATTAAAAAAAAACGAACCGCATCTGCCAAGCGAAAAAACACCCAATTGCGCTGTCCAACACCCAGAAACAACGGTTTTTTACTGGTTGCCTGCCTTGACCACGCACTACAACGACCAATCGTGTTCCTTAAAATCTCCGTTTTACGTCAATTTATCATTAGCGATCCCTTGAGCTCGCTCTTCTTACGTCTTTACCGGTAACAATCAGATTGTGTTTGGGAATTGAAAAAATAAATGCCACCACACTCGACGTTAGCATCCGAGCATCTGGGCCATACCCAGCATTATCTCGATTTGGCTGGTAATAAAATCCGCCGTTATGGCATTGAGCAAGCGTGAACCACCAGCGATTTGAATCCATTAGCTTTCGAAAACTCTCACGATCAACATTTGCGGCAAGTGCCGTGTAGCCCATCCCCATCATTGGTGAGCCATGGGTATCGGGAAAACTCTCGGGATGGAGTCCAATGACTTCAGCGTGCTTTTTAGCTTGTTGAAGATAAGCTGATTCTTCGTAGGGACTTAGGAAATTTGCGATCCCAGCAGCACCGGTTCGTCCCATGTCAGCCCAACCGTCTGGTCCACCACCCACCTGATCTTCATACCAAACATATCCATTGACACCGGAAGCGCGTTTGAGGAAATCATACGCGGCATCATGCTTACTCCGATCTATTTTAATTCCGCAACGATGCATGAGCGAATAAGCCAGCGCGCCTTGCCCCGTAAGCATCGCAATTGGACCATAACCCTCAAAACCTGGGTTGTGCCCCCAACCGCCACGAGAATCCGCCGGGCCTTTTGGGTAGGCATGCGGGTGGGATTCCTTGGACCTAGGATTAATTTGCGACATCTTTAAATACTGACTTTTTGCGAGATAATCATAAATCTGCTGGAGCTCTGGAATGACCCATGCATTTTTTGTTCGCAAGTAATACTCGCTGATAACAATTGCCGCGCTCATGTAACGCCAGTTGATCAAACCCGACACTCGATTGTCTTTTGATTTGGTTTCTCGACAATGAAACTCAACACAACGCTCAGCCGCCTGAAAGTGTTTACGTTCACCACTAGCTAATAGGGCAAGCGGAGCAAACGTGTTGTGAACGGCATTTCCAAAAGATCCATCCGGCTTTTGGTTTTGCACCAAAACCTCTAACAGCTCAGACAAAATCAAATCTGTTTTTTCACAGGAAGCCGGGAAGCCATCGGAGTAAGCACCATACTGCTTACCAATCTTAATAACAACATTCAGCTGTTCGCTACCTCGGCGAATCATCAATTCGAGCCTCCCGTTCGCATTCTTGCCTTGAGAGCTTTCCAACGACTGGGCAAATTCAGAAATAGGCCCCACGGCACCAAACACGTTTATGCCGTACCCATTTTGATGCGCGTTGGTAAATAATTTTCCATCGACACCCACAATCCGATCTCCGGCTAAGATCTTTCGGTGAGCGGGGGAATCGGGAAACACATATCTCACCAATAATGTTTTTGGCTGATCTGCTGTCAACTCAGCTCTTAATCCCGTAATTCCAAGGTTGTAGAACCAGCCTGGCACATTGGCATCCGGGCCTGAATTTGCCTTCCGATTCCACGGAGATCCATTTTCATAATAGTGAACCTGAGCAACCGCATTTGCATGAACGCAACACCAAAAAATAATGAGCGCGATCGATGTTTTTAAAATTAGAGAAGAAACCGGATTTAAGCGCATAGAAAAAACTCGTAGACTATAGACAGATTCGACTAATGATTGCCAAGGGTAATTGCAATGAGGTGACTCATTCACCACCCAATGAGTCTTAAAGCTTATTCTCCATCGTCATGGAGGAAAAGACGGAAGTAAAAATTAAACCGTTTGGTAAAACTAGGACGACACGCTCACTTGCACGTCCCTCGAACACTCAACAATTATCAAGTTATCCACGCGCAACTTACAAATTTTTTATATGAAAAATCTGATGAACCAAAACAAACGATCACTCCTTTCACTCATCGCAATTTTTGGCAGCATCGTTTTGACTGCTGGGTGCAACACGCCTTCAGCCTCACCTGCGGCCAACTCTGTCCAACCGAGCAAATCAAACTCAACTGCCAAAATAGCCCTTCTCAGTATCACGAGTGACCCCAAAGTCGACCCTCAGGCAGTAAACATGGGACTTACGTTTGCCGGATTCTGCCTCGATGAAGGATATCAAGTGGCGATCTTCTTTAATGTAAAAGGAACAACGTTGCCGACCACAGAGTTCCCGGACGACTTCGCCTACCAGGATCACGCTCCTATGAAAACTCAACTCGCCAAACTAAAAGAACGTGGCGCTGAACTGCATGTCTGTCCTGTCTGCATGAACGATCTTACGATTAGCGACACCCAAATCATCGATGAGGCATTTGTTACGAGCAAACCTAAGCTGTTTGCAAACCTTGGTTCTGACACCATGGTATTTACGTACTAGCAATTGGCTTGCTTTCTTTGTGAGGAGCGCAAACATTCAAACTTAGTTTTACTAACATTTGTAAGTTCCACTTCACGGTCCTTGTGATTTCAAAGAAGAGGAAAACGGAAACTGGAATGAGCTCAAAAAGATGTCGGAGGTAAACTTCAATCCCCACATCCAGTTTCACAAAGTCCGCTACCATGACCACTTCTCCCTAATCTCACCGCTCACCGAAGCTTTGGCAGAACAAATCAAAAAAGAGAGAATCAACATAGACGACATAACCAGCGGCTCCTTGAACTAAGCTAAACTTCCAGAAGCAAGACACGAACGGTTTGGGGAATACAGAAAGACTCGCTGATTCGGTTTGGAAACCTTCATTTCGCTGATTGGCATTCTACTGATAGCCCTTTGCCTGAATGGTAAAGAGGTGTGCGTAATGGCCGTTTTGCACCATCAACTCCTCATGAGACCCTCGCTCAATGACTTTGCCTTTGTCCAAAACCACGATCTGGTCAGCCATCCGGACGGTCGAAAATCGATGCGAAATCAAAATAGCCATCTGCCTTTGAGTCACCTCGCGAAAGTGATCAAAGATTCGCGCTTCCGCCTCAGCATCCATCGCGGAAGTGGGTTCATCTAGCACTAAAATGTCCGCTTGCGTTCTCATAAACGCTCGGGACAAAGCAATCTTTTGCCATTGTCCGCCTGACAATTCCCGGCCGTCCTTGAACCAGCGACCAAGTTGCGTGTCATACCCTTTCTCCATCTCTTCAATAAAAGGATGAGCCATCCCTTTTTCAGCCGCTGCCTGTTGTTGATCGCGGGCATTAAAATTAGCCACATCACCCACGCCAATATTCTCGCCCACCTCAAGCTGGTACCTAACGAAGTCTTGAAAAATCACGCCAATCCGCTCACGCAGTGCACGCAATTCCCACTCATTTAAATCTCTACCATCGAGCAAGACACGCCCCTCCGTTGGAAGGTAAAGACGCGTTAGCAGCTTAATCAACGTCGTCTTCCCGGACCCATTTTCACCGACCAAGGCAAGTTTTTGACCAGGTCGGAGATGAAGACTAATTTTTTCGAGTGCGGGAACTGCTTGCCCCGGGTAAGTAAATGACACCCCCTCGAAACGCAAGCCGTCTCCCGGAGACGGCCCCACTTTGGCAATACCATCCTGTGTATCTATTTCTTCGTCAAGGAATTCGTACAAATTAGAAAGATAGAGATTGTCTTCATACATCTTGCCAATGGCAGTCAGGCTTGCCGCAATCGCAGATTGCCCCTGCTTGAAGATCATCAGGTACATCGTCATGCCCCCGAGAGTAATCCACCCCATCGCAGCCGACCATCCAATCCATCCATAAGCCCCGTAAAACGCAACACTACTGAGTATCCCCAACAAGAACCCCCACAATCCACGTCTCAAAGTTAGAGCTTTGTCTTCTTTGTAAAGCTTCTCAAAAATTTCGCGATAACGAGATAGAAACAGGCCTCCGGTACCGAATAGCTTGAGCTCTTTAACGTAATCCTCTCGAGCCAACAACCACTCAAGATAGTTGCGTTTCCGAGTTTCGGGAACTTGCCAGCGAAACAGTCTAAATGCCGCCCCCGAAAAGTACGTTTCAACGAAAAACGAAGGCAAAGCTGCAACTAACAACCCAACCACCGCAAGCCAAGAAAATTGAACCAATAGCCAACCATAAGTAGCGAGCGTAATACCGTTTTGAATCAAACCAAAGGTACGCGTAACGAGGCTCAACGGGCGAGAAGAAGCCTCCCGCCGCGCCCGCGTTAATTTGTCGTAAAACTCTGCGTCCTCAAAATGCGACAGATCCAACTCTTGAGCTTTCTCAAGAATCATTACGTTAACTCGCTGCCCCAAAAGCGCACGCAACAGCGATTGCGCAACCATCAGTCCCCGCTGCGCCGCCGCTAACAATATGATCAATACAGCTTCCACACCAATCCACTTGAGCACCACCCAACGATCGGTAGCCAAGCCAGATTCTACCGCTGGAATGACAGCATCAACGATCAGCTTGCCAACGAAAGCGATCGGCCCCGGAATCACGCCAGCAAACACAGTCAAGGCTGCAAGGATTAGCGTCAGTCGCTTATCGGTAGTCCAAACAAGATCCAGAGCCTCTTTACTGTAGCGAAAAACGCCGAAGAACCTACCCACAAGGGAAGCGGCATCGCGATCGGAAGGTACAGCAGGTGGGGACATTGTTTACTCAATGAAAAGGCTGATCAATTCGCAACAGACCGGCTTGAACGAGCGCGTAGGTATTGGCATACAACCCTACATGTTACACTTTAATTCGATTGTTCAACATTGCCCGTATCAACCGAACTCTCCGCAGCACGTTGTTTCATACGCGACTTTTTACAACAAAATTCCAGCACATTGTCTCTACCTTAATTTACCAATCCTGAATCAACAGATTAAGAACTAACCTAATTGAAAATTCAAAAATTATATTTGCCCTTCTAAGGTCAGAGAATGAAAAAAGTTATCATCGTTTCGTTAGATCTAACAAAATCTGGCGGAAGAAAATGGAAACAGGAAAACCAAATCGCACTAAACACGCCAGACTGATATAATATCAAGTCAAGCGGAACACCACGCCCAACGTCTTAATTCAGGTTTTAAAATCCTTAAGTGGACCGCTTTCGACATCCAACTGATGAATAAAATCAAGAATGGTTCTCGGCCCCCTTGATTGAAAACTTGCCGGTGGCATGCCTATCACTAAGTCAAAAAGGGATTCGAAATAATTATTTACCAATTTACTCAATTACCAAAGTCAGCAG
>CALKNI010000142.1 GCA_938091115.1 uncultured Pirellulaceae bacterium | reverse complement strand
GATGTTCAAACGTGCGACAGGACTAGCTGGATAAATCCGGTACTGTACCGGATCTATTCGTAACCCTGTAAAGGAAGCACGACTGACACGTCGCAAAAACTCTCGCGGAAGTACTCCACCAAAGTATCGGTTGCATAAACCCTCTGGAAAAGCTGTGGTAACCATCCACGGCAAAGATCATTATCTCGGTCAACATGGTACTCGCGAAAGTCGCACAAAGTACAAACTCCTCATCGCCGATTTATGGGCAAAGGACGAGGAATTAATGCCAATTGTCCCCTCCCCTATTGAAGCGGTTAGGGTAGGGTTGTTGGCGGTTGAATTTGCAAAGTATGCCAAGAAAAAATATCGGCATCAAAACGGCGATCAAAAGAACGAGTGGTTCATAATACAGAGCATTCTAAACGAAATTCGGTCAATCTACGGCGATTTGGATGTTAACGAATTTGGGCCACGTCGATTTGAATCGTATCGCCAGTCACTAGTTGCGAGAGGTTTGGCGAAGCACACCGTTAAACGGTACTCCACTTCCCCATCAACCTTCGTACTTCTGCTTCGCCGCACGAAAGGCCAGATTTACTTGCGTGCCCGCGAAATGATCTCGCGCCGATTGCTCCGGCGAGAACCTTAATCACCCTGAATTCAATGCCAACCAAAACGCAATTGCGATAAGTACCACATTCGCTGACACTACGACCCACGTAACCATCATATTAGCTTTGTCTCTCGGCCAGCGGCCGCGTTTAAACTTTCGAATTCTGGGGTAATCCATCATCGCTTGTTTGAGAGGTTTCAGTTTCAAGTAGGTCACACCACTGGCAGAAACGACTATCAGGATCGTGATCAGAAAGACTTGGTACGACACCAACATCAAAGGCAAAGCTACGAGCATGGTAAGCAATCCGATTGCCGTAATGCTCAATTCAAAGCCCAGTCGAACGAACAAGTTGGGCCAAGTCTTCTTCACATCCAGTAGGGTTTCGAGGCTTGCTTGCCGAACTAATGCCTTCTTCTTTGTTTTTTCGGCGTCGCCCTGTAACGCAGCGTAAGCATCAACGGTTGCGTCAACTCTGCCCTTTCGCATGTCCAGGTCGCTCGTTGCTGGTCCGCCAGTGGCCAGTGCAGACAAGACGTGCGAGTTATGGGTCATCGCTGCATCAACCATGCTGCCTTTGGCAAACTGGCTTAATTCATGTTCGCCGACAGATTTTTTTCGTAATGAATCAAGTTCAAACAACGCCGCCGTTCGGTCTGTCTGGCTCGTTCGCTTGCCTTTGCGTTTTTTGATCGGTGGCTTTAAAGGCGTTGAAGTCGATGGCTGTAACGCAGGAAGACTACGTCCGTCAAATGTACCCTGTCGAGTTCCCTGATCTTCCTGCGGTTCCAGAGTGTATGAATCTTCTCGGGCTGTCGAAAAATGATCAGCATTTGCAATCTTGTCCGATTCAACTTCAACCGTTGATGTGTCGCTTTTCCCCATTACTTGAGACAACAATTGCCACGGACCATCAGTAGAACTTCCGATCAAGTCTGAATCACGAAGTTTGCCGCTTTTAATTCCGGCCTTGGTTTGGGTGAGTGAAAACGGGCCATTAATCTTTTCGTTTCTTTTGACAAAATATTTCATTGTGATCGTGAGGATAAAAAAGGCAGTCTTTGTAACTTCTGTTTTCTTCTGAAGTGTACCTAACCAAAAGAACTTTGGTAGTTGAATTACTCTGCGTTGCTGACGTTCAAGGTAGGCCGGTGGTAGATATTTGCGTACCGGATTTAGCTTGGATTTAATCAGATCACGATTGTTCCGCCATTATTCGAGTGTTTTCTGCAATTCTAAGCAGTGCAATTACTGGAGCTGCTGAACACACGAACAAAACTACGTAAATCGCTACGCCGAAAAGGATTCCCAAAATTCCAACAGTCATCCCGACTTTCTTTCAGTCGAGAAAACACGCAGTTTTCAACCGTTTGATGCTTAGGCGTGCGACAGGACTAGCTGGATAAATCCGGTACGGATCTATTCGTAACCTTGTAAAGGAAGCACTCCGCCCGAGTATCGGTTGTACAAAGCCTCTGGAAAAGCCGAGTTCGGTACCGCGGAGTTGCTGGATTGGATGCTAGGGTTTAAACGGACAAAAATAGCGGAATGAAAGGGAATCGCCTTCATTGTTTGTCCGGTGGCAGCTATTAATCACTCTGTCTAAGGGACGCGGGCATCAAACTGGAAATGAGTCAGTTTTCACGATGTTTTTTCTGCCATTTGTTCTTTTAATGCCATTTGATGCTATGGTAATCCAACAATGACACTCAGCCCGAATTAGTGAAGCGGCGACATCCATTTTGGGATTGGTCTGGTCAACTCGGCTTAGTACTTGCAGTAACTCCGATTACAGGAGCGTCTGCGAAACTGGCTGTCATTGGTGCCCGGACGTCGCACTCTTCACTCCGGCAGGATCGGTCCATTTGATTTTGCAGTTTGGCAAACTGGAACGCAGTTTGTAGACCTGTTCGGCAGGAAGTGTCGGATTCCACCCGAGATCGATCACCTCTAGTTGTGTGAGAAAGAATAATGCAGCTACCGAATTTAACCGATTACCGCTTAGGTACAGCTGTCGCAAATTCTCAAGCTCCTCTAAACCTTGGAGTGTCGTCAGTTGATTGCCCTCAAGGCTCAGACTCTCGAGCTGGTACAGCTTCTCAAGGCCTTCAATCGATGATAGTTGGTTGCCCGATAGGACCAGTTCCTTGAGGTTCGTAAGATTTTGCAGATCTTTTACCGAGGTCAAGGCATTACCAAACAAGTTCAGCTTTTCCAGGTTCCTTATCCGCCCAATCCCATGAGCGGATGTAATTTGATTCCCGTATAAGGAGAGCTCTTTCAATTGCGTGAAATCTTCAAGCCCTTGAAGCGAAGTTAATACGTTATTGTCAAGGTGCAGTTCCTGGAGTGCTACCGGTTCGCCTAGTCGGCGTAAACGAACGAGTTTCGCATTGGTGATTTTAGTGTTCGTGAGGTCGAGCCGACGGAGATGGCGCAACCGACTAAGTTGCTCAAGCCCAAAGTCGCCCAAGGTGCTGCCAGCGAGTGAAAGATTCTCCAAGTCTCTTAGTCCGGCAAGATGGGTGATCCGGTTTTCCGAAATGCTACTGTAGCTGAGATCGAGCTTTTTTAGTTTTCTCAGAACCTCAATTTGCTGCCATTGCTGGTCACCCAGACTGCCGTTCCAATCTAGCGATACAACGATAACCTCTTGAAAAAAGTCATCTCCCAAAAGATCCCTTAGCCAGCGTGGAGAAGCCGTTTGACCGCTGTTATTTGCCTGGTAATCGTACTCAACTCTTCCCCCGGATTTCAAAATCACTTTTACTGCTTGCCGCTGTTGGCTTGCTTGCTGCATTTTAATGCCGAAATAGCAGAAGCAGATGCTGCTAAGCGTTACAAGTGTAAATATTGATTTCAGACTTAGCTGATACCAATTGGGTTTGAAATGGACTTCTTTGATTCTCGTCGCAGTCGCTACCTGTTTTGCTGAAATCGATCTGCAACTCGTATTTCCCTTGTTGCGAATCATTTTCATTTTTCTCAAAGCCCGTTCGTCCTTCAAAGATTCGACACCAGCGTCGCTTTTATGACCAGCAATTACGCTCAAGTCACAACTGCTCGCGGTCTACGCCCCGGACCCGGGGCGTCGATTAACTTCCTCGGTTTTCTCGCCTAAGTCTGATTAATTCGGAGGTAATGCGGGTGTTATCAGCGATTCTGAGTAGAGCTAAAATCGGGGCAGCGAATCTTACTTTTTGATCATGTCGTCGCCTTTGAGTTCCCCGCAGTCAACGATCGTGACAATTTCGCTGGTTCGTCCAGAGCGACTACCGACCGCTTCGACCGCTTTTACAGTGTCCATGCCATCGATGACTTTGCCAAAGACAACGTGTCGTCCATCGAGCCAACCCGTTATAATTGTGGTAATGAAAAACTGAGAACCATTCGTACCCGGGCCAGCATTGGCCATGCTGAGTAAACCAGGCTTGGTGTGTTTGAGTTTGAAGTTTTCGTCTGCGAATTTCTCACCGTAAATGCTTTCTCCGCCAGTGCCGTTACCGTTGGTAAAGTCACCACCTTGAAGCATGAATTGTGGAATGACACGATGGAATACACTTCCCTTGTAATGAAGAGGCTTACCGGATTTTCCATTACCTTTTTCGCCTGTGCAAAGAGCACGAAAGTTTTCTGCAGTCTTGGGCACCGTATCGCCAAATAGTCCCATGACAATTCGTTTGGGTTCTTTGTCACCAATTTTCACATCAAAGAAAACCTGATGGGTAACTTTTGCATCGTCCGGATCTTGTGCCATGGTCGGTTGATTACAACCAATGATTGAAATTGCAATGAGCATCCCCGGTAACATCCACTTAAGTTTGTTAAGCATTGTCTTTCCTCTTGCTGTCGTATTAAAAAATATGTTTATAGCTCTGTTGTTTCTCTGTTCCGCCCAATTGTTTCATAGGCTTTCTGGTACTAGTTACAGTAGAAACAAGCAAGGCTCAGTTGGCAACCGCCAACAACGAATTCAAAACTTGAATTTAGGTTTAAGTAATGGAGCCTTGGCATCCAGAACCTGCTCCGGCAGTGCAGCCAAAACAATGTTGAGCGACTTGAATTGGTCGATTGATTAACTCGTCGTGATTGAAATCGTGAATCGTTTGCGGGGCGGGGGATGCAAGGTTAAGTTCTAACATTTGATTAAAATCACAATCATAGAGTTTGCCGTTCCACCCGATGGATAGTGTATTTCGACACATCAATCCAGAAACGGCCGCAGGGTTGAAGGCACGGATTAATTTTTCCATGTAAGTGGAATAATCGCCGGTGCGGATAAGAAAGTCGAGATACCGACTAACTGGCATGTTGGTAATTGTAAATAGTCGATTGAATTCAATTCCGAAACGTGTTTGCAGCTCGCGGCGGTAGACTGACTCTAGGTCTTGTTGGGCTGGTGGAAGGTTGGCTCCTACGGGGTTGTAAACTAGGGTCAGGGTGAGCCCGGTGCCCGCTTTTCCGTAGCCGAGCGAATTTAGTTTGACCAAGGCTTCGATCGATTTTGAGTAGGCTCCGTCTCCGCGCTGGGAATCGGTATTCTCTTCGAGGTAACAGGGAAGGGACGCCACGATTTCGACTGCGTTGGCTGCCAAAAATTCAGGTAAATGTTCGTAGCTTTTTGCGAGCAGAATTGTCAAATTACATCGATCGATCACATGGCAGCCCAGTTTTCTTGCCGAGGTGACCAAGTCGCAAAAGTGTGGGTTCATTTCCGGAGCGCCGCCGGTCAAGTCCAGTGTTTTGATTTCCGGATTATTTTTCAGCGTTTGAATACAGGCATCAATTTCCAAGCGTTGCATGATTTCGCGGCGGTCGGGGCCGGCGTCCACATGGCAATGGTCGCAGGTCATGTTGCAAAGTTTTCCAAGGTTGACCTGAAGGATTTCAACTTGATTGGCCGTCAGTTGGGGTAGCCCAGCCTTAGTTAATGAGGTCTGAAATTGCTGAGAATCTTTCTGAGGTGCGAGCACAACTAATTGTTCTGTCGGATCAGCAAATCGCTCGCCGCGGTGCTGGAGTGATGTTTTAGGTTTCATCCGAAAATAATTCCTCCTATAGCCGGCCTGAAGCTTGGGCCCATCGGTCGGCTGTTCGTTGTTAAGGTTGTTAGCAGCAAGTAGATCCGCCACAACAATCTTCGTCAGGTGCCTGATTTAGCTGGTATAGCTCGCCCTTTGTTTCTCGAGCCGGTCGAATGCGTTCTTCGCAATCGGAGAGCTTGGCGTCACTTAAAGGAATTTCCTGGTAGGGCTCAAGGAAGAAGAATTGCTCAGAGAGCACGCCCGTTTGCAGCATCCTAAACGTCCGATCACAAACGGCCATCCGCTGGCCTCGGTAATAGGTGTGGCCGTCGTCGTCGAGAACTTGGTTAAACGGACCACGATAGATGACCGCTTGGTTGCGCTCGAGGCAAGGGCAATCGTCGGGTTTGTAGGCAACGACCGTCACGGATCGAAATTCGATCCCTTCGACGGTTTGCCATGGCTCTGATTCCCGTTTGGCCAAATGCATTCCCTCAAACCCGGCACGTTCAAATTCAGCGAGGAATTCATCCTCCCGCCACGCTCCGGAAATGCACCCCGACCAGAGGGTGGGATCATTTTGCATGTGCGGGGGAATATCTTCATCAGCCACAATATCGCTGATCGCTGCGCGTCCACCCACTTTAAGCACTCGAAAAACCTCCCTGAAAAGCTGTTTCCTATCCTCGGGTTGCACTAGGTTGAGGACACAATTGGAAACGACACAATCAACGCTTCCGCTCTCAATAAGGGGTGACTCAAGAGAGAGTCGATGGGCGAGGTTGCGGTCTTCTACGACACCGGAGAGTCCTGATTCAGGGTCGCGATTGCGCTGAGATGCAAATAGCTCGAGGTCTAGTTTTAAATCCTGAATCATTCCAGCGCGAAAAGAGATGTTGCCGTAACCAATCTTCTCGGCAACTTCCGATTGGTATTTTCTGGCTAATTGAAGCATGGTGGGATTACAGTCCACTCCAATGACTGAGCCCTGTTTCCCAACCAGTTGAGAGGCGATGTAGCACAGTTTGCCGCCGCCCGAACCAAGGTCGAGTACCGTATCTCCAGGCTGAACGTAGGGTGATGGATCACCGCATCCGTAATCTCGATCGATAATCTCCTGGGGGATTACATCGAGTAGCTCTTGGCGATAAACAACTGGGCAGCAGAGTGAAGATTCGCGTTCCTCGGCTGCTTTGGCGTAACGTTCGCCGACAGCATTTTCATATTCGAGCGGTGTGGCCATCGTACTGATTCCTTCTGGATATTATTTGCGGTGAAACAAATTTTACCGATAGGAAAGTATTCTTACGACAGGGTATATTGAATTGAGTGGTGTCAGATACCTATTTTGCAAGATAGGTAAAAAAAGCACTCTCCCATTCATTGGGAAAGTGCTTTGTTGGATTAACTTGGAAATCTACTTTTTCAATTCACGATTGAAATTTGATTTATCCTCAGCCGATTTCCTGCTTAGTGTCATCTGCTGTCCGATCCCAGAATGTCAAGGCGAAGAATACCATTACGACCGCCGCGAAGAGGGCGGGAACGTACCAGAATTTACTAAAGTCAATGACTCCATCGGTGGTGCACAATCCGGTCCATGTGCCAAAGGCTTGGGCTCCGATTCCCAGTCCCAATCCCTGAGTTAGCATTACGATTAAAGATTGAGCCTGACCGCGGACTTCCGGTGCCGCTTTTTTATCAGTGTAAATCATGCCGGTGACAAAGAAGAAGTCATAGCAGATTCCATGCAACAGGATGCCAATGAATACCGGAGCGGTCAGGAGGATTCCATCCTGCCCAAATGCAAATCCCCATAGCCCGTATCGAACGACCCATGCGAGCATACCGATGACGAGCATCTTTTTTACGCCCAGTCTGGCGAAACAGAGTGGCATGATGAGCATGAAGAAGATCTCGCTCATTTGCCCGGTGCTCATCGCTCCAGTTGTCGAGCCAAACAGTGTGACTCCCATCTCTCCTACGAATCCGGCGCCTTTCGCGTAATATCCAGCCAAAGGGATGCAGATTAAAAATGAGGCAAGCGCGAAAACAAAAAATGATCTGTCTTTAAACATTGCCCAGGCATCAATTCCAACTACTTTCCCTAGCGAAATGGGTTCGCCTTTCGCAGGTGGTGCGGTTTTAGGGAGTGTGAGACAATAGAGCCCGAGAATCAACGATGCGATTGCTGCGGCGGTAAACATGTGTTCCGAATTGTCACTGAACGCTTCTGTATTGCCAGTGATGGTTCGGCAGCCAAGCATTGCCCAGTTGCCAGCGATCCAGCCGATCGTTCCGAGTACTCGAACCAGTGGAAATTCTTTTTCACCGTCTTTCAGGTGCTTGAAGGAAAGGCTTGCTGTCAAAGCCAAGGTCGGCATGAAGCAAATCATATAGGCCAAAAGGCATAGAACCATGGGGTGCATGAATTGGGAAATGTAACTGTCTGGTGCGCCAGCAGCGGCAAGCGAAGGTGCGTACCAAAGCAGAGCTGCTCCGACAATGTTTAAGATCGCCAGCACTCTCTCGGTGTTGATGAAACGATCGGCAACAAGGCCAAGAGAAAGTGGTGCGAGAATCGCGGCAATCGGAGCGACCGTGTAGGCAGCAGCGTCAAAGGAGAAATTGTTAACGCTTAGTTCGGTCATCCCGTTTTCTTTGAGAAAACCAAAC
>CALKNI010000141.1 GCA_938091115.1 uncultured Pirellulaceae bacterium | reverse complement strand
GCTTCTGCTTTAGGTGCTTCTGCTTTAGGTGCTTCTGCTTTAGGTGCTTCTGCTTTAGGTACTTCTGCTTTAGGTACTTCTGCTTTAGGTGCTTCTGCTTTAGGTGCTTCTGCCTTCGCCTCCGGTGGAGGTGTGACGTCTCCAGGGGCATCTTTCATTTCCTCACCCCCCGCCGAAGGGTTTTCTACGGGGGGAGCAGTAACATCTGGTTGCCCAGGTGGAGGACTGTTCAATTCAATAGAACCGTCGTCGACAGGAAGTGGCTCAAGAACCATTTCGTCCTTTGCGGCTACCAATCGCTCGTATTCCTTTTGGACCTCTTCGTCTGAAAGTTTATTCATTTCCGCTTGAAGGAAACTTTGGAAATCGGCAACAAAGTACTGTAGCCGCAGTCTTGGTCCCATTTTAAAACCAGGCTTTTCACCATTCGCAGTGGGGAATTCATATTTCCCCTCTTCGTACAATGCCTTCTGAACACTTCCATCTGGCTTATCCGTGATCTGACTCTCCATCTTACCGACATCGATCGGCAAGACCTCGCATTCGACCTGATCGGTTGTTCTGGAAAACAGTTGAACTGCTTCAGTAACATTAGGAGCACCGGAAATACCGAGTGTTCCGAAAAGCAACATTTGATTAGCAAGCAATTCAATTTTGAGTCGCTCTCGAATCCGCGACATGGTTGAATACTTGCTATTAACTTTATTGTTAATTGCCTCGAAATCCTGGCGGCTAAACTCGGCGCCCGCCGAAAGTTCTCTTAAGTAGTCATCCACCATGCCGTCGCTCGCAACAACACCCTCTTCTGTTGCAAGCTGGGCAAAGATGTAGCGACTAATGAGTTCGCCATCGACCACCTCGGGGCGGTTACTATTGATTGGTGAGATCGGCATCACAAACGGACGGCGTTCTCCACCAAACTTTTTCGCAGCGGCCTGCCGGACACCATCCAGAAAGGCAACCGTCTGATAGTGATCTACTCTCATGGAATCGAGTTGACGCCGATTAATCTCGCCACCCTTCCAGGTCGCAATCACTTTATACTCATCAGCGTTTTGATTCTCCGACATCCTTCCATTTGAAAGGGTGTCAAAAACCGGCCCCAGGCCAAAAATCGCCATTGCAGACGAGCCAAGGACAACCATTAAGACTTTTGCGTGACGTCGAAACCAAGCGAGCATTTTCTTTATCCATTACCGAAAACGAGGATACACTTTTCATAATAACGCCCTTTCACCTCAAAAGTTGCTTGTTCCAACCCACGCGGGAATCCCTCCGGGGTTGACAACTTTGGCCTCAAGGGATTATTTCTCAACCTCTGAACCAAGGCGGGGGGGCGGATCAAGTCCACCACCTGAACTGGCGTTTTGTCGAATTTATAGCTCTTAAGCGGTAATTTCAATGCCAAAACAGCTTAACTAAAGGATTGGTAAATAAAACAATCGAGGATTTTTTTCAGTTGAATTCTGACGACGACCGATCAACATTGTCGTAAATCAGAATTATTCGATTTTTTTAACGCCAATTGAGAAACACAAGCCACGGGTAAACTGCCGGATGTCCAAATTACTCATCATTGCGGAAAAACCAAGCGTCGCCACCGATCTCGCCCGAGTCCTTGGAAAACTCCCGGAAATGGGAAAATTCAAGAAACAAAAAGACTATTTTGAAAACGATCACGCTTACGTCGCCTCGGCTTTGGGACACCTCGTCGCACTGAGAATGCCGACGAAGGAGGACGGAAAGAAACTGCCATGGAGCATGACCCATCTCCCCCATGTCCCCAAAGCATTCGAGCTTGAACCGATCGAACGAAGCCTCGCTAAATACAAGCTGCTCGTCCGACTTCTTAAGAAAAAGGATGTCGACACCGTCATTAACGCTTGCGATGCCGGGCGCGAAGGCGAGCTTATATTTCGGTATTTGATGGACATGGCCAACATCAAAAAAGACCTGACAATTAAGCGAATGTGGATGCAGTCGATGACCGACAACTCCATCCTCGAGGCCTGGTCAAATATGCGCACCGGTGAGGACATGAACGACCTAGCTGATGCCGCAGTCTGTCGCAGTCAAAGCGATTGGCTAATCGGGCTTAACGGCACACGGGCTTTGACTGCCTTTAATTCACGAAACGGCGGGTTTAATGTTACCTCAGCCGGACGCGTGCAAACTCCAACTTTGGTAATCCTTACTGAAAAAGAACGGCTTATTCGAAACTTTGTTTCCCGCCCGTTCTACGAAGTCCATGCAGACTTTAAAGTCGAAAATGGTGAATATGCTTCCCGTTGGTTTGTGGAAGACTTTGAAAAAGATGAGGACGACAACCAAAAGAAAGCCGAGCGAATTTGGACGCTCGAGGAAGCTGAAGCGATTAAAACCCGATGCGAAGGTAAAACGGGAAAAGTCGAAGAAAACAAAAAACCTTCGAAACAAGCACCTCCGCAACTGTTCGATCTTACCAGCCTACAACGCGAAGCTGGGAACAAGTTTGGTTTTAGTGCCAAACGAACCCTTCAGCTCGCCCAGGCACTTTACGATCGATACAAATTACTCACCTACCCACGTACCGATTCTAAGTACCTTCCCGAAGACTACGTCGATACAGTCAAAGGAACGGTTCTCACCCTCTCCCAAGGGAAACCCAACGAGACCCTCAACCCGACATTAGTCAACTCCGCAAAATGGCTAACCACAAACAACAAGATCATTCCAACCAAACGAGTCTTTAATACCAAAAAGGTCAGTGATCACTTCGCAATTATTCCAACCGGAAAATTACCACCCGCTAAGCTGGATGAAGCGGCGGCGAAACTCTATCAATTGGTTTTGCAACGGTTTTTTGCCATCTTTTATCCCCACGCCGAATTTGAATTAACTCGTCGTATTACCCGAATCGGCGAAGATAGTTTTTTAACGGCAGGCCGGATTTTAGTCGTACCTGGCTACCTCGAAGTCTACGGACGAAAACCGGGGGTTGCCGCTGACAAGGATGAACTCTGCTACGTTGCCGATGGCGAATCCGCCGAAAATTTGGCGATCGAAATGAGAGCCAACGAAACCAAACCTCCCGCTCGATTCAACGACAGTACTTTGCTGTCCGCCATGGAAACCGCAGGGAAACGAGTCGATGACGACGAATTGAGAGAAGCTATGAGTGACCGCGGGCTTGGAACTCCGGCAACGCGGGCCGCGATTATTGAAAACTTAATCCGCCAAAAATATGTATTTCGAAATGAAATTAACAAACGGGAGCTTGTCGTCTCCAACAAAGGGATCGCCCTCGTCGACCTTCTTGACGAAATCGGCATCACCACGCTTGGATCGCCAGAAATGACTGGGGAATGGGAATTCAAGCTCAAAGAAATGGAAGCTGGCCGGCTTAACAAAGATCAGTTCATGAATGAAATCATTGAACTAACAAACGGTATCGTCGCCCAAACAAAGGATTTTACTGCAGAGAAAGTTAATCGAATTTTCCCTGATCTCGAAACTGCCTGTCTGGAATGTGACAGTTCCCCGTTAAAACAAACCGACGGAGTTTTCGAGTGCAAGAATCCCGAATGCAATTTTCGACTTAAAAAGCATATTGCCAGCCATGAACTAACAGAGGAAGAAGCACGAAACCTCATTGTCGATAAAAAGATTGGCCCCATCACCGACTTTAAAAATCGCTTCGGCCAACCCTTTGAAGCAGAACTGACTTTCGCGAAGGAAAAAAAGACTTGGAAGGTCTCGTTTGTATTCGAAGGAGACGATCGACGCGAAGAAGAACTCAAGAATTTAAAAGACGAACAAATTATCTGTCAGGCTAAACTGAATGATGATTCGGAAACGCTTATTCCAATCTACGAAGTCGAAAGTGCCTACCTAGCACCGGCCATGGCCACCAAAATAGACGACCGCGGTGTTCGCATCAGTAAGACAATTCTCAAACGCGAAATTCCGACAGAACAGGCGGTCAAATTATTCGTCGAAGGCAAAACCGATTTAATGCCGGGCTTTCTCTCGAAGAAGGGACGCAAGTTCGCCGCACACCTAACCATCGACCGAGACAACGGAAAACTCGGATTCGAATTCGCTCCGCGAAAAAATGCGAAAAAATCTGTCGAAGGTGACGATGCTGAGACTGTGGTAGAAGCTCCAAAGAAAAAGGCTGCTAAAAAGAAAAAAGCAACCAAAAAGAAAACGACTCGTAAGAAAACGACCACTAAAAAAGCAAAAAAGAAGTCGACCAAAAAATCCCCGAAAAAGAAACCTACCTTAACCGAACCCGTTTCTGCAGAAAAGAAAAGTGAGTAAAGCGCGAAAACCAACCTAAGGGAGCCAACCCAATCCCTAGGTTGACGCTTTTGAGATATTTCATCGCTATCGCTACCGTTTTTTCTCCATTTATTTGCTTGATAGCGTCCCGCTCAACGCAGCGATCTTCCCCAGAATTCGACTTGACTGGTTCTAAACCAGTTGATATTCACCTGCTTTGTTTTTCGCAGGCCTCTATCGACGGAACCGTAGTCAATTGTTTAGCCAATTCAAAATTTTCGCTCAAACTTGCACGCTTGCATGCGTGCTAGCGACAATTTTGAGCTGTCCAGCCGCCAAAGCTCAACGGCCTAGCTTCAGCACTGGCGCACTCCCCCAACAAACAGGGGCCGCCCCCTCAACTCTCAGACCGCCACCAATTAATGGCTTCTCCGTCCCTCCAACGTTTAATCAATCCTCTCAATTCTCGAATCCACAAGGGTTGCCGCCGACTTCTCCCCCGATTATTAATTCACCGCCAGCTGACCCAACGCTAAATCTGAATTTCCCGACGTTCAATCAGGCCGGTGGTCAAAACATGCAAGGACAACCCATGTTTGGCCAGTCAAACCAGATGATTCCGGGCGGTTATCCAGCCCAGCAGTCATGGCAACAGGACCCGTGGACTTCGTTTACCGATGAATTCCTTCCCAAGGTGTTGGAGCACCCGCGAACGTGGAGCGTCTACATTCCGGGCGGAAGCGGCAACGAATTAAACATCAATAACTTCGGGCTGGCAACCACGATTAACATCCCAAAATTTTTAAACGGTCCCTCGCCTTTAAAAATTTCGCCGGGCTACATTTTCAATTTCTGGAATGGGCCAACAGGACCAACTTTTGATTTGCCCGCGCAGGCCTACAGTTCGTATTTGGCATTTGACCACATTACCGACCCGTCAAAGCGTAGCGGGCTCGAATCGAATTTTACCGTTGGTTTTTATAGCGATTATAAAAACACTTCGAGTAATGGACTGCGTCTAACCGGAAAACTTCTCGGGTGGTCGAGACTAAATAAGTACACCGTCGCTAAATTTGGTGTTGAGTATTTTGACCGACTTGACATCAAGCTGCTACCGGCATTCGGACTTTACATGAATCCCAACGATGACATGAAACTTGATCTCTATTTTCCAAAAACAAAATTAGCCCACCGCCTCCGAATCAACAACTACGATGCTTGGGGGTACATTGGTGCCGAATTAGGCGGTGGTAGTTGGGCGATTGACAGAGCCAATGGCATGAAAGATCAAGCTGATGTGAATGATGTCCGAGCATTCTTTGGAATCGAATGGATGGGCAGTTCACAGGTCACAGGATTTCTGGATCTTGGCTACGTCTTTAATCGGGAAATTGTCTACCGCAGTTCCACACCTAATCTCGATCTAAGCGATGCCATGATGTTGCGATTCGGGTTTGCCTTTTGAGCTCGAAGGATCACCGCCATGGCACTGACTGAATCATCAATGGTCTCTCTGGGAACGCGACTTCCTGATTTTCGGTTGTCGGATACTGATGGTGCATACTATTCGAGTGAAGACTTTTTAGATCGTCCTCTTTTGGTAATGTTCATTTGCAATCATTGCCCTTATGTAAAACACATTGCCAATGAATTAGCACTTTTAAGTCACGATTATGCACAAGCAAAACTCGGCATGGTCGCAATTCAAAGTAATGACATTGTTCAATATCCAGACGACCAACCTGAACTGATGCTCGCTGAAAAGGAGAAACGCGGCTATCGTTTCCCTTATCTGTTTGACGCA
This sequence comes from uncultured Pirellulaceae bacterium, assembly GCA_938091115.1. GTDB lineage: Bacteria > Planctomycetota > Planctomycetia > Pirellulales > Pirellulaceae > Mariniblastus. The sequence continues at coordinate 11,655 of CALKNI010000141.1, read as the reverse complement.
TCTCAACAGGTCGCCAAAGAATTTCAAGCGACTTGCACACCCGATTTTTTTCTTTTTGACAGCAACCAACGACTTGTCTACCGCGGCCGACTCGATGAGACCCGACCTAGTCGAATCGCCTCAGGCGTCTATGATTCAACGGGACAAGAACCTCACGGCAGGGACTTGAGAGAAGCAGTCAAGGCAACGATTAATGGGAGTTCAGTTAACTCACATCAGTTTCCATCGGTTGGTTGCAACATTAAGTGGAAAGTTTCCAGAACACCGGATCCCCTTGGTGAATAGCATTCTACACTTAAAACTATTTTCAGTTCTTAAAGTGATTATGCTCCTTGAATAGTCGATATTACTTGATGCCGTAACAGACAATCCGGCGCTTCAATTGAGACGATGCTTTCCTGAAAAATCTTCCCCAATAAACCTGCATTAATCCTTCAATATCCTTCCTCATTTAGCGAATAGTAAATAGTAAAAGCCAGCTTAACCAGAGTCGTAAAGGAAATATCGCATGAATTCGATAGATCTGAAGTCGAGTCTCTTCACTACCCTTAGGCAGGATCTCTCGTCATTACAAGGGTTACTGAGCTTTGAAAAATCGATGTTCGTAATCGCCAACATAATGGACATTGTAATGACATCCATGCTGCTTAGCACGGGGCAGTTTATTGAGTCAAATCCGATCGCTGCTCACATCCTAGAGGACTGGGGATTGACCGGAATGATCGCATACAAACTCATCATCGTTTCTATCGTGATGCTGATCGCCAACATCATTTCAATTTGGAAAATCAATACGTCGAAAAGCCTCCTCCACTTTGGAACCCTCGCCGTATCGGGAGTTGTTTCCTACAGCATTCTGTTAATGATGAATTATCAAGGTTGGTTCTAGAGTGTGATCCTGAACGCCTTCGAGAAATCCTCTTGAGGTCGGCCGCACGAAGAGACCTGGTTCCCCGTCACGGCCGCATACTTTACGCCGTGAGACGCATCCGAAACACCAAGTGACACGGTTGCTCAATGGTAATCCCGTTCGGCCTCACTAAAAATATTGATTCTCTTGTAGATGAAATTCGAAAGTTAGTATGGATTTCATTCTCGGCGTAGCAATCAAGCCCGGATGCAAAAACATGTACACGCTCATCCGGCTACAGCACCAACCTTGGGAGCTTCCATTTGTCGTGTTTTTTTTGTTTGTTTTGTCGGACAGGAACCAGCCACTGGCGTCGAATGGGCGGTCGCCAAACAATTCGCCACGGCAAACTTCATTACAACGATTAGTAAACAAGCCTCAAGCCGTTTACGAATCGAGCCAGGCCGCCGCTGACGCGCAGCTGTACGAACCAACCGGGAATTACCTCCATCAGAGGGGGATTCATCTTCACTCATCGACTAACTAATTCTGTATTTAGTTAATGATAGTTGGTAATTCAACGAACGACTTATTTCTGCCCGCGTCTTCCATCATTGAATTTTGAAACGCCCCGGCCATTGTTAAACATCTGCCAGAAACGGTCTATCTCCGATTTTTCAATCACGTTATTGGCGTTGTAATCCATATGCCCAACGTACATCGTGACTTTTCCCGGCGGCAACTCGTCGATCGTCAAATTGCCATCACCGTTGGTGTCCATCTCACGAACATTGGCAAACATTTCATTAAGAAAAATACCGGGCCGCGTGCCAAGATTTGTGTTTGATCTGCCATAGATGTGATACTCCTGAGTCACCTCGATACAGAAGGTCTCCGCGTCATCGCAAACGGTATAAGTTAAAAATGCGACTAGCGGTGCAGACTGATCCTTAAAAGTTGCCTCAATCAAAAACTGCCGGGGATCAACGTCAGCATCCTCATTGACTTCCGCACTCGTTAGTGTTTGCTGATCGAGGATGACATTGCCCTCCGTCTTCAGTTCTAGCTTTACCTTCCCGGCTCGATTATTCCAATGGACCTTGTAAAGTGGATCAAGGTAAACGCCAAGGTACATATCCCCCTTACCGGTTTTGAACAACCGAGGAGTCCCTTCCACTCGAAGTTTTGCAAAAAAAGGATTGTCGTCATCCGGCACATGCTGGACTTCCAACGGCCTCATTCTGCCTGGCAATTGAATACGAGGCACGATTCCACAGGCAATTTTTCGAGGCTCTGGAGTGAAGGCAGTCGGCAGATCCTCCACTTTGGTAATTTTTTCAACCTTCCCTATCAGCTCTTCCAAATCAGATCGCAGCGTTTGGGGGTTGGCCCAGAATCGTTTGCGGACAACTTTACCATCGGGATCAAGAATAAAACCACCGTTAGGAGCTCCTCCAAATGCATTTTCAACCTGATGGTCCATCGTGTCGCAGACCCATGGTATCTCAGTTTGGAATCGCTCTTTGGCGTGGGCTATGTGCTTTAAGCGTTCCTCAATATCCAGCGCCGATACAAAGTTGTTTATCTCCGGGTGTTCGACAGCTTTGTAAACATAAAAGAACTGAACACCCTTGTCGCGATAATCACGAAATACCGTTTCCAGACTGGAGACGTTACGGAGAAACGGCGGTCAGGTCAAACAACCGAAATTTACGACCGTATACTTCCCTTTTAACAATGAAAAATCAAACTCATCGCCATTTTCATCAAACGCAACCAGATCGCCAATCGGTTCGCCCACCAGCGGCTTTCGTTTTAAAAACCGAAGATTAAACTCATCCGCAAACTCCACTGGAGCCGCCGTTGCCTGAGCCATTAATTCCTTGACCGCTTCGCGACGCCTACCAAATTCTTCCCTTGATATCGCACCATCCTGATCGACATCTAACTTTTCCATGAGCGGATCGAACTGTTTAAACGCCGGCAGTTTCGCTGACATATAACTTTTAAATTCCGGCTTGGACAACGACCCGTTGCCATCCGCATCAGCTTCACTAAATTTCGCCGACGCGTCACCTGCCTCTTGGGCAGTCGTCAAAGTTCCAACCAAAGATAGAGTTGCCACAAGGAGAAACTTCAAAAAGTTGACCATGCTACTTAACCAATGAAGAAATTAAAAAGAGAATTAAAAGGAGAAATTGAAGATCCTTCGCAACTTTACGGACCTCATGCGATGCGCCGCAGAAACTCGAATTAAAATTTGAACCTTCAGCTGAAAAGTTGTCAAATTTATGAGCAGAGTCGCTCGAAGTTATTGCTGGCGAGAAGGCGACGATGGACGAAGTTGCCAAAAACCAGCCCAGCAAACTAAGCTATATTGCTTGACTCTAAAATGCCGAAACCAGCCTCAAAGATCCTTGGAAGTCAAATCTACAGTGCAACAATTAACTATCGCTTTATCCTAAACATTGAGCTCACCAAACTAATGCTTGGGCATACCTTCAGAAGTTTGCTGACGTCGTTTACGAACCGTCAATTGAATTCGGTTTACACCCGGTTCAACCACGAACTCTAATCCAGAAGTCCGGTAATCGCCGTGAGCTTGGTCAATCAGGTGACCGTGATCATGATTAATCTGGTCATTTAGTTTCTCGGTCAAATAATTACCAGAGATTTGCAGGATTGCAATTTGCTGATTACCTGCCACAGCCCCGTCATTCTCACCGTACGTTCCAACGGTAAACGTTCCATCTCGATTAATTTTACCGCGAGCATTCAGCTTGTGTTCGGCGCTGTAAAACTCAATATTACCAAACTTGAGCGGTGAGCCATCCTCAAACTCTACAATACCTTCGATAGCGTGAGTTGGAACTTGATTAGAACCGCATCCAAGAATTTGGCTAAGTCCAATAATAAATAGGACGGCAAGCCAATTGAATTTGAGGAACGCAGGGACTTTTCTATCTTGAAAAAATACCAATGAATTTTAACCTTGCTGTTCTAGTCTGATTTACTCGATTGCTACCACGCTGCCGTCGCGTCGATTACACAGATTTCCGAGGCTGACCGTATCAATATCGCTCGCAATCGATTGGGTACTGCCATCAGCAAAAACAAAGTTACAAACGCCAGGGTGCCAACCGCCAAAACCGAGTACTGAGGATTCCGGTTGCTGCCTACTGGGTAAAATTGGTACGCCCGGACCACCAATTCTGGTGAATGCGGCTAAATCTTCGCCATTATAGATTGGCCCATTGTAGGGAATTTGATTTAGGTTCTCGGGAGTGACGTGAAGCTCACCCGCAAGTGCGGTATTGCTAGAGCCATCGGTGATACCCCCGTAATTAATTCGATCAATCCAACTTAATTGACCCCTTAAACCTTCTCTAGCCTGTGACGAGATCAAAACGCCAGTGCCATTGCCGCCGTAATAATAATCATCTGCAGAACCCGTTGAGCCTGGTGACAGGTCGCCGTGGTTACCGGCAAAATCTCCTGTTGCTCCACCGACAACTTTTATGGATGCCCAACCTCCACAACCACAAGGCGCTGTCACGTACCACTCCTTCACTTCGGTTGGAACAATCGCATCAGTTACGGAGTGACGGCTTGGACATAGAAAAATATCCAAAACTTGGTCGGTCGCTGAAATGTCGTGTTCCGCGTAGGAGGTCGACAAATCCCATTTTTCATAAAAAGCCCGTTGCTCAATAAAAGGAAGAATGCGAACGAGCCATGACGGTTGGTCGCCCCCCTTATCAAACGGAGCTTGTGCGTTCTTTTTGGGGTATAAACGTGCCGGTGGAAAGGCGCCATGAACATCGTGGAACATCGTCGTGGCGAGCCCTATTTGCCTCAGCTTGTTCATACACTGAGTTCGGCGCGCCGCCTCTCTTACGCTCTGAGCGGCAGGCAGAAGCATGCCAATCAGCACGCCAATGATCGCAATCACCACTAATAATTCGACGAGTGTAAACGCCGCACGGAATCGCTTGGGTTCGTACATCATAAAATCAACAGATTCGAGGGGGAGTCATATAAAAGCCTGCGCATCTTCCACAGCTTAAACTTAGCACGTTTTTGTCAACATGATCGCACTCATTTTCATTTTTAGCATATCTTCAGCCTTTCCCCAAAGGAAGGCCACAAAAACCCCCTAATAGGTGTATCAAAATTTCAATAGTTGAACGATTAATCATCGGCAGAGCGAAGAAGCATATGAATTGACAAATTTCCTAGGGAATCATTATTTGATGCAAAACCGCGCTGAACCAAACCGAACTACCGCGGGAAAGCCCTCTGGGCAAACTTCGACCATGCGCTAACCGTAATCATCGCCAAAGCAAGCCACAAACTAATTTCCCGCAAAACCGTTTTGCAGCACGTGGCCGACAAAAGGCCTTTGACGCCAAGTGACGAAGCACTTTTTCCCTGCATACGATTTGAACGTCCACCGCGGGATCAAAGAACACGCTCACTCCCCATCATTAAGTCTCCCCCCGCGTCTCAACTTGAGTCGCTTCTTCTTCATGCCACGATCTCTCAAATACATCGAGCGTTGTACCGGTCCATCCAATAGCGGGGACGCATGGATTGGCTACATGGAAACCTCAAAAAGCGGTCGGACGTTCTACTTCCGTGGCAGTGCGTATGCCCGAGCGACTGGCGGCGGCATTTCTGGTGGTCACTTCGACGTTGAGATCGGTGAAGAGTACTGGATTTCTGGAGTCAATGTAGTCAAAAGACGCGTATCTAATCGCCATTGGGCCGGTTCGGGTCGCATCCAGATCGAATCCGTTGCCGTCGAGGACTATCTCGAACACATAGAGCAAGACCAAATCAACCCCTTGGTTCAGACGCTTGTCGATCCATTCTTGAAAACAAACCGCGAGCGTATTCGGTATTACCTGAATGAGTATTTCTACGAAGACAATCCGTAACGTGAGTCGGAAGTTCGTAATCGCTTCTTAATCGATAAAATCACGATTCAGGCCGACTCAATAATCGCAATCCCTCTAGCATCGCCTCAACTCAATTGGCATCTCCTGAAGTTTAGATTCAAGGTTCCTCGTACTTCACCTTTGAATCGAAGCCAAGCGTTTACATCCGCCAAACCATTGTGCGTTCTTATGACAACTGAACAGGGCAAACCCCCGAAGTTTCGCAAACCCCAATGCTTTGCTACAATCTTAGCGAGAAATCCCCTTCTTTACCAAGGAAACATGAATGAAAATCGTGAGATGCCGCGAACTGCTTTTGCTGATACTTGTGTTTGCTGTGGTCGGCTGCCAGCCAGCCAATCCTCCCGTTGCCACGACGCCTGACTTAGCACAGCCCGGCGAAACTCAACCCGCCAACGCGAATATCACTAAACCGAGTGACGCGCCCGAGACTGCTTCGAAGGAAATCCTAATCGACGTCCGCTCCCAGGAAGAATGGGATTCAGGTCATTTGAACGACGCAGTCTGGATCCCACACACAGAGATTACGGAACGAATTGCCGAAGTCACCGAAGACAAATCCGCTAAACTGGTCTTGTACTGACGGGCCGGTGGTCGCGCAGGTCGCGCGAAAGAGGCCTTAGAAAAAATGGGCTACACGAATGTCGAAAACGGAGGCGGGCTGGACGACCTGAAAAATCGGTATCCAGATTAAGATTGAAGGATTTAAAACGTAAAATTCTGGGGGCATTGCTGCGTGGGCCAAACGTTGGTCGTCTAGCAGAAGATGCTGCATTGGCAGTTCGAGACTCAGCATGCTTTTATGCCAAAACCCTTTTGGTATTCGAGCAACAGAATTAATGCCTAATAAAAAAACCCTGTCGCAATCGAATGCTGAGACAGGGTTTAAGTAGTAGCGGTGGAGGGATTCGAACCCCCGACACGCGGATTATGATTCCGCTGCTCTAACCAACTGAGCTACACCGCCGATTTAGTAATTCGAGATTGAATACCGTACCTTTTCGACAAATTACTGGCAAGGTGGCTCGTAAATTTTCGAAAAAAAGAACATTTCCTTCAGCTTTATTTATCAAAACGAGGCCACCCTAGCCTGTGTCGCCTCTCTCCCCCGCAAAGCAACCGCTTTGTACGTCGGGCCTGACATAAAATGGCCCTCGTTTTTGCAGTTAAGTTCGATGCACCCCAGCAAGCCCGAACGGGTAATTTCAAGCCTCTATTCGGTCTTGAATTTTACAAAAGACAAACCGCAACATACGCAACGGCGTTATCCCTCTTTATTTCAGCTCACTCTCCCCCTACCCTTAGGCTTGTCACATCTCGACCTCGGCCATTCGTATTGGACTATTCGATAATCTTTCCCTCTTTGAACTCAATCAGACTTTAATCTCGGACTAAAAATGGGAATCCCAACTACCTCAACCAACGTCCTTAACCTAAGAAATTTTATCCTCTGGGCTGCGGTGATGGTCGGATGGTTGTTGCCGATCAACGGCGACCTGCTGGCTCAAACCAGTGCGACCAGAAACAGCACCCGAAAAATTCGCTTAACGCCCAATGCTCTCACAAAGCAAGCTGGTTCAGCGGTCAACTGGGAACCGGATTTTGAAACCGCCGCTCAGAAATCCAAGGAATCCAATAAACCTATTTTTTGGTATGTCCCGACATTGAAGGGAACTTTCATGGATCGGAAATCCGAGATCGATCGCTATATGCTATCCGGTCCATTCTCTTGGCCGAACATCATTGAGGTCATCAACGAATACTACATTCCTGTTCGCTCCGCCCCCACAAAAAAACAACAGGCCGACCACAAACTCGTTCCTTACGAGTTCATCGAGCCAGGTTTCTTAATTCTTCAGCCCGATGGTAAGTGTGACACCAAGATAGATCGAATCACGACCATGCACCCTCGCTGGTTCCGAAGCTTGCTGACGAGGCCTTTGGATCAACCACACCCTTTGCCGACCCAACCTAAAGTGCTTGCCACCGCATGGCAGCAATTTATAACTGGCGATTACGAAGGTACGGCTCAAACATGTACGCTGGTAGATAACGAGGACGTGTTGCCAGCCAGCGCCCGCTGTGAACTTGGATTACTAAAAGGCATGGCGACCTTCCGACTGGGACGCCATCAAGAAGCAAAATCAATCTGGAAGGCAGTTAGCGAAAAATTCCCTGACGAGCCGCTTGCGTGGAAAGCGTCCGCAGAAGCACAGGGAGCCGGCCCCTTCTACCGAGGATTCGAAGTTCACACCAATTTGTCCAAGCAAGCGTTACTGGCCGGTATGGAATCGCAAGGCTCTGCTGCGCCACCCAAGACGTTTACTGAAAGTGAATTATGGAATTATGGAACTAACTTCTTACTCGGAATGCAAGATCAAGCGGGAGGTTTCACCGATAGCGATTATGATTTTGGAGGCACTGACAGCCTACCGAACGTGCATGTCGCCATTACGGCTTTAGCGGGCATGGCGATGCTTGAAGCTATGAAACGTCCCGACTGTCCGGAACCTCTAAAACGTCGCCTCCCAACCGCCATCAAACGGGCATTTGAATTCACAACCGATGACTCTCGCATCAATCAAATTGACCGCGACGAAATCCTCTGGGCCTACGCGTTCCGACTACGCTTCCTCTCCCGCTGCCTAGAATTTCCGCAGACCATCACTGGAATTTCAAAAGAGGAGCTGAAATTAAATCAGCAGAAGACTGTCGCTTTACTTGAAGGCGTCCAGTCTCGTGGAGGAGGATGGTATCACGAATACAACAATCCATTTGTCACTGCCACCGCTTTAGTTGCCCTCGAAGAAGCAAAGTCACAGGGTGCGAACATTGATGCCACAAAAATTGAAAAGGGACTGCAATCTCTCCTTTCGGATCGGTTTGCCAATGGAGCTTTCCCCTACAGCAGCGGCCGTAGAAAACGAAACAATGAAGGCACAGAAAAAGACTTCGCCGCTTCAGCCGGCCGAATGCCGCTTTGCGAGCTTGGACTTTTCGTCTGGGATAAATCAAGTGAGACCGCTCTCAATACCGCGGTTAAAAAGTCACTTGATTTCCATGACAATCTCGACATCGCCTTAAAATACGACGACCACACCTCAACGCTCGCTTACGGAGGATTCTTTTTCTGGTATGACATGCGTGCAAGAAGTGAAACAATCCGAAATCTAAAAGATCGCGAACTCCGAAAACGTTGTTCCAAAATTCAAAGATCGCTGATTATGAATCTTCCCGAGTTGGATGGCTGCTTTGTTGATTCACACGAATTAGGCCGCGTTTATGGAACGGCCATGGCCTTGCTCAGTCTCGCAAACTGCGATCCGGCAGATCCAGCCCAACCTTGATCCGACCATCAAAAATATCTCAATTTTCGAAATTAAGTAGAAGCTTAGATGGGATCACTTCACCTTTACAATGAGGCTCTGAACATCAAATGAACCCCATCCGCATGTGTGTTTAAGCCAATAGAACTCCTAACGTTTTAAGTGAATCGCTGTAAGAGAATTTATCTCGTTCACTTATTTCCTGACTAGTCGAACGAGTTTTACATGTATATTGCGATTCGATACTTTCTTGCTTTAGCAGCCTTCTGCACAGGTAGCGTTTGCAATGCAACGGAAAAGCCACCCAACCTTTTGTTTTTCTTTGTTGACGATATGGGCTGGCAAGACACATCCGTTCCGTTTCACTCAGAACCGACGTTACTCAATAGGGACTACAGGACTCCCAACATGGAGAAATTGGCATCGCAGGGGCTGCAATTCACCAACGCCTACGCCTGTTCTATCTGTTCGCCATCGCGCGTTAGCTTAATGACGGGGCAAAATGCAGCTCGTCACAAAGTTACATGCTGGACTCTTCGAAAGGACACGAGCCCAGCACGCCCTGGGAAGCAGTTCTTACCGGTAAATTGGAACTTGAACGGATTGCAACCTGCTGGCGACACAACCCGGCGAAGCATCGCCCAGGATTGTTTACCCGAACTCTTGCGTCAGGGAGGGTATCGCACGATTCATGCTGGGAAAGGACATTTTGGAGCTCAAGGAACTCCTGGAGCGAATCCATTGAATCTGGGATTTGATGTCAATATTGCCGGATCCTATATGGGCGGTCCAGGCTCGTATCATGGCGACCATAATTTCTCTGCGGCTTGGCGGGGCGGCGGAAACATCTGGGATGTGCCCGGCTTGGAAAAATACCACGGGCAAGAAATTAACTTAACCGAAGCAGTCACACGTGAAGCAATTCGCGCGGTTGAAAAAACTGTTGTCGATAAAAAGCCCTTCTATCTTTACATGTCACATTACGCAGTGCACGCTCCTTTCGAACCAGATCGGCGATTCTTGTCAAACTATGCGAGTGCGAATTGGAATCTGCACAAAAAAAAATATGCGTCCATGATTGAGAGCATGGACAAATCTCTTGGTGATCTCCTAGAAACGATTGATCGTCTCGGAGTCGCTGAGGAAACAGTCGTTATCTTTATGTCGGATAATGGATCACCCCAAAACAACCCCCGCAATTTACCATTGCGAGGTCATAAAATTTCTGGGTACGAAGGAGGAAACCGCGTCCCGCTGATTGTCAATTGGCCGGGAGTCACCGCTGAAGGAAAACGAAATGCTACTCCGGTAATAATTGAAGACCTTTTCCCAACCCTTTTGGAACTTGCTCGATTAGAAGTCCCCCCAAACGACGGAAAGAGCTGGGTGCCAATCCTACAAGGCAACACGCCCTCCCCTGCAACGCCTCGCGAGCTATTATGGCATTACCCAAATTTCTACAACCAGCCACCCTACAGCTCTCTGCGACGGGGTGATTGGAAGCTTCTTTACTGGCACCAAAGTCAAACGTTCGAACTATTTAACCTGGCTGCTGACATCGGTGAGACCACGAACGTCGCCAGCGAGAACCCTGATCGCTTGCGAGACATGGCAACGCGGCTTGACCGGCAATTGAAGGATAAAAATGCTCAGTTCGCCACCGTCAAAGCGACAGGTAAGCCGATACCTTATCCATTAGCGGCGTTTTCCTCTCAAACAGACAATTAGTCTCGCCTGAGGTGCGAAGCAAACAATTGGCGGCCTGCTTCTATATCTCTCGTAAATACGCTGCTGGTAATTAAGTTAGCGGGTTTAGAACCCTTTGGCTAGAAAAAAGAGCGGAGAGCACGAGATTCGAACTCGCAACCCCTTGCGGGGCACTTCATTTCCAATGAAGCCGCTAGCCATTCGCTTACTCTCCTGGAAGTCAGAACCATCACTTCGGATGAACTGAGAAGGTCGCACATCTTAGACTATTTTTAGAAGTATGCTAAGACGCCTCGACCACTTGAAACACATTTCAACCTAATTTTTATCAATGTGAGTCAATAAATCTCATTGATTAGGCTTTTTTATGCATTCCCAAGGTTACTATCGGCGATTCTTCCATGAGACTCCTCCGAATCGAAACGGCTTTTTTGATTCGCGACAAATATATCCCCGTCTGATCGCCCCCAATCACAGGCGGGCGAATACTCAGCCATCGAGTTCGTAAATCTGACTGATTTCGAGTTTTCAATTTAGGTTTGCCTAACTGGCTCACCTAATTGGAGCCATTAAAATAAAACACGCCAGCGAATCGCCACTGCCGTGTTATTCAAACTCGAATAAGTACGATGGTTTATCTTTGGCCGCCGGGAAAGAGTCGTGTGAAACCATTGACCACGCCATTGGCAGCAAAGACATCATTTGGATTTTTACTAAGCGCCAAAAGATTGCCGTCAATCAAGCCGTCATGCTGAAGATAATTCACACCGGCTCCAAGAACCGCACGGACACTTCCATTAATCTCGGCAGC
>CALKNI010000140.1 GCA_938091115.1 uncultured Pirellulaceae bacterium | reverse complement strand
AGCCTTGCCAGTGAGGGACTTCGCGTGGGAATTATTGATTTAACCAATGGCGAACCAACCCCTCGTTGCCCTAGCCCCGAGATTCGAATCGCCGAGGCAGAAAGAGCAGCGAAGGCACTCGGAATACAGAAGCGAGTTATTTTGGATTTACCCAACCGCGAACTCTTCGATAATTTTGATTCTCGAATTGCGTTGGCGACTCAGTTCCGCCTCTATCGCCCTAAGATTATTTTTTGCATCGAAGGAAAAACCCCGATGGCTTCACCAGACCACTGGCAAGCCATGCAAATTACCGAAGCCGCAATTTTCTACAGCCGACTAACTAAATGGGATAAACACTTTGATGACCTACCAGCTCATACAATTTCCCGCCAAGTGAACTATTCACTCTTTTTTGAATCAGACTGGAGCGGATCAGGGCCGAGGCAATTTGTTTTTGACATTGCCGGAACTATCGATAAAAAAATCGAAGCCGTTCGCTGCTACAACACTCAGTTTCCACCTGAAAAAGATTATATCTATGACCGCATTCGCGCTATGGCCAACGCCGTCGGTTTATCAGCAGGGTTTGACTATGGCGAGGTCCTCAGCTCAACAAGAGCGCTTGGCACCCGTAACCTAATTGCTACGCTGATGCTGGACGAATGAAAAACCCGCTCCTGAATTCTTAAATCTTTAAAACACCAACCATGCCAAGTTCACGCATCAACTTCATGAGTGCCACCGAGAAACAACTCGCTGGAATTATGGAAATCCCATCGCCTGCGACCACTGGTAAACAGCACCCCGATGCCTTTGCGTTGTTCGCCCACTGCTTTACCTGCACGAAAGATCTAAAAGCAATCGTGCGCATTAGCCGCGCCTTGGCAAAGCGAAATATAGCCGTACTTAGATTCGATTTCGCTGGCCTTGGTGATAGCCAGGGAAATTTTGCTGACACCAATATTGAATCCAATCTCTCAGATATTCAATCTGCAAGCCAATGGCTTGGGGAACACTACCAAGCTCCCTCTTTACTGATTGGACACTCTCTTGGCGGAGCGGCAATGATGGCTTCGGCCGAGTCGATTCCATCCTGCCGCGCACTCGCAACTCTCGCTTCCCCCTCGTGCACGCGGCACCTTGCGGAGTTCCTGGGAAGCCAAAATCCGGAAATCAATTCCACCGGCAGCGGAACCGTGACAATTGGAGGCAGAACCCATATCATCAAAAAACAGATGATCGACAGCTTAAGAAATTTCGATTTGAAGGAGCGAATTCAGCGGATCAAGGTTCCTCATTTGATCCTGCATTCGCCGGCCGACGAAACACTGGACTTCCAACACGCAGTCGAAATTTTTGAAAACACTGCAGGGGCGAAGTCACTTATTACGCTCGTAGACTCCGATCACCTCTTTGTAAATCGCCCCAATGATACTACCTACGTTGCGGATTTAATAGCGACTTGGGGCAGCCGTTTTTTATCTGAAACCAGTTGAGCCGATCCAAGTACGTCCGTGCCTATTTCCAAAAGCACGCGTTGAGCAGTTCTTGCAGAATTTGCGAATCTCGGCAGCTCCAGCTTTACTTTTCACGCAGCGATTTAAAGTACTGCTGAGCGTGTTCCCGTTGGATCCGCGACATTTTCTGATTTTCAAGTGGATCCGATTCCTTACTAATCGAAGCCTCGATCAAATCGCGGGTCTCGCTCACAGAACGACCCACCAAATTTTTTCCATCGGCGGTACCGGTGACGACTGTCTGCCCTTGCTGGAGCTTTCCCTTTACCTTTGATTTAAAGGTTCCCGTATCACCTTTCTCTAGATCTCGCTGGCCGGCACCCCTGCCATTTCCTTTTGCCCAATCCTGCCATTTCGGCGGACCGTCCTTTTTGCCTTGCCCTTTTCCCTTCCCTTCAGCAAAGCCATCCTTACAGTCATCGGCCATTTCCTCAAGATCTTCCAAGGCCTCCATTTCACCCATCTCTTGCTGCATTTGTTCCAATTGTTTTGCGAGATCGTCGAGCGCTTCGCCAGCTTGCTTCATCGCCTGCTGTTGCTGCTGAGGATCCCCCTGCTGGCCTTTCTGTCCCGGTTTCTGGCCCCCCGGTTTCTGGCCAGGCTTCATACAGTCGGCGCAATCTGCGAGTTTTTCTGCCATTTGCTTGAGCTTCTCTTGCTGTTGATCCATCGCTTTTTTCTGATCGAGCTTCTGTTGCAACTGAGCTGCTTTATCAAGATCCCCCTCTTTTACAGCCTTCTCAATTTGCTCTTCTAACTTCTTCTTTTCCGCCTCATGTTGCTCCGCAGCTTTCTTTAATTCCTCCGCCATCTTTTTGAGATCTTTAGCCAACTTCTTCTTTTCGATCTCACTGAATTCCCCCGCTTTGAGCTTCTTCACTAAGTCTTTAACTGCCTTTTTCGCATCTGCCATATCCCCCTTGCTCATTGCATCCGCAAGTTCTTTAGCGGGGCCTTCACCAGTGTCTTTTAATTTATTGAGGCTTTCTTTCAACTCCTTGCTACTGCCAAGTTCTCTTTGACGTTCTGCGATTTGTTTCTTGATATCGTTCAGTTTAATCAAGGCGTCTTTTTTGCCAGTCTCTTTTTCATCAATTAACTTGTCAAACTTTTTCTCAAGAGCTGCGACTTTTCCATCGGCGTCTTTTAATCCTTTTGCAATTCGTTCTTTTCGTTTTTGTTCAATTTGTTTTTTCAATTCCTTAATCGCGATTTCAACTTGCTTTGCATCAGTTCGCTCGGGTTCCGATGCACCCGCTTTCTTTTCGGCGTTCGGAATCATCATGATTCCGACCAAAAGCAAGCAGGGGATGATCGGCAGAAAGGCGCGCGCCGTCGGTTGAAAACGAAATTCGTCTCGGACGTCGATAATATCCGCCTGACTCGCTGCATCGTTAAGCAATGCTTTCCCCACGCTTGTTTTGGCAATTTCATCCTCCAGAGTCAGCGCGCTTGAAAGTCGTTCTTTTAAACCAAATCGCCGATCAACTTCGATTGCTGCACTCAATTGCGATGCAGTTTTTCGCCATGTAACAATCAAGGGGATCAGAACTCCTAAAAGAGCTCCTCCAGCAATCCAGGAATAAACCCAATTTTGATAGTCAAACTCCGATTGAAGGAAACTCAAATACCAAATTTTAGGAACCGCGAGGCCAATCGCAGCCAAAAGAAGGCACGAAAACACTGACCAGCTAAGAACGTTGAAAAAATAGCCAATCACAATGCGACGACGTGCCTGGCGTACTTTTTTTAAAATTTTGTTCAAAACCGACTCCCTGTTTCAATTTCCCAAACCACTTAATGCCTGTAGTCTGAAGACAAAATGGGACGAGAATCACCAACGCTTGCAAGCCCTGCGGTGTACTTTACCCCCAAGACTGTTACCGAAGTTTCATTATATGTGCCGTTTTTAGGACAAGGCTATTGGCAATCCCGCGTTCCAACCGAAAAAAACAACATATAATTTCGTTTTTACGTTAGTCCCCTTGTTTTACCTCGGTAAAACGCACGGGTAAGCAGCAACAACTCCTCGAGATTTCCCTTCGACATCGTGGATTTTTGACAGCACATGTGTTGTTATCCAGCCCAAAGGCCAATTTCATGGTTGAAAATCAAACCATCGACAAAGTGACTAACGACTTGCCGTCGCCTTTGACGTCCCCCAATGCTGATCTTGTGATTTACGATGGAACGTGCAATTTTTGCTCGTCTCAAGTGAGGAATCTCTACCGTTTGGATGGTAGGAACCGCCTAGCGTTTATTTCTCTGCACGACCCGTTTGTTACCGAACAAATCACCGACTTAACCCATCAGCAACTGATGGAACAGATCTTCTTGATTCCCAACCACGATGGTGAGTATTCCGATCGCCGCCTCGGAGGCGCCGCTGCCATAAAGTATCTGACATTACGTTTGCCAAAACTTTGGATTCTTGCTCCCCTTTTTCATGTGCCATTCACTGGATCGCTCCAGCAATGGGCATACCGTCAAATCGCAAAACGGCGTTACAAGATCGCCGGCAAGAAGAACGATCCATGCGATGATCAAACCACCTGTGATTTGCACTTTCATGATTAAGGCACGATGGAAACTCGTGACTTAATGGGAGCACCACCGTTGAACCGGGCACGACTGTTTATTGAAATCCATTTCGATCAAATCGACATGAATGGCAATAACATCCATAGCAATGCTGCTAGTAAAAAACCAAGGACAGAGACGGCAGTTGAGATCACTGTCCAAGTCTGGAACGTCTGCTTTTCAGTCATCATCATATAGCGACTGACAAGCCAAAATCCACTGTCATTAACATGCGATACAGCAGACGCTCCCGCCGCAATTGCAACGACTATCAACGCTAGTTGGGCCTGAGAAAGCTCATCTACCATGGCAGTCATCAGCCCCGCCGCCGTCACCATGGCTACCGTTGCTGAACCTTGAGCAACACGAACGAACAACGCGAACAAATAGGCGAGCAACAAGACTGAAATTCCCCACCCCTGACAGACTTCTCGTAAGGCATCGCTTACACCACTCGCCCCCATAACTCCCTTAAAAACTCCCCCGGCTCCCGTAATTAGAATGATAATGCCCGCTGGCCCCAACGCCTTGGTCGTCACTTCCATCAACTCGTTTTTATCGTACCCACGGAGGTAGCCGAAGAAAATCAATGCCATCACGGTTGCAATGAGAAGAGCAATGATCGGGTGCCCAACAAAATATAGCAACTTCATTCCCAGTGGTGCTCCGGCAACTGCATTGGATTGCGCTACGGCATACTCGCTGCGACTCAACCCTGGATCGAGATTGTAAACAAGATATTCTTTGACAAGTGTCCCGACCAAAATTAATAAAATTGGAAACCCAATCATGATCAATACAGAAAGAAAGCTCGGCAGGTTGTACTCTCCATCGACGGGCCCTTCGTCAAAATCAGCAGGTGGCGCAATGTACAGCTTCTCAGACATCCGCTTTGGAAGCCAAACCCCGCATACAATTGCAGTCGGCAAACCAACGATACTACCGAATAGAATCACCCAACCCAGTCCGACTCCCAACTCGTAGGCAACCCACACTGGCCCCGGTGTCGGAGGTACGAACGCATGAGTCACCATTAATCCTGCTAACAGAGGCAGGCCGAACGCCAGCACGGACTTACCGGTCTTTTTGGAAAGTGCGTACAGGATCGGTGCCAAAATCACCAAAGCAACATCCAAGAACACAGGGATAGAAATAATGAACCCCGTCAAAACCATCGCCCAGGATGCACGCTTTTCGCCAAACAGTTTTAATAACGATTTAGCCAGGCTCTGAGCGCCACCGGAGTGTTCAAGCAACGATCCAAAAATTGCTCCGAGCCCAATGATCGTGGCAATAAAGCCCAGACTGGACCCCATGCCATCTTGTATCTCCGCACCGATTTTTGCAAGCTCTAGCTCTCCAGCACCTCCAGTCATTTCCTGAGACGACCCGAGGGCAACAAACAAACTTGCCAAAATCAGTGCCAGAAATGCCTGCACCCTCAGTTTCAAAATCAAAAACAACAACAACCCTACAGCGGCCACCAACAAAAAAAGCAAATAGGTAAGTGAAAGCGACTGTTCGCTACCGGCCGCACCTAATAGGCTACTTTGTTGCCCAATCAAAAAAAACAAATCGGGTTGGTTATTAAGAGATGGCATGAGGATCTCACCTAAGGGGCGGGTTGGTTCATAAAACAACTTAACTTAAATTACAAAGACTATGATAAAGATCTATCGCGACCACGACGACTATGTTCTGCAAAATTTAGATCGGATAATTCGTGTTCAGGGGTTTTCGCTGGATGTTCTCTTTCAGGCAGACAACCCCGTTGACTATCTGACACCTTTCTTCGATTCAACTGAATCTGAGCCTATTGAGCCAAATTCGGACCTGAGTGAGCATCCCTGGTTAGCTCCCATTGAAAATCAGGAAATTTGGGCTGCTGGTGTAACTTACATGCGGAGCAAATCAGCTCGAATGGAGGAGAGCGAACAATCCGGCGGAGACCATTTTTATGATTTGGTTTACGAAGCTGAACGACCGGAGCTATTTTTTAAATCCACTGGTTCCCGCGCAAGGGGGCACCTAGCTCCCGTCCGCATTCGCAACGATTCAGTATGGAATGTCCCAGAACCCGAACTGACACTGGCCATCAATTCTTCGGGACATATTTTTGGCTATACGATTGGCAACGACATGAGCTCCCGGTCGATCGAAGGTGAAAACCCACTTTACCTTCCACAGGCAAAAATTTATCGAGGTTCCTGTGCGATAGGTCCCTGCTTAACTGTGGGAAATATCTTATCCCCCCAAACAAAAATTTCCATTCTCATCTCACGCCTATCAAATGTTGTATTTCAGGGTGACACATCTGTCTCTCAATTAAAAAGAACCCTTCCCGAGTTATCAGCTTATCTTTTTAGAGAAAACGAATTTCCATGTGGGGCGTACTTAATGACAGGAACCGGAGTTGTTCCTGATGCGGGATTTACGCTACATTCTGGCGATCGCATTCAAATTCAAATCGAGGGACTGGGAGTTTTAGAAAACGAAGTCGAATAGTTTTCCGTTTCCCCACGCCGTTGAAGCTGACAAAAACAATTTGATTGCCACGCACTATTCACCAAAGTTACGATCTGCCGCCTCTAGTCACTTCCTCTTCCATCCGGCAATTGCAACCGCAAAACAAGGGAATTATTTGGTGGTGGGTGACAGCGCATCGACCGTGAAGATTGAGGCTTTTGGGGTTCGATTTGCTAAATTACCCACCGTGATGGACGCTATTTGCCCAACCTCCCCCACTAATGGCAAACTTGGAAACACGTTGATGCGCGTTAATTTGAACCCCACGTGGGTCCAACATCGATATTTCTTTAAAAAGTTTTAGCCTCAGACCATCTCATCTCATTGAGACAGCCCAGTCAAAATTAAGAATTTTGGCCCGAGCTGAGTTCGCTGGCATGGGTCACCGTTCGAATTCGGACGAGTTTCAGCGTTCACTTGCTGCAGATCGACTTGCCTAACCGCTATCATGGAGCGGCAAGCTTTTATGATTGACAGGAAAATTCTCCTACACAGTTGATAACGGTAATCCATGCTTGAATCTGCAAACGAAAAAATTTACGACCTTCGGACGACCGCTCCAGGCCCTCGAGGTCAACTGCCATTCGCGGGTGAACAATTAAGGACCTCAGCCAGCGGTGATATCTTTGGATGGACCCAAAACGCTGGAATGGGGTGGGATCCGCAGAGCATGCGACGCCCTAATTTTTTGATTTTATCAACTCAGGGAGGGATTCGTCGAAATGACGGCTCACCCATCGCCCTTGGATATCATACTGGCCACTGGGAAGTCGGGTTGTTGATGGAAAAAGCGGCGTTGGCAATCGCAGAAACTGGCGGGATTCCATTTGCAGGTTTTTGCAGTGACCCTTGTGACGGCAGAACACAAGGCACCCTCGGTATGTTTGACTCACTCGCTTATCGCAATGACGCTGCAATTATTTTTCGTCGCCTCACTCGCTCGTTACCAACTGCAAAAGGAGTCGTAGGAGTTGCGACGTGCGACAAAGGCCTACCAGCGATGATGATGGCCCTCGCTGGACTTGGACAAATCCCATCGGTTCTCGTTCCCGGAGGCGTGACACTATTAACTCAAAACGGGGAAGACTTAGGGAAAATTCAATCGATTGGACCACGTTACGCGCACGGTGAAATTAGTCTCTCAGAAGCAGCAGAACTGGGATGCAAAGCCTGCGGCACCCCTGGCGGGGGTTGTCAGTTCCTTGGAACCGCCGCTACAGCGCAGGTCGTTGGAGAGGCACTCGGCCTCTCATTGCCCCACTCGGCCTTAAGTCCATCGGGGTCGGAAATTTGGCTCGACTTGGCCTATAGAAGCGGCCTCACACTCGCTCAACTTCATCAAGCTAAGATCAAAACCAATGACATTCTGACCGACGAATCGATTGAAAATGCCATGATCACCCATGCGGCATTTGGAGGCTCTACCAACCTAGTTCTGCATATTCCAGCAATCGCACATGCCGCCAACTTAAAAAGACCCGACGTCTCTGACTGGCAGCGTATCAATTCCTTAGTGCCTCGACTGGTTGACTCGCTTCCCAACGGCCCTGTCGGATATGCCACCGTCCAGGTGTTTCTCGCAGGAGGGGTACCCGAGGTAATGCTCCGCCTGCGGGAACTTGGACTTCTCAACTTAGATGTGCTGACCGTTTCTGGAAAAACACTCGGCGACAATCTCGAATGGTGGGAAAACTCTCAGCGGCGGAAACGACTTCAGGCAAAATTAGTGGAACTCGATGGGATCAATCCCAACAACGTTATTAGAGAACCCGGTAAGGGATTCCCAAGCACAGTAACGTTCCCTATGGGCAACCTTGCGACGGAAGGCTCGATCGTCAAGAGTACCGCCATCGCGCCCGAGGTCATTGACGACGATGGAGTTTACCGCCACAGCGGACCCGCACGCGTTTTTTGCAGTGAGGCTGACGCCATCGCCGCAGTAAAATCTCAAGGAAAGGATCGGATCCAAGAAGGAGACGTCATGGTCTTGATTGGAATTGGCGCCTTGGGAGCGGGAATGCCAGAAACCGCCCAAATTACATTTGCACTCAAATATTTACCCTATGGTAAACATGTCGCCTTGCTAACAGACGGGCGATTTTCGGGAGTCTCAACCGGCCCTTGCGTGGGGCACATTAGCCCCGAGGCCCTCGCGGGAGGAAGGATCGGCAAAATTCAAGAAGGCGATCAAATCACGATCGAGATTGACACCATCAATCTTACAGGCTCCCTGGAGTTTGACGGAGAAGTCAGTCAACTGGACGCCAGAGAACTTAATCCCAACTTAAAACAACACGCTAACCTTCCTGACGACACCAAACTGTGGGCAGCACTTCAGCACGTCAGCGGTGGTACCTGGGGAGGGTGCGTCTACGATGTCGAAGCAATCACAAAAAAGTTAATCGATTGATTCTGGCCGTAACATCACCGATCTACTTGCCACCCCCCCACCAACGATGCAGTCGTTAATTTTTTCAGCCTAGGGAGGATCGTGACCTCCACGGTGGAACGGGTGGCATCGGCAAATCCGCATTGCCCCCTTCCATGCTCCACGGATGGCACCATATTTTCGAACCGACTGAATGAAATAATTGCTACACGTTGGAGTAAATCGACAGTTCCTACCAAGCAGCGGGCTCAAACCAAATTGATACATCCGCACGCAGAAGATCATTCCGGCGGCTGGCATTTGGATTAATTTTCGGATTGAATTCTTCATCCACCTCAACTCCGCTCCAACAATCCCCATTCTAAAAAAAACGGGACTGCCGATTATCGCCTCAAAACAAGAGAGTAGGGCCTCCGGTCGTGAGTTAATTTCCTAACTTAAATTTAGCGAACTGGAATCCGCATGCTTAACCGCCAAGTCCCATCGTCTTAAAGGACGTTCAAGTTCTTCTCGATTCTCTGAAGAAGCCTTGGAATCGACCTTTCGATCGCAGCATAATTACATTCCGCCCCTTTCTTGGGACGCACCACGAAATCAATCCCAGCAGGAAGGGTAGCTTGATGGTTTCGAAACGCCTCTCGAATTCGCCGCTTCCAACGATTACGGACGACGGCATTCCCCACTTTGCGACTAACCGAGAGGCCCAAACGAGACACAGCTAAATCATTTCTCACAGCTTTAATGACCAGCACATTGTCAGCGGCAAAAACATCGCCACCATATACTCGGTCAAACTCTGATTGACGACGCAGGCGAACGGATTTTGGAAATCGACTGTCACTCATTTTAATCCCTTTCCATTCCAAAGTTAAATCCAAGTGATTCGCAATCAAGTCAATTGCGACCGCCAACGCCAACAGACGGCTGCCAATAATTTGAGTCTTTCCCAGTAACTCACCAAAGACTTCCGTCAACAATCCAAAATTAATTCTGGCCGATACTTCAAATAAAGCTGAATCCGCCTGCTACCAAGTCAGTTCGGATCGGACAGCACATTGATCCCAAGCCTCACTCAATTCAGATACTTTTTCAGCGTCCGACACTGAAATTTCATTGGGAATCGCAATCTGTAACATCGCAATTAAATCCCCCGGCTTACTTGTTGCCTTCACGCCCATCCCTTTCAGCCGCAATGATTTTCCACTTGAAGTTCCCGCCGGAACTTTTAACGCGACGGTTCCATGAGGTGTCGGTAAATCAATTGTCGCCCCGTTGGAAGCTTCACGTAAAGTAATGGGGATGGTGATTTGTAAATTCAATCCCTTTCGAGCGTAATTGGGATGAGGTGCAATTTTTACCGTAATCAGCAAGTCACCTGCAGGACCTCCAGCGGACTGACCTTGCCCCCTCAAGCGAATTTTTTTTCCAGACTCGATTCCAGCTGGAATTTTCACATCAATCTTGTCGACCTTGCTTTTGGTTCGTTGTAGGCTGACCTGGTGTTGACCTCCGACAACAGAAGTTGCAAACGGAATAGTGATTTCTTTTTCAATGTCACTTCCACGTCTCGGCGGAGGTTGCTGACGACCGCCCATCTGGCCTCCGCCACCACCCATCTGTCGCAGAATGTCTTCAAACCCGCCGCCTCCACCGCCACCTCCAAACATCTGGCTCAAGTCGATTCCACCAGCACCGCCACCGAAGGGGTTGCCACCTCCGCCTCCACCAAAGGGATTCCCCCCTCCAGGCTGCCCAAAACTCGGCCCCATGTCATACATTTGGCGCTTCTTTTCATCGCTCAGCACATCGTATGCTTGTTGGACTTTTTGAAATTTCTGCTTTGCCTTCTCACGCTCCTTTTCTTCTTTGTCTGCATGGAGATCCGGATGAAACTTTCTAGCTAATTTGCGATAAGCCTTCTGAATATCGTCGGCACTGGCGTCTTTCGAAACGCCAAGGGTTTTATAATAGTCTTCATCCGCCATAAGAGGGGGGTCGCTTTCGTTTTTGCACAAATTCAGGATTCAAATTTCACTTCTCACTGCGGGCTCGCATTCTACGATTTTGCGGTAGCGATGATCAACCGTTAAACGCCGCTTCTCACTCGGCTAACACCCGTATTTCTACAGTTTTCTCACACATTGGGGGATTTTTCCCGTTTTGGAATTGCTTTGCTACTTTTTCAAATGAGGAGACCGCTGACGCTGATTCCATTTCAGCAAAGCAACTTTGTTGTTTTTCGACATCATCAAACAAAATTCCAACAACGCCGTTGGCATTTCGCAACATTTTGAGGGAACGTAAATCACCAGAAACACGTCAAAAGTGCGGTTTCTGCGGGAAAAAATGGATTCTCCCAATAATCTTTGCCTTTTGGCACTAGGGCTGCACTAGGGGTTCGCAGAGAAACTAACACCTAAGGAAACATCATGATGGCCCAGGCAAAAGAACCCCAACAAGAGTTTGCTGACTCCAACGAAGATCGGTTAGAAAAACCCACGCGTCGCTCCGCGCCTCGACTTAGCGAGAACGCGATAGACGATCCGGTTCGAATGTATCTGATGCAAATGGGGCAGATTCCACTACTAACTCGAGACGAGGAAGTATCAGCCGCAGTCCAAATTGACAAAGCAAGGTTTGTCTTTCGCAACACCATGCTAGGAACTGACTTCATGCTGCGCGGCGCGATTGACCTCCTACAAAAGGTCCACGACAAACGACTTCGTCTCGACCGGACCATCGAAGTTTCAGTGACCGACAAAGTAGAAAAGAAGAGAATCCTTTTACGCTTAGTTCCAAATCTAAAAACTTTAAAGCTACTTATGGCTGAAAATCGCAAAGATTTTCACTTCGCAGTCAACCGTACTCGCCCCATCGTGGAACGGCATCGCGCGTGGCGGCGACTCACGCGACGGCGCAACAAATGCGTTGTCCTGGTTGAAGAGTTAAAACTTCGTTACAGTCGCCTCGCACCACTGTTTGATCAGTTAGATGAAATCAATACCCGCATGCAAGGGCTAAAGCGGCAACTTGCTGAAATTGAGACGAGTGGATTCGAGGGAGCCATTAGCGTTAATGAACTTCGCGCTGAATTACACTATCTAATGCAACAAACTTCAGAAACGCCAGCGACACTCCAACGCCGAGTTCAGAAGACTAAAAAACTACATCATCAACAAGATACTGCAAAGCGTATTTTATCTGCAGGAAATCTCCGTCTCGTGGTCTCCATCGCAAAAAAATATCGCAATCGAGGGCTGAGTTTTCTCGATTTAATTCAAGAGGGAAACACTGGTTTGATGCGAGCTGTTGACAAATTCGAGCATACCCGGGGATATAAATTTTCAACTTATGCTACCTGGTGGATTCGCCAGGCGATCACCCGTGCAATCGCTGATCAAAGTCGCACTATTCGTGTCCCCGTGCACATGATTGACACGATGAGTAAGGTCAGAAATGTGATGCGTGAACTCGTTCAAGAACTTGGCCGGGAACCTTCCCCCGAAGAAACTGCCGAACGAGCTCAGCTATCTCTCGATGACACACGCGTCATCATGAAAATGGCACGTACTCCACTCTCTCTCGACCAACCAGTTGGCGACCACGACGACAGTTATTTTGGTGAATTTCTGGAAGACCACCGAGATGATGACCCACTCTACGAAACCAATCAGGCCGCATTGAAGAGTCGAATCGAAGAGGCCATGGAACATCTCAATTATCGGGAACGCGAAATCCTTCGACTTCGATACGGCTTAGCCGATGGGTACTCGTACACATTGGAAGAAGTTGGAAAAATATTTTCCGTCACTCGTGAGCGAGTTAGACAAATCGAATCGAAAGCGGTTCGCAAACTACAACAACCTTACCGCAATCGCTCACTTTCTAGCTTCCTTGACGGCTACGAACCGACCTTCGATGGTCCTGTCGTCGAGAGCTAAAAAGTCTGGCATCGCCGGTGGAATCTACACCGCAAGCTATCTGAACTACTTCCGCGAATCTGAATTCTCAGATTGGCAAAC
>CALKNI010000139.1 GCA_938091115.1 uncultured Pirellulaceae bacterium | reverse complement strand
GCCTGTGAATTTCAATCACATCGCGAACCACTGCTTCAAATTTTTCCTGTTCGGAAAAGTAGTATTTGACAGGGAGGTCTTTCCGCTGAATAGGTTTGTTCGTGGGAATGATAGACACGCCCATGTGGTAAATTTTTTTAAATTCCCTTTTGGATGAATTAGCTGTTCCAGTCATCCCAGCAATATTAGGATAGCGGCTTACGAAAGACTGGACGGTAATTTTTGCTTGAGTATTGGTGTCCATTGTGACTTCAACTGACTCATTAGCTTCAATGGCTTGATGGATTCCTTTGCTCCATCGGCGGCCCTCTGAGATTCGCCCCGTGGCCTCATCGACAATTACGATTTCGCCATCTCGAACGACATAATCTCGATCACGCTTGTAATCTCGGTCGACCTGAATCGAGCGTTCAAGGAAGTCGTACATTTCCAGCAATCCAATCCCAGCTAGTTCTTCGGGTTTCGCAATGGTGCGGACTTTTGCCGTCCCCTCAGGAGTCAGGTCAACTCTTCGTTTTTCTTTGTCGTACCAATAATCTATGTCTTCTTCAAATTGTCTTGCGGCACTCGCTGACCATTGATAGAGAGAGGTTTGTTGCTGCTTAGTCGATTCATCTTGTGCGGCGGAGATGATCAACGGTGTTCGAGCATCGTCAATCAAAATACTATCGGCTTCGTCGATTAGTAAGAAATGGGGCTTTCGGTGGACTGGTTGGGAAGCAGCCGCTTCGGCGATTCCTGCTTGACTGCCTCCGTACCAAAGCTCTCGTTGTTTTTGTTCCCGTTCCTGAGAATGGTCGCGAAGGAAATCAAACCCAAACTCTTTCATGGTTCCGTAGGTAATACTGCATTGATAGGCCGCCCTTCTCTGCTCACGCGACATGTCAGATTGAATCACTCCGATTGTCATGCCAAGAGATTGGTAGACCGGTTGCATCCATTCAGCGTCTCTTTTTGCGAGGTAATCATTGCTGGTTGCCAGTAAGGCACCTCGGCCGGCGAGTGCATGTACAAACATGGGAAGGGTTGCCGAGAGGGTTTTACCTTCACCGGTTCGCATCTCGGCAACATGACCGCTGCACATTGCATGCCCTCCCAAAAGTTGGACGTCGTAGTGCTGCATATTTAATTGCCGCTGGGAGGCAACTTGAACCAGAGCAAAGGCGCGCTCAATGAGTCCGTCGACCGTTTCGGTTTGACGTGATTCAAAGCCTAGATTCAAAGCAATATCCGCAAGTTCTTTATCAGACTGACCTGCGTACTGAGTGGCAAGTGATTTGATATTGGTGAGGGCGGAGCCAAATTTCACGGTACTAGATGGGCTAAAAGTAGAATTGGCTGATTTTTCAAAATCGAGGTTACCGAGCGATGCCGGTTCAGTTGACAGTTTACCAACAAATGAAATTGGAATTACTTAATT
This sequence comes from uncultured Pirellulaceae bacterium, assembly GCA_938091115.1. GTDB lineage: Bacteria > Planctomycetota > Planctomycetia > Pirellulales > Pirellulaceae > Mariniblastus. The sequence continues at coordinate 17,028 of CALKNI010000139.1, read as the reverse complement.
ATAATTAAGCCTGAGTGTTTGTGAGCGGTTTGAGCCTACGGATTCGTTAATGTCGATTCGATCGTAATATCCGATGGAAGAAGAGCGAAATTGGGTGCTAGCGAATCGTGAATCGCTAACCGGTCTGGACGTGATAGGGAGGATCATCTCTTGAGAGCATTTGGGAAAAGCTCTAGTATTCCCCACCCAATTTTAGGTTTCTCCACGGTAGGCATTGGCATCGCGTCGAGTATGTCATTTGTCGTGAACGGTGACTTTTATGCTTCATTTTGAATTCAAAAAGAGTAGCCGAAGGTGTTATGAGAGTGACCGGGAATTCAAGCCAGGGGATGGCTTTTATTCAGCACTGCTGGAGTGTGAAGGGGGACAATCGGAGCGAAGAGATTATTCCATCGAGCAGTGGGAGGGGCCTCCAGACGACTGCATTGGGTGGTGGAAGTCTAGTGTGCCGGAACTGGGAAAGGGAAGAGTTTATTGGGCACCTAAAAGAGTACTGATTGCTTATTTTGAGCATTTGCAAACGAGCGAGCAAACGGCAGATCTCGCGTTCGTCACCGGCTTGCTGTTATTGCAAAAAAAAATACTGACGCAGTTGGACAGCGAGCTTGGAGAATCAACTTTAGAGTTGTATTGCCGATCTTCAAATACAACCTATCCACTGTCTGTTGTTGATATTAGTCCGGAGCGGCTTGCGGCCATTCAGCAAGAACTTGCGGAAAAGTTATTTGTTGACCAGCCGGTTTCAGATGACGCGGAAAGTGAAGAAGCCAGCGTGGAAGTAAATTCAGACTAATTGACGTAGAACTCCGAGAAAAGAAATTGGAATCAAAAACTACAGTTCGTTTTAGAGCCACAGTTTGCGTTCACCCGTTTTTGGGAAATCGAAGGCTGAAGTTATCATTTGCGCTTTTGCTGAATCTGTTTCTTCTGTGCATTTGCACAAATACTTCCAGCGCTCAATTGTTCGACAATTTTGCTTTTGATCTGTTTAAGCCGAAGCGAGGAGGTTTCTCGGTAAAGGCAAAGTTGCCGACTCAGGTAGAGTTGTTGGAAATTCAGAAATACCGGGCACAGTTGGTGAAGCAGCTTCAAGCGAGCGTTACCGTAAAAATGTCGGGTGCTCCGAAAATAAAAGGCACAATTCAAGTTGAATTTCCAGAACGTCTTCGTTTGAAAGCCGGTTTCTTGGGGCTTTCAGAGTTAGGAGTGGATGTCGGGTCGAACGAGGAGCTTTTTTGGATATGGGTGAAAGCCTCCTCGCGTGATCAACCAGAGGTCATGTATTATGCGGGGCACGGCGACTACGATCGAAGTGCCATGCGTTTATCGATTCCATTGGATCCGAAATGGTTACTCGATGGTTTAGGATTAAGCCAATTCAGTGCGCAAGATAGGCACGTTGGTCCTTTCTCTCGGGCGGACGGGAAAATTGAACTACTGACTGAGAAACAAAGTCCTGCCGGTCTTCAGCGAGTAGTAACGTTATTTGATGCAAAATCTTTCGTGATTGTACAGCAGGCACTATACAACTCGGATGATAAACTCGTCGCCTACATGAACTCTTCTGACCATCAGTCGGTCGATACGAATGGGCAGTCGATTACTGTGCCGAGGGAAATTAAAATATTTATGGTGGAGGGAAATGGAGAAACAGAAGGAATTACGATTCAGCTCGGACGAATTTCTTTAGATCCGCTGTACGGTGACCCTCGAAAAATGTGGAGTTTGCCAAGAGCTGATGGCGTAGCGAAGGTAAATCTAGCCTCAGAGTTGTCGATGCTGCCTCAGCAGCTAAATGCGCCGTCTGGCAATTCTGGATGGAAGTTTCAAGATTAGAGTTTCGCGAGATTCTTGTATTTGTTGTTCGGAGTGGGACGAAACGGGACTCTCGGTATAGATTAACTAGCTTTCGTGTCTTGACACTGTTTTTCAAGAGAATTACGATTTTTCGTAATTATTGGTTTTTTAACCCGTAATTTACCGATACCAAATGGCGGCTTGTGTTTATTTTTTATTAATCACCTAAACACCCAGCCATTTTTAAAATTAGTCGGGTCACGACCCGAAGACAGGAGTATTAAAATGACACATGTTGTGGGAAAAGCTTGCGACGGTTGCCGGTACACTGATTGCGTTGTTGTTTGCCCGGTAGAGTGTTTCTACGAAGGCGAGACAATGTTGTACATTCATCCCGATGAATGCATTGATTGCGAGGCCTGTGTGCCGGAGTGCCCCGTGGAAGCAATTTTCCACGAGGATGATATTCCCGAGGATCAAAAAGAGTACGTTCAAATAAATGCTGATAAATCTGAGACTTGTGAAGTAATCACTGAACGCAAAGAGCCATTGAAAAAAGAAGATTGACTTTTGGTTTAAACCAAAATTATGAAAAGCCGGCACTTTATGTGACCGGCCTTTTTTATGGGTTGTGGTTATTTCAAATTTTTTTAAGTTCGCGGCGGCGGTTTTCCTGGTGAGCGTTATCGCCTTTTCGCAGGTTCTTTCTGCCCAAGCATCTCGCTGGGAGTTTTCCCATAAGTCTCTTTAAATGAGCGGTCAAAAGAACTAGTTTTGTCGATTGATTTCATCAGCCGGGCGAATGATCCAGAATCCGATCTGAGCTTTTTTACGAACAAGTATCCCACCAAAGCAGCGCGATCCGATGGCATGCGATTTTGTATGAAATCATCTGGCTTTACCATTTCGGCCATCGCCGATTCAGCTCTCATGTCAAGTGATTTCATTTCATCTTCTTTTGAGAAGAGTTTCTTGGCGGTCCAAAGCCCTAGTCCATCTGCAAACCAGCGGGGCATGTCCAGAGCAAGGTTCGCGACGTGCAGTGAAGCAATTTGATGAGCTAGGGCAACCTGGACGTCTTCGGCTACCTGATTTCGTGTCATTAAGACGGTGGCGTAAGCGTCTGTTATGTTGTATCCCCAGTGCCCTGCAACGTCTTTGGGGAAATCTCGTTTCTCAATCATCTTGCCAAATTCACTGAAATCGTATCGCTTGTCGAAAACAAAGACTGAGGTATTTCCTTTGACAAGGGGTACTTTGGAGTTGGCGCGAAGGGCGCTGGCAATTTTAGGAGCCATCTTTTCACAGAGCTGTGAAATGTCAGTCAGGCGGCTTTCGTTAGTTGAGCCGGTGACCAAGAAGTTATCACTGGGTAGAACCTTACTTTGTACACTGTCCATGACGAGTTTCCAGGTACGAGTTGCAAGGTTCCCACGATCGGCGAGAAGTTCTTCGTGAGTTTGTGAAGCCGCCTTTGAGCGAGCGGCGACCATGGATGTGACCATTTGGCTATCACCTCCGTCAAATGCCGCTCCCTCATCAATCCACTTAGCGATGATGTCGATCAATTTATCGTCGAGTTTCCCCGAAGGTGGCATGATTTCGACTCCGTCACCCCGTAAACGCTTAATGATCTGGCTTTCACCTGATTTTTTAGCTTCGATCGGCGTTCCGCCGTCCCCCCCTCGTAGAATTGCCCGAAAGCTTGCCATGCTAAAGTCTCCGCGGGGGCGATCAGTGATATGGCAGCGTGCGCAATTTTCAAGCAGGATCGGGGCGACATGCAATCCGAAGGAAACCGTTTCTTTGCCGGTCGGAAGATTTACTGCTGCATTTCGTCTTGGTTGGGTTGGTGGCGGTGTATTCGAAAATTCGTTGAGGCTTTTTTTAGTGTCATCGCCGTCAAATTTTGCTCCCTGTTTCATCCAGTCTCGCAATAACTTTAATTCTTCAGGAGTCACTTTCGCTCCACCTTTAGGCATTTCCCCGCTCTCAATTACCTGAATTAAACGAGCATCGTTAGGCAGTCCATAGGCGAGTGTTGTGCTTGCATCGAGTGCCGCGAATGTTGCCGCACTGAAATCACCCCGGTTTTGATTCACATGGCAATTTCCACACTTGGCAACAATGATTGGTGCGATCGACTTTACAAAGCTCACAGGAGCGGCATCGCCATTGCTCGGTTGCGGCAACGGTTGCATGGCCGACAATTTTTGTCCGGCATCACTAAGTAGCTTGTGTGCTTTCTCGAGTCTCTTGAACTCCGGCTTAAGTAGCTCGAGGACTTCAGGAGAGGCTTTGGCGGATACGGCAGTCATTTGTGCGATTGCCTGATTGATATATTTACCGCTGGCATCAAACTTGTTTGCTTTAAATTGCTTACCGGCTCGATCAATGTTAGTTTTGATTTGTTTGACAGCCTGCTTTTGTTTAGGCGTCGGTGCTTGCCCAAATGAGTCACTTGTTAAAACTAGTGCCAACACAGCAAAGGTTAGTCGGGCAATCAATGTTGCTTTTTTTAAATTTTGGCTGAGTCTCATCATTTGCTTGTCTCGGATATTGTATTGGTCTTAGTAGTTTTCACGAAATTTTTGACGGACCATTTAAAGGTGGCTGCGGATTAGAAGATTCGCGTGTAGTTCATTGTAATTTTTCAAAACGAATTGAGGTCCGATCAAGGAGGCAGTTAGCCGTTGCGTTTAGACGCGGAAGCTTATCAATGTTAGCACTGCAATCAGAATAAGAAACATTGCTGCAATGGCCGTGGGTACTACCCACTTAGGGGGTGGCCTTCTTCGTTTACGTGGTGGAGGAGGTGTGATTCGTTGCTTTTTCTCGGATTCGCTTGGGTCGTTAACCGGAGCAAAGGGACTCGACCGATCCTCGAAAGCAGGTTCAATCCCGCTTTCTTCGATAGGTTCAACTAATTTTATCATGGCGAGCGTTGAGTCATTGTCTGTATAAGAAACTGTGGCCGAGGGACTCTTCTCGATAAAAGTGTCTTCAGGGGCAAACGTCGCGATATTTTCAAGTTCGCCAGATTCTACCAAAGCCATTAATTCGGTTTTAACTTCATCGCAAGTTTGGTAACGATTGACGGGGTCTTTCGCCATCATTTTTTCGCAAATTTTAACGAGTGATTCTGGACACTCGGGGCGGCTTTCGTAAATGCTCTTGGGGGTGAGCGATTGGTGCATCGCAATTCGTTGAGCCAAACTGCCTTTTGGAAACGGAGGGTGGCCGGTCAAGAAAAAATAGAGGGAGCATCCCAAACTGTAAATGTCGGCTCTAGAATCGACATCATGACTGTTGACAGCTTGCTCGGGAGACAAGTAGTCAGCGGTTCCCATTACTTTTTCATTATGAAGAACGGTCAGCGACTGGGAGTCGTTCTGGTTGACTAAGGCAAGTCCGAGATCGAGGATCTTGATCAGGCCTTGGTCTGTTTTAAAAAGATTCGCTGGTTTTATGTCGCGATGAACTAGGTCTTGTTGGTGAGCATGGATTAGTCCCTCGGCAGCCTGCGCGGTGAATTTTGCCGCTGAGTTGAAGTCGAAGGGGCCGTTCTTTTTTCCAAGCTCATAAAGGTCGGTGCCATCGACATACTCCATCACCATGTAGTGCGTATTACCTTCATTGCAAATGTCGTAGACGCGAATGACATTTGGGTGGTTTAAGCTTGCAGCGACGCGAGCCTCAAGATAAAACCGATCGAGGTAGCTCTTGTCTGCGACTTTTTTTCGCGGCAGAACTTTGATGGCTCGTAATTGCTCGGAAATCTTATGTTGAGCCAAGTAGACGCTACTCATTCCTCCGGAACCGAGGTGTCCCAGAAGCTTGTATTTGCCAAGGAAAAAACCCTTATACTTCCCTGCTAGAAGCTTGTCGATGTGCCATTGAGTGATTAGGCCTGAATCCAAGAGGTGTCCGACTAAATCCTTCAAATTTATTGTTTTGCCATCTGCCTTAGTTGATAATTTGGCTAAGGAAGATTTGAGTCGTTCTTCAGCGACAATGCCGCTACGCTCTAGTAGTTTTAGAAAACTTTTGGCGCTGGGTTCCGACATAAATGAAGTGCCTTGGAATATTCCTTTTTTGGCAACCGAAAATAATCCTGTCCGGTTGGTTGATTTTGGGGTAATTGATACCCTTATTCTACTACTCAATTAGAGGAATGAGGATTTTCAAAAACAGGAGTCCCAAATCATGTTGTTTGAAAAATGGGTCAACAATCGTTTGATACGATTATAACAAAAATCCGGCTTCCCGTCTGTGACCCGCTATGTCTAAAAAAGCACAAAATCATTTAGGACTCTTTGCCAAATTCTGGCAGCCTGGAAGGGTTAAAACGAGACTTGCTGTAAGTATTGGGGACCAAAAAGCTTGTGATCTGTATTTTGCATTTCTCAATCATTTGATCAGGAAATTACAAGCAGTTGGAACCGACAGGCGGCTTGTTTATTCCCCACCCGAGCGAGAAACTGGTTTTCAAAAAATTACCCCTGAATCATGGGGGCTTTATCCTCAATCAGGGGGCTGTCTAGGCACTCGAATGCAATCATTTTTTTTCGATCAATTTGAATTAGCAAAACGGCACGAGGATCTCGTTTCCAAAGTGGTAATTATTGGCGCAGACTGCCCGCAGATCAAACCTGCGACAGTGGAACAGGCTTTTGCCGATTTGGATGAATCCCCTGTGGTTATTGGCCCAAGTGTGGATGGTGGGTACTACTTGTTGGGAATGCGTGAAATGTGTTTTGATATTTTTAGAGAGATACAATGGAGCACGCCAACCGTATTAGCTGCCACGATTGCACAGTTGCAACGACAGGGGATCAACTTTGCGATGCTGGAACCGCTGGAAGATGTTGATGAGCTGAATAGCTTGTTGGCACTCGAGAAGAAAATGACGAGAGAGATTCAAGAACAAGTGTTATTGGTTGATGATCAAGAAACGAAATTGCTAGATGAGATTCGTTTCGCGCTTGGTAGAAGTGGGTAAGTGGAAATGGAGAAACCAAAAACTAGGCGAACAGTCATTGTCGGCGGTGGCATCATCGGTCTCTCGCTGGCCTATGAGTTAGCAAAACGTAAGCATGAGGTTGTGTTGCTTGAGCAAGAAGGTTTTGGAGAGAAGGCTTCCTGGGCTGGCGCCGGGATTTTACCCCCGGCTTGTCGAACTACGGCGATTCACCCGATGGAATTTCTCGAAGCCATCAGTAGCGAAATACATGAACTTTGGGCTGGTGAGCTCAGACAGATAACTGGGATTGATAACGGTTTTCGAAAATGCGGCGGGCTCTATATTGCCAGGACTGCCGGTGAAGTCGCCGCTTTGATGGGAATGCAATTTGAGTGGGAGAGTCGTGATATTCCCTTTGAACAATTGAATAATTACGAAACAATGGAGCGCTTGTCTTTTTTAAGTTCCAGTGCGAAAGTGGCTCGTGAGGTAGTCGCGTCTGGAATTGCGAAAGCCCTTTGGGTTCCAAGTGAATCTCAATTTTCCAACCCAAGCCAAATCGTTGCGTTGGTAAGTGCTTGCAAAAGTTTGGGTGTGATGCTGTATGAACATGCTGGAATGTGTCAGGTGCAGGTCGCCAATGGAGTCGTGTCGGGAATCAAGACTGGAGATGAGAGGTTTGTTGGTGATCAGTATTTCTTCACAGCAGGACCTTGGACTGAGCAACTCATACAACCCCTTGAGGTCGTGCTCCCGATGCAGCCGGTGCGCGGGCAGATTGCGTTATATAAAGTCGATGAATTGTCCTCGAGAGCTGAGTTGCCTGTTATCAATGATGGTGCTCGATACCTCGTTCCGCGAACGGATGGACACGTGCTCGCTGGAGCTACAATTGAAGAGGTTGGCTTTGATTGCAGCACGACTGCCTCGGAAGTACAAGAGTTAAGAGATTGGGCGGAAAGTCTTGGTGGCAGCTTAAGTGATGCTACTTTTATTCGTTCTTGGGCTGGTCTCCGCCCGGCAACCTATGATGGTTTTCCCTATCTCGGCAGGCTTGGTCAATCGGGAACTGCATTTGTTGCGACGGGGCATTTCAAGGGTGGGCTGCATTTGTCGACCGGCACCGCGGTTGTATTGGCTGATCTGGCAGAAGGCAGGGAATTAGCGGTCGACCTTCGACCGTTCTCCCCTGCTCGTGTCACTTGTCACCAGGATACTGAAATTAAATAAACTGGACTTCCAGGCGTTTCGTAGAATTGTGTTTGGATGGGAATTGACGGGATCGTTGAATTTTCAGCCATCTTGGCTTTTAGATTCACTTCGAGCTCAAGGCCAATTCGCTCAGCCAGTTCTTTGGTGCCGCGAACGATGACCCAGCAACCTCTACTTCCTAAAGCTTGTTGAATTTGGGTGGGCCGGAAGTGGGGCTCTGCGAGCGTAGCCCCGGCAGAGACGGTCGGGTAATTTCGGTTGAGCAAGCAGGGCCAAGAAAGCGGAAACAACAAATAGTTTTGGAAACGTAAATCGTCAATCTTCGTTGCGTCGGCATCTTCGATAATGTTGGCGAACAAAAAGACGGGGTATTCTAGATCGCCTGTCACTGAGTTGATTTTTTTGATGGGGGTGTGCCAGTCTTCAGCGCGGAAATGTGGCAAATTCTCTTTTCCAGTAAACGGGTTCATTGCCTCTGGACTAAGCGAGTTACCTGCGAAAATCACGCCACAAAACAATAGAGTAACGAAAATGGTTCTCTCTAAAATGGATTGGAAGGCTGCTGCGTAACAACCGGTGAAGATAGGAATCGCGGCAGCGCCGATTAAGGTGTAGCGATTTAACGCCAATGGCGCGATTTCAGTTAAGGTTGCCAAGATGACACAGCAAAAGGGAATAATCGCCCAAAGTAGAATCAGGCTGAGTTGCTGACGCTGTCGTAAAGTTAATCGTGGCTGCTGTTTTTTAAAAATAAAATAGATAACCCCAAAAAGTATTGGGGCAAAAATTGTGAGCAAAAGAACCGGTAGATTATTTGTTAAGAGATTCGGGATTGAAGAAACTGATTCCCAATTGCTGCGTCGGGAGTAAATGTTGCGAGTAACAAAAGCGTAAGGCAAAAAACCTCCACATATTATCGCAGTCGCGGGTAGCCAAAGCTGAACGCGACGAATAAGCATTGGGTTTTTGAAGAAGGAGATTGCCAGCGCCAACCCTTCGGCAACCAACAGCCAGGCCGAGGTCAAATGTGTGTACAGCATAACTAAGGAAACGAGCGCGAATGGAATTTGAAGCTTTAAATTCGATTGGACATTCGCGTTTTCATCGGTAGGCGATTTGAAGGCAGAGGGCCACAAGAGCTGGAAGAAAAGGGCAAATTGAAATATGCTAAAAAGTTCCATCAAGGCATAAGGTCGAGCTTCAGTGCTATAGTAGATGAAGTTTAAATCCGAGGCAATCAATGCTGCAGTTAGCAGGGCGCCTAGGCGACTTCCAGACCACCGCCAAACCCACAGCGAAGCAATTAGATTCAGTGTAATACCGGCAATTAGAGAGGTGAGACGAAGTCCGAGTTCCGGCTGGATTGGTAGTTGGATTAGGAGGTGGGTGATCCAGAAAAAAATTGGAGTTTGGTTGCCATCTGCAGCACGCGATGCGATGTCGCTGAATGAAGGAGCATCGACAACCCAGCCGGTGTGCAGCTCGTCCAGCCAAAGTAAGTCATTAGTCGCAACTTGAAAGCGCAGCCAGCCTCCGACTGCGACAATTAAGGCGAGGGCGGAAATGACGATCCACGGTTGGCGGGTTAGCTTCACTTAACTCCCAAGTCAGCACGCAGCCCGCGTTGCGGTTTGTTTAGGCGGCGTTTTGCGTTGGTATTGTTGCTCGGTTTTGAGCAATGATGAGGTTGTTTAACCCAAACATTTTCAATCGTTTTTGGGCTGTTTTCAACGACCCTGATTGTACTCTATCGTGAACCAGTACGGTAGCGTCGGCAAGGCAGCTCGGGCGGCTTAGCTCTGCCATCATTTGTTCTACTGGCCCCACGTCTGTGATGATTAGATCAAAATCATTTTGTGCTTGATTGATGATCTTTCCAAGTTCATCGTAGATGAATCTTGGCCATTGACTTCTGGATTCAACCGAAGCCAGTGGTAATAAGCACAAGTTCGATTTTTGAGATCGTACCGTTAGTTCGGCATTGGGTAGTGAGTGGCAAATTGAATTCATCCAGGAAATATTCTTAGCCATCCCTGCTTGCCGACTCAAGTCTGCTTTGGAAAGATCGGCATCAACCAGAAGAACTTTTTTTCCGGAAGCTGCAATCCAACGAGCGAGGCTTATCGCAATGGATGTGGTGCCTTCGCCCCGCTTGACGCCACCGACAATGATACGCGATCGGCCCGGGTGAATTAGATCAAGTAGACTTTGATGGAGATAGTTTAAGGATTGCTCGCCGGAAACGATCATCTGGTTGGTTGTTTCTGTCCAGCGAAAATCTTCGACATCCCATGCAGCAACATTACTTGGAACTTCATAACCGCTGCCATGAAGGAATTCCTGAGTCACTTTTTCCGCTTCGGCCTGGATTGTCTTTCGAGAATGACTACTTGTTTGTGCAAGTCGATTAATATCTGCACGATCAGATTGAATGTTATTTTTCTTTTCAACCGCTGGGCCGCTGGAAAGCAGAGACAAGGATTCTGAATCGATTCGTGCTTTGACAGTGGCTTGGAAATTTTGGTCGATTTCGATGGCTGACTGCTCACGCCTACTTTTGGCAAGAAGTGGATTGGCTCGTTCCGAGCCCGTGGCTGAACGGTAAGTTGGCTCGCTCTGCGGTAGCGCAACCCGAGGTGTAGCACCAGTGCCCCGGGTTAATTCTTCGAAGTTAGGGATGACGCCCGATCCGTGAGATTTTGTTGGGGCAATTTCTGGCGTTTCCAATGGCAATTCTTGGTTTGGCCTGAGGGTGGCCAATAGGTCTAAGCGTTGATCGTCAGGTAGAGCCGTTGTATACACAGTGGAGAGGTAATGCGAGTCGAAATCCAATTCGCTTCGCTCAGGAGTCGCATTTGGCGACTGCGAAGAAATTGGACGAATTTCAACTGGGATCGAACGTGGTGGCATTGCATTAGGGTTTTCGGACAAAGAGTGTTCCGATAGCGAAGTAGGTTCGCCTGTTGGCCAATATTTTTTATTGGCAGAGTTTGGGAGAGTTGTTTGTTCCGCGTGAGTCGCCTCCGTACGGTCGCTGGTTTGCACGTTTGGTGGTGCCATGGGGCGAATAACGGCCGCTTTGGAAGTGTTTTCAGCTGGTTGAACGGACGATTGGTTTGCGGGTATCACGAGATCAGAGAAATCGTAGTTTTGCTGAACAATAATCGTTGGGTTCATCACAGGACCTGATGGCGAGTTGGCAGATTGGTGCACCTCTTAATCATCGGCCCGCCCTGAGATTGTCTTGAGCCTTCGGTTTCGGAGAATTCGTTTCTCAACTAAAATAAGTGCTGTCATCTGCTGTCGTTTTGCCTACCTAACCTGAATTAACACTGCAATTCATTTTGCGGCGAAGGGAACAACCAAAAGTGTCTGTGGTTAACCAAAAAAGTAAAACTGATTTGTTTCTTAACCGGCTTGAGAAAGAGGTTTTGGTGCTCGATGGAGCGATGGGGTCCATGATTTTTGGGCTCGGTTTGACGGAGGCTGAGGTCCGTAGTGAGCGATTTAAAGACTGGCCTCACGACCTTAAAAATTGCACGGATGTTTTTGGATTGACTCATCCTGAAAAAATTACCGACCTTCATCGTCAGTATCTAGAAGCCGGAGCAGATATTATTGAAACCAATACGTTTCAGGCGAGTTTGGTTGGATTGAGTGATTTTGATTTTCCTGAGGATATTGTTAGGGAAATTAATTTTGCGGGAGTAGCCAATGCTAGGCGGGCAGCAGATGAGTACACCGCAAAGACTCCTGATCGACCGCGTTTCGTGGCTGGTTCAATCGGCCCGACTTCCAAGCAGACTGCAATCAGTACCAAGGTCGAAGATCCTGCTTTTCGGAATACTTGCTTCGAGGAGATGGAGGCGTCTTATTTCATTCAGGTGAAGGCATTGGTTGAGGCCGGGGTCGATATCTTGTTTCCAGAGACGGTGATCGATACTTTAAATTTGAAGGCATGTTTGTTTGCAATTGAGAGATACTTCGAGGAGTCCGGAAATGTAGTGCCCGTCATGGTCTCAGGAACTTTTGCCGAATCAGGGGCGACGTTTGTTTCTGGTCAGATAGTTGAGGCATTCTGGAATTCTATTTCTCATTTTCCAATGGTCAGTGTGGGCATGAACTGTGCACTTGGCCCGGACATTATGAGATCGCATATAGAAGAGCTTTCTAAAGTTGCGACGGGTTACATCAGTTGCCATCCCAACGCAGGGACGCCCAATGAGATGGGAGAGTTTGATCTTGGGCCGGATCAGATGGCAGCCACGATTAAAGAATGGGCCCAAAGCGGTTGGTTAAATATTGTTGGAGGTTGCTGTGGAACGACCCCCGCTCATATTGCGGCAATCAGTAATGCTGTTCGCGGCTGCCAACCTCACCGCCCCAACCAGATTGAGCCATTAACTCGCCTGTCTGGATCGAGGCCATTGAATTTACGTGACGACGCAAATTTCTTAATGGTCGGAGAAAGAACCAACGTTACCGGGTCGCGAAAATTCGCAAGATTGATTCGAGACGAAAAGTTCGAGGAAGCCATTGAGGTTGCGCGAGACCAAGTCGAAGGTGGCGCCGCGGTGATCGATATCAATATGGACGACGCGTTGCTCGATGGTGAGCAAGCGATGACGACATTTCTAAGGCTAATCGCAGGCGAGTCAGATATTAGCGCCGTACCCGTAATGATCGACAGTTCCAAGTGGTCGGTCATCGAGGCCGGACTGCGTGCCGTTCAGGGAAAAGCGATCGTTAATTCAATTAGTTTAAAAGAGGGTGAGGCTGAGTTTCTGGAGCGAGCCAAATTGGTCCGGCGTTACGGCGCAGCGGCGGTTGTGATGGCGTTTGATGAGAAAGGTCAGGCAGTGGAAACGGACGACAAGGTTCGTATTTGCAAACGAGCTTATGATTTGTTAACGCAAGAGCTGGATTTTCCGCCCGAAGATATTATTTTCGATCCAAACATTCTGACGATTGCGACGGGGATGGAGGAACACGATAACTACGCCGTCAATTTTTTCGATGCAACTCGGAGGATCAAGGTAGAGTGTCCGCGAGCAAAGATATCAGGCGGCGTTTCCAATGTTAGTTTTAGTTTTCGGGGAAACGGCGTCGTTCGGGAAGCGATTAATTCTGCGTTTCTGTTTCACGCAATTGAAGCAGGTTTGGACATGGGGATCGTAAACGCCGGTCAGTTGGAAATATATGAAGAAATCCCAAAAGACTTGCTTGAGCGTGTGGAGGACGTGTTGTTAAACCGCCGGCCGGACGCAACGGATCGCCTACTCGAATTTTCTGAAACGGTAAAAGACCAAAAAGGAAAGAAGACCAAAAGCGAGAATTTGGAATGGCGAAGCCTGTCGGTAGAGGAGCGTTTGTCGCACGCATTGGTCAAGGGAATTGATAAGTTCGTTGTTGAAGATACGGAAGAAGCAAGATTGGCCTACGATCGTTGCCTAAGCATTATCGAGGGGCCAATGATGGCGGGGATGTCAACTGTCGGCGATCTGTTTGGCAGTGGAAAAATGTTCCTCCCGCAAGTGGTTAAGTCAGCGCGAGTTATGAAAAAGGCGGTTGCCCATTTGCTCCCTTATATGGAAGAAGAGAAGCTTGCGTCCGGTCTTGAAAGCAAGAGCTATCGCGGGAAAATTTTGCTGGCTACGGTTAAGGGAGACGTGCACGATATTGGAAAGAATATCGTCGGAGTTGTACTCGGATGTAATAACTATGAGGTTGTTGATCTTGGCGTGATGGTGTCTTGCGAAAAAATTCTGGAAGCTGCGGTTAAGCATGATGTTGATTTGATAGGTCTGTCGGGGTTGATTACTCCAAGTCTTGACGAGATGGTCTATGTTGCCAAAGAAATGACACGATTGAAGATGACCATTCCGTTATTGATTGGTGGGGCTACTACTAGCGACAAACATACCGCTGTCAGGATTGCACCAGAATATAAACCGGGAGTCATTCACGTACTCGACGCTTCCCGGAGCGTGGGGGTAGTGGATCGATTAATCAACGAGGAATTAAAACCCCAGTTCATTCAAGAAAATTCGACATTGCAATCGACTTTAGTTGCAGGATACGAAGAACGGCAAATGACACTCGTGCCGTATGAAGAAGCGTATGAGAAACGATTTCAAACAGAATGGGATTCCGCGGATCTCGCGAAGCCCGGGTTCACGGGAACGAAGTCTTTGGGAACTGCTGCAAAGGGCCAGACATTTGTCGATGCAGCTAATGGACACGAGGAAATTAAACTCGATGAGATTGCAAGGTTCATTGACTGGACGCCGTTTTTTATGTCTTGGGAATTACACGGAAAGTATCCCAAAATACTCCAGGATAAGATTGTTGGTGAAGAAGCGACTCGATTGTTTGGTGACGCCCAGGTAATGCTCAAGAAGATCATCGACGAGGGCTTACTTACGGCTCGCGGGATTTATGGGTTTTGGCCCGCTAATAGTGACGGTGATACGGTTGTTCTTTATGAGAGTGAGTCGCGTGAGAAAGAGGTAGCAAGATTTCCAATGCTCCGCCAGCAATGGCAGCGAAAGGGAATTGATTGTTTTCGATCACTCGCTGATTATGTTGCACCCCTCGATTGTGGACGAGTGGACTATGTTGGCGGTTTTGCGGTCACGACGGGGCATGGTTGCGACGAGTTGGCTCAACAGTATCGAGAAGATCATGATGATTATAATGCCATCATGGTTGCAGCGCTGGCAGACCGCTTGGCGGAAGCGTTTGCTGAAATGCTACATTATCGAGCAAGAAACGATTGGGGATTTGGTGCTGAGGAGAATTTATCCGAAGAGCAATTGATTAAAGAGAAGTATCGCGGAATTCGACCGGCTGCCGGTTACCCAGCATGCCCCGATCACACCGAAAAACAAACGCTTTGGGATTTGATGGATGTGGAGCCAGCTACTGGAATTAGCTTGACTGAGTCATATGCAATGTGGCCGGGTGCCGCAGTGAGCGGATTATATTTTGCTCACCCAAAATCGCGTTATTTTTCAATCAATAAAATTACCAAGGATCAAGCGGAGCATTATGCTAAATTAAAAGGACAGCCGATCGAAGAAATTGAACGTTGGTTGTCGCCTGTGCTTGGCTATTAGTTGGTAATTGCACTGATCAGTATTTTAATTGTGACACTTTGTGATAACGGGATTTAGGCATGGCGGATTACATATTGCCTCCGGGGCAAGACGCAGATGAGATCGAAGAACTAGCCGAGATGGTCTCTGAGAATTTAGATGAAGGTGTGGATCCCGGCCAAATCATCGGACAGTTGGTCGATAGCGGTTGGCAGGAGGGGGACGCTGTTGCTTTTGTTACTTCCATTGGTCGGAAAAACGAACATCACGTGGAGTTGGTTTCTCAGTCTGGTGAGAAGAACGGCTATGGGTGGTTGATTTGGGTTGGGTTCTTGTTGTTTAGCCTACTTCGCTACTTTTTTGAAAGGTAAACTTCGGTTTCGCAGTCTGCTTTTCGAATCAGTAATCGAAATTCGACTTGTTCCAATTCCTCATGCAGACGGCTCAGTTTTGATTCAGATCTTGAATGTCGGCTTCTGTACCGGATTCTAGATAAGTAGCCAGCAAAATTTGAGCTGCTAGTTTGTCAAGCTGAGCTTTCCTTTTTTTGCCTGAGAGAGTTGAGTGACTCAACATTTCTCTTGCCATCGAGGTAGTGTATCGCTCGTCGACCCAGATCACTGGCCGAGCCGTTAATTGTTTGAGCCATTTTCCAAAATCGACTGCCTCGCGAGATTTTTCACTTTCGTCACCTGACATGTGAACTGGGAGACCTACGACTAGGCCGACGATCTTTTCGCGATTTGCAAGATCGACAAAGTAGCTGGCATCGAGTTTGCCATTGCGACGGGTATAAGTTTCGAGGGGGCTGGCGATGGTTTGAGAAGGGTCACTGATTGCGATCCCAACTCGGACCGTGCCATAGTCAATTCCAAGCAGGCGGCCTTCGGAGGGGAGTGCTCCCGGCGAATTCGGTTCTTCTGTGCCGGAAGTCGAGTTGGGTGGAATCATTAGAGACCCTTCCGTTTTAGATTACTTGAGGCTGGTTAGCGGGGTGCGAGATAAAGCTGATTTAAGGTAGCCATTTTCGAAGAATCGAAGCGTAACCTGAAAGACTTCTTTATCTTTCATCATCGTCGTATGAATCAGTGGTCTAATTTGAAAATCACTTGCGCCGATTAATTTTGTTTCTTCGACGCTTACTGTAAAGTCGTCTTTTCCAGTTAACAAAATATTGTTGAGCTTGCTTTGCCCAACTTGCCCACCTGCAATAATAGCAAATTCAAATTCTGGAGTGGCCAGCGTAGGTTCCAACTGTTCCCATGAGTTTGAAAGTTCGCCTCCGCTCACCCCCGCAAGGACTTTAAAACTCAAACTGGACCGGAGTAATCGAGCCATACGGGAACCCTGATTTGGGGGGCCAAGCATGACCATTCGTTTAATTCGTGGATCAACTTGCTGCTTGGAATTGGCTTGGTCGCCAAGGTAACGGCGGACAACTATGTTCCCCAGCGAGTGGCCGACGAAATTGATCTCAGTCACGTCACTGCCAAGGTTGTCAATCACTTGCCTCAGAGCATTGGCGTGGTCCTCCACGCGTTTTCGCGTACTTGCATATTGGAAATTAACGATTTCGAATCCCCCCTTTTTCTTGAGGTACTCTCCGAGAGGTACCATCGAAGCATTTGTTCTCATAAGGCCGTGAAGTAGAATCACGATCTTGCCTTTTAAAGGGCGGATCTTTTTTTCTGTGGCGATTTTTGACAATGCTACCTCACATTGTTGGCGGGTTCCAAAAGCAAACCGGACCGCAGTTGGGTCGATTAGTCGGTAGTGGTCGGTCTCTGAATTTTGCTGAATCCGCCATCCACTGAAATTTTGAACGTCGGTCCAGAACTGCATTCCTCCGAGTGTCTTCAGTTGCCAGTTAGGCGGAGCCTTTGGAGTCGATTCATCTTTGTTTTTGGGTTCGTCTGTTTGGGCAAACGCGAATGTTGAGAATAAACTCATGCCCAGTAA
>CALKNI010000138.1 GCA_938091115.1 uncultured Pirellulaceae bacterium | reverse complement strand
GGCTCGAATAAAATTTCACAAATTTTCTTCCCCAAAAAAAAAAGCGAATGACCAAATGTGTCCAAACCCAAACCAATAATGAAGAAAAAGCGAAGTTGATACTAGTCAACCGCTTAACTCACAAAGGGCACCTTGAATTATGACCAAGCCTAGAAGAAAACCAAAAACGACTTATCACGCTTTTCTGGTCGAACCAGCGCCCGGATTTTCGCCCTCCAATTGGCAACAAAATCCAGAATATTACAAAGTTCTCCAATACCTTGGCCCTAAATATTTTAAGGGCCAAGCGGATGCGTGGAAGTTCCTCCACAATCATGAAAAACAAAATCAAGGCTCGATTGACGCGTGGGCGATTTACCTTGATGACCCCACTAACCACACCAGCCAGACTGCTTCAACGCTATCAAACCAGGCTCTGCTCGCGCTCAGCCGAAACAATCTAAACGGAACACAATCCAACTAACTCGCAGTCAACTATTGCTCGACGAAACCAAGAACTTTAGTTTTCACGTGCTCGTGACCCGTCATTGGAATCCGCTTCGGTACCCGCATCCTTTTCAGTATCGGTCACCTCTTTTGTTGGGTCGCCCAAGAATCTTTCATAAACGGCATTCAAATCCTTGTATTGATTGGGATAGGCCATCTCACCGCCATTGTGCCCCACCAACCCGGTACAAACAGCCAGTAGGATCATGCCAAACTTCCAGGACACGCCATCTTCTGCATCTCGTTTTCTAGCAGCTCTGGCGAACAAGGCCAACAGAATTGAGAAGGTCGTGATAATAATCCCACCGGTTCGATGCCAAAAAACTTCTTGGGATGTATCGAGAAAATCTTGCAACGATTCCACGACACCTCGATGCTCCATTGGGCTATACCACCAACCACTAAAACAAGCCGCGACTGCTCCAAAAGCTCCCAGCCACAGGCAATAGTAAGCACAATCACCCATCACGTAGTTACCGCGCAAACTCAGGAAAGCAAAGAAACCAGACGCCAACAGCAAACCGATCGGCAAATGAACGGCTGCCGGATGAAGCGAGCCTGCCGCATTGTAAAGCTGTTTGGTTTGCCTCGCCGCTTCCTTCGCATCATCCGATTCTTGCACTTCAAACACTTGCTCATCACTTGTCTTGCCAACGCCAGGCGTGGCATTTCCCTGCGATCCCTTGGCAGGTTCCGCCCCATCGCCAGTGGGCGGCACTTCCGGTTCTGTCGCTGGTGGTGTTTCCGTACTGAGGACTAACTCAACATCCTCAGGCCACGACGCACCCTGGTCAATCCAGTCCCTTAAAACTTTAATCTGGGCTTCGGTAAGCTTGCTATGTTCCGGCGGAGGCATGACTTCGTCTTCGTCATCAGATATGACCAGGTAAAAAAGATCACTATCCTCGGCACCATCGGAGCCAATAAAATCAAGCGCGTCACCGCGATCAGAAATACGGAAATCATTCTCTTCTCCGTCCTTTTCAATTTCACCATGGCACTCGAGACAATGGGATTCCAAAATTGGTTTCACTTGCTTTACGAAATCAACTTCATCTTGCGCAGCCACCTCAGAAATTAGCGACAACTGGACTACCCCCAACAATAGCGCCGGAAAGACTCGCATGAAAATCTTCGAAAAATCTTGCACAACCGTACCCTCTATTCATCTCAACAGTAACTTAGTCGTCAAAAACTGCCGCCCTTAATGTCGGACAACTCTCCAATCATATCTCAAATCGTCCTGTTTGGCTTGTACAACCAACGCATGTTTGTGGAAAAAACTAAGCTAGAAACCTGTTTGGTAAACAAACAAAGCAAACCCAACCCACCCAATTCCATGGTCTATTGATTAAAAATCAATCGGCTCAACGACAGGCAGCACCATTATTTTCCCGTCTCCCAGTCTTCCCGTTCTAGAAACAGCAACAATCTGCTCGATGATGGATTCGACTTGCTCATCGTGAACCAAAACGGAAATTTCAACTTTTGGAACAAATGCCAATGAATACTCGTTTTCCCCGTATTGGTCGAGGTAGTTCTTTTGGCGTCCGTACCCTTTGACTTCTCGAATACTGATCTCCTCTACCTGCTTATCAGCAATCGATGCAACCACTCTTTCGGCTAAAAATGGCTTAACGATGGCAACGATTTGTTTCATTTCAGCTCTCACCATCTTGGTCATACGAACAGCCAGCGTTAAAAATCACCCTCGTTAAAATCACTTAGGTTCACTCAGGAAACTTATTGTCCAATGCCCGTTTCACTGGCTACGTTTACTGCAGCCCATGTCCAATGTCGATCGGAGGTCGCTTGCACAGAATTTGGATTAAACCCAAGCGAAGCAACCAGTGCACGAATCTCATCCAGTGAAAGTGCGGCGTGAAGCGAATCTCTAAACAACTGCTGAGAGTATTCAGATTCTTGCCCCGTGTAGTCGAGTACCAACTGCTCGAGTGTTTCTGCGTCGTGAGGTCTCATTAAATCACGAATAAACAAGAGGCCGTCCTCAGCCGCTACTCTCACCATTTCTCGCAAACATATTAGGGGTTCAGGAATATGGTGAATAATGCTATTGGACATCACCAAGTCAAACGACCCGCGATCGTAACCCATTTTTTTTGCATCGACTTGAGCCAAAGTAATCCGCTCAATCATCCCGGCGGCTTCGACATTGTATCTCGCAAGCTCAAGCATGCTCACTGCCAAATCAACGGCCATCACCCGACACTCATGGTCTTGTCGACATAGCTCAATCGGAATGAGCGCTGTTCCCGTTCCCAGATCCAAGACGTCACCAAAATCAAGATCAGCCTCTTTGTTGTCTCCAGCCTGATCGCCTGCAAACTTACACAACTCCTCAACAAAGTGTTGATTCACCACGGAGTGATCCATGTCGTTGTATTCCTGGGCTTCCTTTTCGGAATCCATCACCTCTGGTTCAAGCACTCGATCTAGACCCATATTGTTTCTCAAACTAGTTGTTCGTAATCTTCATCGGTAGTAATTATTTTTGCTTTTCCTGCCATCGCGAGGCCTAGGCCGGCAACCAATAACGCCATCAATAGATAAGCTCCAGCGAATTCTAAAACGATCGTTCTCTCGACCAAGCTAAATTTAGCGTCGGAGAATAATTCCCATGGCCAGAAAACTTTATCACCTTGCAACGGAGAGTGCATTAAACCGAACAAAGTAAAAACACCCCCTAACGAAAGGAATCCCGATGCTTTGAAAAAATCGCGATCGATAATTTTTGCCGTCGCTGATGCCCAAATCAAACTAGTTAAGATGAATCCTCCCGCAAGCACACTTAGATAAAGCAAGAGTTTTTGAAGGTCTTCCGGCAACGCGGGAATGTCCATGAATGGAATAAACCGTCCAATGTAAATCATGACCAATTTTGCAGTAGCCGGAATGCAAGCCATCGCGAGAGCTGCGTAATGGCGCCGAGGCGTAGCTTGAAAACTCTGGGCAGTGATTTCAAGACCAATGAAAACCAGAATAGGCAGTACCGCCGCTTTAGGAATCCAAACGAAGATCAAACCAAAGTATCCAATTAGGCCTGCCCCGCCAATAAACAAAGCCGTGGCTAACGTGTAAGCAGCACGCCCCCCCATCGCTTTATAAGCTGGATGGCCAATGTAGGGAGTGGTCTGAACAACTCCACCACACGCCGCCGCAAGCATGGTGGCAATCGCCTCAATACCGATCACGCGACTTGTTTTAAAATCATCCCCTACTGCTGCCGCACTCTCTGCACAGTCAATTCCTCCAATAACCGTCGCAATTGCGAAGGGAATAACATAGCCAAGATAGGGACCGACTTTACCGAAAGAACCTAACCATTCAAAAGTTAATGCCGTTAACCACTCTTGCGGAAACCAGACGATACCAAGACTCACCGGCTGTTCGACTAAATCAACTTGAACCTTACTCCCGACACCCAACAGGACGTAGTAAACAAGGCAACCTGCCAAAACTGCCCCAAGCGCTCCTGGGATCTTAAACGGAAGTGCCTGCCGCGCGATTAAGGTCGCCAGCACAATTATCAACGAAGCAAAGCCGACCAGTGGGCTGGCCGCAAGCTCCGTCATTTGAGTGAAGGCAATTAACAGTAACGCAATGGCTGCGAGAGAACCTAGCAATCCAGCTCTGGGAAAAATTCGATGCAACCAGTTACAACACGGAGCTAATGCAGCTTTGACAATTCCGGAGATCATAATCGCACAAATCCCGATGTGCCAAGTTTGCATGGCCGCCGCCGAAGGCTCCAATCCATCGGCAAGCCCAGCGGTATACGAAGGTCCCAAAACCAACAAAACCATTCCGATGCTGCTGGGAGTATCCAACCCCAAAGGCATCGCAGTCACATTGGTCAATCCAGTTCGACGTGCATAAAGAAATGCTAGCCCGAAAAAGAGAAGGTCACCGACGAGCACGCCGATCGCAGTTCCGGGAACCATGTAAGCCAATGCAAAATCTACAGGAAATTCATAAATTCCATGAAGCATGCCAACCAACAAAACCAAGCCAGCAATATTGTCTAACATCAAGCCAAAAAAGGCATTTACGTCACCGGCACGTGCCCACAAATATTTATTTTCCGTCATCAAACGACTTTCGGCATGGGGTTTGCATAAATGATATCTCGGCCAGCAAAATCGATGCTGTCACTTCATCGGGGGGATTTCGGCACGCGAGTTTAAATTGCAAAAAAATCTCTGTCAAACGGGACCTAATGTGTCAGGTTGCTCCCCGATACACGTCATAGAGGAGAAGGCAGTCCTTCGTAACAGTTAAAATTACCCATTAAATAGGAGAGCATTGAGGAGAAAACGTTTGAAAAAAAGGCTTTTTTGGCAAACACCGAACCAAACTCCGCTAAGATGCGTAAATCGTTATGCAAGCTACATTGACCAACGATGTCCATTTCACAGACCGACAATTCAAGGCAAAAATTGATCCCGTGACTGATGAGCAACTACTTCTCGATTACCGCAAAACCGGCGACCGGGAATTGTACGCACAGTTGGTCTATCGATATGAGCGTGAATTGTTCAGCTACCTTCGTCGCTATTTAGGCAACGCTGAAATGGCAGAAGACGTTTTTCAAGCAGCATTCTTGGCGGTTCACCTAAAGTGTGAAACCTTCCAGGAAGGCCGACGTTTTCGTCCGTGGCTTTACACCATAGCGACCAACGCTGCCATCGATGCTCGACGGCGAAACAAACGGCACAGGACGGTCAGTTTGGACACGCCGCGTGAGCAAGACAACGAGGACGTGGGTCGATTAGTTAATCTTTTGGAAAGTAGTGATCCAGATCCTTCTAGCGCCGCTGTCAGTGCTGAGCGGAACCGGCTTGTTCGAGAAACACTCGACAAATTACCCGAATCCATGACAGCGGTAATTCACTTGGTTTACTACCAAGGAATGAAGTATCGCGAGGCGGCAGAGGTTTTAGACATTCCGGTAGGAACGGTAAAAAGCCGACTCAATTCTGCGATCACCAAACTGACCGATGTTTGGAACACCAGCCACGTCGATTGAATGGATATCGATAGGGCCGAATCACAAGAGACCTAATTAAAGTGAAAAATCCCTCACAAGAAAATTTGCTGGGATACGTTTTAGGAGCATTGGACGCTCAAGAACAACGTGACATTCAGCAAACGATCGATGAAAACCCTGAGATCGAAGAACAATTGATTAAGATCAAAGGAGATCTTCTGCCATTGGATTGCCTCGATTCGTCGCCTCCCCAACCGGGGCTTGCAAGGCGGACTTTAGAATCGGTCGCCATTTGGCAGAACTCCTCTTCTTTAGCTCCAAACGGTAATTCTCCAAGTCCATTGGCTCAGAGCGTCATGGCTGCGATCGATTCGGCAGAGGCTTCGAGCGAGCCTGAATCAAAATCGTTAAAACCGCGGATGCGCGTTTCAATTTCGGATCGCTTACTCCACCCTAACACCTGGTCTTTACCTGACGTTTTAGTCGGAACAGCGTTCTTAGCGATTTTCGCAGGCCTACTCTTACCTGCTATTTCATACGTCAGATTTCAGAGCCGTATCGCAGTTTGCGCCTCCAACTTGCAGACTTTCGGTAATGGACTAATCACGTACAGCAACGCAAACGAAGGTCGTTTTGTTGCGATCCCACGTGGAAGTCAGCTTGTTTCGGTTGGCTACATTGGGCCGGTACTCAAAGACGCCGGCCTTCTTGAAGATGACTCTGTCCTTTCTTGTCCTGGGATTGCGAGCTCCCGCCCACCAGTGAACATCCCTACCTGCGAACAAATTGAAGCCGCCCAAACCCTTGCAGAACTCGATTATTACCGGCAAAATTCTCTGGGTCACTTTGGCTTTTCCATGGGACATAAAATCAACGGCGCGTATCAACCGCCGCGCATCTGTGGAACCAGTTTGCGGGGGGTAAGCTATGTGATCATTGCCGGCGACCGTCCGTCAGCAAACATGCCCGGCAGAGCGAGCATGAACCATTCCAATCATGGTCAAAACATCCTGTTTGAAGACGGCAGTACCCGCTACGTCGTCGGACATTCTTACGGAGAAGATGCGATTTTTGAAAATGACTACGGGTTTGTTGGTCCGGGCTCGCACTTCGGCGACAACGTCATTGCTGCGGCGCATCTGCGTCCTCTTGCGGAGTGAGACTGACTCGCTTTTGACTCGTCTCAAACCTACGTAAAATCATTCCTCGCTCGTGAAATCAGTATACCCCTGATGACTCATTGGAGGGCTCACTAGGAATCCTTGCACCATATCGCAACCGTGATCTCTGAGAAATGCTACTTGCTCAAAAGTCTCGACTCCCTCTGCAACGACTTTTAGATTTAATCCGTGGCCTAGCGACAGTATTGTTTTTGCAATTGCTACCGCTCGCGTGCAATGAGGAATGTCGCGAACAAACGAAGGATCAATTTTCAATGTGCGAATTGGAAAATCCCGAATGTAACCAAGCGATGAAAATCCAGTCCCAAAGTCATCGATTGCAATCGACATTCCGAGCGCATTAATTTCGTGCATTAGACGTATTGCACGGTCTTTGTCTTCCATCACTGCATTTTCAGTAATCTCTAACTCAATCCACTCCGGTCGGACATTCGTCGCCTCCAAAGTTTGCTGCAGTCGCGAGATGAAATTTGGATCATTCAATTGACGCCGTGACATATTCACAGAAATCGGGCCAGTCAATACGCCATTTTCATGCCATAGCCTTGCTTGTCGAGCGACGATCTCAAACACGCGCGCCCCTAACTTTTCAATCAAACCAAAATCTTCTGCCAAGGGAATGAACTCAGAGGGAGGTACGATCGCTCCATCTCGCTTAGTCCATCGGACGAGTGCTTCACAACTGTTGATTCGATTCTCACGAAGACACAGCTTTGGCTGGTAAACGACCTGGAGTTCATCACAATCAAGCGCTGTTCTCAATTCACCCAACAAGCTCTGACGCCGCTCCAAATCCTTTGCCAATTCGGAAGAGAAGAAAGTCACTTTATTTTTCCCTTCCTCTTTGGCCTGATACATCGCAACGTCCGCGTGACGCATCAATGACTCAACGGTATCGGCGTGATCGGGATAGACGGTCGTTCCGATACTGACCCCAATGAACACCCGTTGACCATCCAATATAAATTCGCGACTGATCGCCTCGACAACAGCCTCAGCAGCAGATTGTGAGTCCAATGAACCATCTGCTTTTTCAATCATTAAAACCGCAAATTCATCTCCTCCAAAGCGAGCGATAAAACAATCTTCATCGAGAGTTTCTCGCAGGCGTTTGCTCACCTCGACGAGAAGCTGATCTCCGGCATCGTGCCCCACCGTATCGTTAACGATCTTAAAATCATCTAAGTCAAGAAAGCTAACGCTAAATCGTCGATTAGGCGTTTGCTCGGACTCGATTATTTCTTCCACTCGTTTTCGAAAAAATCGCCGATTGGGTAATTTGGTCAGATGATCGTACAACGCCTGCCGCCGCAGTTCGAGCTTCTTCATCTCGATTTGTGCGATTTGTGTAATGTCCGAAAAAAGTGCAATTAGATTGGTCAATTCGCCATCGATGTTCATGGATGGACTTATCGAAAGCCAACTCGGAATCTTTTCGCCGTTACGTCTTCGCACCTTTACATTTCCCGACCACGGCTTCCCTGCCTGGGCACATTCGACGATCGAGGCGTAAACAGATGAGTCGCAATGAAACGTGTTAGACAAGCAAGTTCCCAACAACTCAGCATGAGACTTGCCAATGGTGGAAATAAATTCTGGATTCGCCTCACAAATCAGACCATTACAATCGAGAATCACAACCGCTTCCCTAGCTGCCTGGAAAACACTGGTCAACAAATTGAGCCGGTTTTCGCGCTTCCGCTCCAGCGTCACATCGCGTGAACACGTTACAAAATAAGATTCATTACTTTCAGAATCTCGAAAAATTGCCCGGCGAGTTGAAAGTGTAAAGGGCGCACCTGTCGAATCTGTGAAATCTTCAATTTTTGAGCGTGAGTTTACAGAATTTCCATGATTCACTTCGAGGGAATCATCTTCATATGAATAATCGACCTCCAAAAAGTTAGCGGGGGTATTCCCAATGATCGTATCACGATCAATATCATGGATATCGCAAAATGCATCATTCACAAATAAAAACTGACTCTCTAGGGTTTTCACCGAAAGGGGTTGAGGAGTCGCATTCAATGCATTTCGAAGAAAATCCACTTGTCGAATCAAAAGACGCTCTCTTCTTTTAGACTCTGTCGCATTTCGAATGGTTAAAAAACAACATGCAGTTGGGTGACCGACATTGTCAGAATCAAATGCTCTGGATTCAAATTCATACCATCGCGGATCTGATGCTGAATTCAATTTCAGTTCGAACTGAAATCCCACGGCACGAATGACATTTTGCTCGATTTTGATACGCATTTCTGAGTTTACATCAAATCGACGCGATAATAGCTGACCGATTGTCGTTGATTCGAAATGCGATGCCTCACAACCAAAAACCTCTAGCGCCGCCGAATTGAAGCTTATACATTCACCACCGCACAGCAATAAAACTGCATCTGGTGAATTATGAACTAGCGACATCAACGAATGGTGAAATGCAGACGCACTGGTTACCCGGTTATCTGAGGTCTGTTCGAGTAGAGGGGCGTCTTGATTTGCTGAATCGTGTATTAAATTAGTTTCGCTGACATAAGAGTCTAAACGAGCTAGTACCTCTCTCATGGCATCGAGCGAGGATTTTCGCTGCCCGTAATGTGTTTCGTTCATAAGCTTTCGGAAGGGTCACCTAAATTAGCAAAGGGTCAGAATGCTTGGCTTTAAAACGTATGTCATTTATGGGAGACTTAAGGCGAAAAATAATTTCTTTCCCTTTTTCATTAGGGTGGTTATTTGATTAAGACAAGACTTTGGTTTATCGGACATCCTCACTAAATCTAAGTATGGATTATCGGGGTTGTACCGGTTATCCATGCTGCTCCATGAGCAGCCGTGTTCAACCAAAATGTTGAACCCTATCTCAATTCTCGAACGCTGAATTTCTGAAAAGCAAAAACTATGGAACTCATGAGCCCTGCCGGCTATTGGCCCGAATTACAGACCGCCATCGAGGCTGGCGCCGATGCCGTTTACTTTGGCTTAAAGCACTTTTCTGCTCGCGGCAAGGTAGGTTTTGCTCTCGAAGAGTTGCCCGAAGTTGTAGAAACACTGCATGCTAGAGGGGTACGAGCGTTCGTCACTTTTAACACGCTCGTGTTTGAGCATGAATTCGAAACGGCCGAAACTGCCATTCTCGCAATGGCCGCTGCCGGAGTCGATGCAGTTATTGTTCAGGATCTTGGCGTTGCGAGCTTGATTCATAGAATCGCTCCCGAATTGGCAATCCATGGCAGCACGCAAATGTCAATCACCAGTGCTCAAGGTGCTGAGCTTGCGAAATCAGTGGGTTGTCGTCGCGTGGTTCTTGGCAGAGAGCTAAGCCTTAGTGACATCAAAACCATTGCGAATGCGACCGATGTTGAACTGGAAGTTTTCGTGCATGGCGCCCTATGCGTCTCTTACTCGGGGCAATGCTTCAGTAGTGAGGCCTGGGGGGGGAGAAGCGCCAATCGCGGGAAATGCGCCCAAGCGTGCCGGTTTTCATATGATCTTATCGTTGACGGTGAAGAACGGGACCTTGGAGCCTTTCGCTACCTACTCTCTCCGGGTGATTTGTTCGCCTTGGATCAAATTCCAGAACTACTTGCAGTGGGAATCGCATGCGTGAAAATAGAAGGTCGTTATAAAGATTCGGAATACGTTGCATTAACCACCCGGGCCTACCGCGAAGCCATCGATCTTGCGATGCATCAATTACCGGTATCCATCGACGAAGACCAAAAACTGGAAATCGAGCAGATTTACTCTCGAGGGCTAGGACCACACTTTATCTCTGGAACCAACCACCAAACAGTCGTCGATGGTCGCGCACCGAGACATCGTGGTATTCATCTTGGCGAAGTCACTTCAGTTTCAAAATCGCATGTCGAAATTCGCACCCAACACCACGTAAAACGCGGCGACGGACTCGTCTTTGATGCGGCAGACTGGCGGAGCCCGGACGAACCTGAAGAAGGGGGGCATGTCTATGAGGTACGACTCAGGGACGACTCCATTGTTGAATTAGAGTTTGGGCACCATGACATTGATTTCTCTAGAATTCGGGTAGGAGACCTTGTTTGGCGAACCCGTGATCCGCAACTCGTCAAAAGCCTCAAGCCGTTGACTCGCACTGAAGTTCCTGTTTTCACACGGGAAATTTCCTTTGAGGTCACGGCAAAAACTGGTGATCCAATTTCAATCACCGCCTTCAACGAAACCGGGCGAACCGCCCAATACGTTGGAGACACTCCCCTTCAACCGGCTAAAAAAAGGGCCCTGGATTTGGAAATCCTCCACGAAAAACTCGGGCGACTCGGAGGTACTCCATTCCACCTCAAAGACATTAAGTTACTAACAGAGGAAAATGTTTTCGTGCCAACAAGCGAACTCAATCTAGCTCGTCGCCAAATGGTTGACCAGCTTTTTGAAGACAGTGGTAGGATTGTACCAATCCCTGCAACTCCAATGGTCGCTTTCACAATCGCCGAAATGCATGAAGCGCGTTCGAAAGTACTTGACCGCGCTAGTCCTCGACGAACTACCTTGCATGTATTAGTGCGGTCGCCTCATCAATTAGACGCTGCGATTGCCTCCCTACAACAGCTAAAGCGATCCACACCCGACCTGGCCAGTTCAATTACGCTGGATTACCTTGAACTTTATGGCCTTCGACCGTCTGTTGAAAAGATCAAAGAAGCGGGACTTCAGCCGCGCGTTGCCAGCCCACGGATTCTCAAACCAAGTGAGCAAAAGATCATACGTTTTCTGTTATCGCTGAACTGTGACATCCTGGTTCGCTCCGGTGGGCTCCTCTACGACCTCATCCAAACGACCGGTAAGGACCAAACCGCTCGCCCGCAGTTAATTGGCGATTTCAGCCTTAACGCTGCAAATTCGATCACCGCCTGGACGTTACTCAACCTGGGAGTCACTCGGGTTACCCCTGGATACGATTTAAATGCTGAGCAGATCAAAGAGTTAACCGAAAGAGTTCCACCATCAAAAATCGAAGCCATCGCCTACTCTCACTTGCCCGTTTTCCACATGGAGCACTGTGTTTTTTGCCGATTCCTTTCCGAAGGCACTGACAATACAAACTGTGGCCATCCTTGTGAAAAACATCAAATTGCCGTTCGTGATTCACAAGGACGCGCACACCCGGTGATGGCGGACGTAGGTTGTCGAAACACTATTTTTGGCGCAGAAGCCCAGACGAATCCACATGCGATCGTTAACTGGCGAGCCGCTGGAATCGCAGATTTCCGGCTTGAGTTCGTTCATCAAACTGCAGAGCAAGTTTCCAAAATCACCGCTGCCTTCGGTCAATTTTTAAGTTCTGAAGCAACGGCGGAAACAGCCGGACAACTCGCGCGGACAATTGAAAAAAACTCCCCACAGTCAACGACAGAAGGGAGTTTATTCGTGGCAGAAGATTACAAAAACTTAGTTCAACTAAGTTAAGAAATCACTGAATCAAATGGAGGTAAACAAAAACGCTACCGAACCATGCCTACTCACGCAGCAGTCGAGTAAGCCCTAATATTTTACTCTGCTGCAACTCGATTTCATTTAGGTCTTTTCCCGCAGCCAATTTCTCCATTCTGCGATTGATCTCCTGCAGAATGCCAAGGGTATTGAGAACACTTTCTTTCATCTCCGGAGCGTAAGCTTCTTCGATCAATGGCATCACCTTTTCAGAAAACCCCGAACTGTCCCC
>CALKNI010000137.1 GCA_938091115.1 uncultured Pirellulaceae bacterium | reverse complement strand
AAGTTTTTACCCCAAAAACTTCTTCCGATTCCAAGTCGCAAGCCTGGATTATCTCATCTTTTCTGAGATGTTGACGAAACTTTTCAATTAGTGCGCTGAGATCTTTTGCCTTTTTGACGCGGGAAGAGGTTTTTGTTTCTGAATCTATATTCGCAATTCCAATTGTAATTGGAATTTTTAAGTTTCCAGAAATGCCGTTAAAGCCCTTGTCCGCCACCGAAGATATTTCTTCAAATTCGCTGTCTCGCATTACCTTTTGCAAAAGGCTGACTTGAGCGTCAACAATTTCATTTGCTTCTTGCCAGGAAGTCTTTGCAACCTGCCAGTTTTTTTCAAAATCCGCGGAAGCTGCTGAGGAGATCGCTTCGGAAGTTGGAGCCACTGAAGCCGGCAAGGTTCCTGGCTCTGGTGGGCTGGCTGCTTTGAGTGGGGCGTCGGCTTGATCTTCTTCCTGGTCGTCTACTAGAGGAAGGGAGGTTACGATTTGGTATTTGGGTTGGAACAGAATACCGCTTTTCTGAGAGAGAAAATCTTTCAAGATAATTTCTTTACCTGGAGGTTTGTCGTAGCCATCGTCGGAACTGAGTTGGAATACGATGTTTTTTCCCTTGCCCGAAATAACGCCGTGAAAAAACTTCCCTTTTGCTTCTTTTTTTGCTTCCTTTTTATATTTGCTGATCGAACCGCGTTTAAAAACGACCATGCTTAGGATTTTGACACCCTTTGAAATGATTACGAAACGCCGCAATTTCCCCTTTCTAGCGTCTTCGAGGTGTTTGAGAGATTCGCTGTTCATGGATGCTTTGGGGAATTAATGAAGTGGCTGTGCTCTCTTACTCAAGAATGACTGAGCAAATTGTGCTATCACAGAATGTCACGAGTTTAATTTAAAGATCTTAGCAATTCAAACCAACAATAGCGGATTAATATCATTTAGAATCACTGTGACATTAAGCGAGGTTGGGTAGCGACTGGCCTGTTAGTTTTCGTGCGAGTAGGTCTTCAATTTGGGACGCAATGAGGATCTTGGAGACGGCAATGGGGAAAAATAGTCATCAGCGAAGCTAAATCTAAGCTTAACCTTGTTTGTTTTTTCGCTTTGCTCTCCCGTTGAACAAACGTTAAATTTTCAATAGTCAGCTACTAATTGTGCAATGGTTTTCTGAGTGTAGTCCAATTTTGAAGGGTGATCGGTCTAAAGTTTTGGCAGGATTCAGATTGCAGAGGGTGACTTGGCATTTCTTTCACACAGATCTTTTCGAGCTTTTAAGATGAATTTGAGACTTCGCTTGGTGGTTGTTGCCATTTCTATTTTACTTTTTGGGAATAACTTCCTAAGTGCTCAGGATCCACCGTTGATTGAAATTTGGCCAGCAGGGCTTCCAGCAGGATCTGTCCAGTTGGATGCGGCCAAAGTGAAAGTGCTCAAAGAAAAAGAGAAAGTTCACCCTCGTGGGCATGTGCTTTATTGCGATACTCCAACACTCACGGTGTATCAAGCTGATCCAAAAATAGCGACGGGTTGTGGTGTCGTTATTTGTCCTGGTGGTGGTTACAACGTATTGGCGTGGCAACACGAAGGCGTCCAATTGGCTGAGTGGTTTAATTCCATTGGTGTGACGGCTTTTATTCTCAAGTATCGAGTGCCACGACGGATTCCAAGTAAGATTCATTGGGAACCAATGCAGGATGTGCAGCGGACGATCCGTGTTGTACGCCGGGATGCGGCAAAATATAAAATTTCCCCAAGTCGCATTGGGGTGCTTGGTTTCTCGGCGGGCGGTCACCTGACCGTGATGGCTGGCGTTCAATATGACACTCATTGTTACGAGCAGGTTGACAAAGCGGATGCGTTAAGTGCCCGACCCGATTTTATTTGTCCGATCTACGCGGCGTACCTTGGCGAAGGCTACTCGGACGCCAAGGCCGAATTAGGCTCACTGGTCAAAGTGACTGCCCAAACGCCGCCCGTTTTCATGGCAGTGACCTGGGATGATAAATTTCGCGGGGCTCAATCTGCGCTGTTGTTTGCAAAACTAAAAGAGCATGGTGTTCCCGCCGAATTTCATGGGTATTCCCAAGGGGGCCATGGATACGGTATCCGAGAATCTGAGTTGCCCGTTTCAAAGTGGCATCATCAACTCGAGAGTTGGTTAAAAGTCTCTGGTTTTCTCGAGCCGGAAACGACAACCTTGAAGTGAGATGATTCCAAATGGAAATTGAAAAATGAAAAATTTTGTAATTGGTTTGATCGCTTTGATAACAGCATGCTCAACCTGCTGCGCTCAGCAATCAATCCTACACGTCGACGAGTTGGTGAAGCAGTACGATCTCGATCGTAACGGTGCGCTTGCTGCATCGGAGGTCGAAGGCAGTCGGTATGCTCGGCAGTACACGCGCTGGGATACTGACAGCAATGGTTCCGTTTCGAAGGAAGACATTATTCAATTTCGAGCTAAATTTGGAATCGCAGCCGATGGAAGTCGGATGAGCAAGCCATTCAGTTTGTCAAAACCGCAATCCTCGCGAAGTTTGAAAATTCCGAGTATAGAATCACTGCTTCGGGCTGACCGCAATCATCCACCTACGCGGCAGTTGAGTGCGAATTCAGAATATGTGCTCCGAACAGAACCCCATGAGACCGCAGGTGAGACTTATGTCGTACTGACAGATCACACTGATTCAAATTATCTTGAATCGCTGAATCGGTTGGCTAAACATCACCGCGGCGAGGTGATTTGGGTGAAAGATCTTGCACGGATGGGAGAATTAGAATCTGAGATTGAATTGTTGCGGGAAGAGTTGCGGCAGCGAAGAGTGAAATGGGTGGCGATTGCACCACGCTTGGAAACCTTTCGAGAGAACACAGTTTTAGGGGTGTGGGAACTATTGAGCTCGCTCGATGACGATGTGCAACTCGATTGCCAGCCAGGTTTTTTAGTGGCATCGAACTTTCAAGCATTTCGAAAGCTGATTGATCAATCCATTAACTATTCATCGATTCGTTTTAAAGGTTTGCGCCCTTTCGCGATTAGTCAGGTGCAAAATTCAACGGAAACTCGATCGCTTCAAAAATCAGCGATGCTGAAATCGCATTTTAACGAATCTGGAATACCGGTCCCAATCGTTGCTATTTATGGAACGCAGGCGGATACAGCGCCGCGGTTGCCGGGAGAGCAAGTTTGGAATTTAAAAGTCGAATCCAGGGAAAAATTTGTTCAAACGATGCCTGCGGACGCCACGAAATCTTTGCAAGATTCGAATCTCGTCGTGATGCATGGACACGGAATTCCCGGTATGTCCTGTAGTCTTGATATTGACGGTTTACCCGCAGATATGTCGGGGAAAATCCTCTTATCAGGATCGTGCTTTTCAGCGTCTCCGGTGGCTTCGGACCTGCCAGCGATGCGTCAGGCTCCTGGTGGATATGAAGTCCAACAACGCGATGCTTTTATCTTGCGTGCGATTGATAATGGGGCGGTCGTGGCGTTTGGCCATCAACGGTTGAGTAGTGGATTCCCTCATCTCTACCCCGTTTTAGAGTCCTGGGTGGACGGGCAAACCGTCGGTGCTGGTTACCAACAATTAATCAATGCACTAATTGAGTTTGGTGGTTTCAAATCTGGAAAATTTTTGATTCAGAAGGACCAAAAGAGCAATAAACGGCTGCCGCAAAATCGTCTATTGTATGTTGTGATCGGCGACCCTGCGCTGCAACCAATCCAGCAAGAAGACTGACTGGTAGATTTTTAAGAAACATTACAAACCCGAGTGCTGCAAATATGAACCATCAGACTTACTCGTTGTCTTTCCTTGGCGCTTTCTTGTTTGGAATTTTAAGTTTGCCAACGATTGGAACGGCAGATGCGGAACTGGATTTAAAAGATCGACCCAATGTTGTAGTTTTTCTTTCCGATGACCAAGGCTATGGTGATTTCAGCTATACGGGAAATCGAGATTTAGTCACTCCCAATATTGATGGGCTGGCGCGTGATGGAGCCTTTGTCGAGCAGTTCTTTGTCTGTCCGGTTTGCTCTCCTACACGGGCAGAATTTCTGACGGGACGATATCATCCCCGCGGGGGAGTTTTTTCTACCGGTGCCGGCGGCGAACGATTGGATCTCGACGAATCGACGATCGCACAGGCATTCCAGGCAGCGGGTTACGCGACAGCAGCGTTTGGGAAATGGCACAATGGAATGCAAGCTCCTTATCATCCGAATTCTCGCGGATTCGACGAGTACTACGGATTTTGTAGTGGTCATTGGGGAAATTACTTTGACCCAATCCTCGATCACAACGGACAAATTGTACGAGGTAACGGGTTTATCATCGATGACTTTACGGATCATGCGATTGAGTTTATCGAGAACCATCAAACGAAACCATTTTTTATCTATCTCCCATACAATACCCCTCATTCGCCGATGCAGGTTCCCGAAAGGCACTGGAGTAAATTTAAAGAGAAGCAACTGACTCAAATGCCAAGCGCTGCTAATACCAAAAAAGGGAAGGGTCTCGATCATGCCCGGGCCGCTTTAGCAATGTGCGAAAATATTGATTTCAATGTTGGCCGGGTCTTAGAGAAATTAGACGAACTAAAATTAGCTGATAATACGATTGTGCTTTACTTTTGCGATAATGGCCCCAATGGCCCGCGTTACAACGCTGGTTTCAAAGGCCGAAAGGGATCGACCGACGAAGGTGGAGTACGTACTCCCTTGTTCGTTCGTTGGCCGGGAGTAATCCCAGCAGGGAACAAAGTGAATCTGGTAACCGGGGCGATTGACTTATGGCCTACGTTAACCTCGCTCTGCCAGATTCCTCTCCATGACCAACAAGATCATCCATTGGATGGAATTTCGTTTGACCTAGAATTGCGAGGAGCGAAAGTAAAACGAAAACCGCGGTATTTATTTAACGCTTGGAAAGGAAAAGTCAGCGTCAGAACACAGCAATACCGGCTTGATAATAAAGGTGCGTTGTACGACATCCTGAAAGACCCGGGGCAGCAAAACCCTGTCAATGACCGCCCGAAAATAAAGCAAGAACTCCAAGCGGCGGTGGACAATTGGAAGTCGACTGTGCTGGTCGAATTAGTGGAAGAGCAGCGGGTGTTCCCGGTTGGACATCCAAGTATGAAAACAACCCAGTTGCCGGCGCGCGACGCGGAAGTTACCGGTGCGATTAAGCGATCCAATAAATTTCCCAATTGTTCTTATTTTGGTAACTGGGTGAATCGAGATGATACGATCTCGTGGCCGGTGGAAGTCATGCATTCTGGGAAGTTTCGCGCGGAGGTTTATTACTGTCTGGCCAAAGATAATATTGGAGTTAAATTGCAATTATCGATGGCCGCGCATCAAATTAACAAAGTAGTTAACGAAGCAAACGATCCACCTGCCCTCGGCGCCGAAAACGATCGATCTGTACGAGGTGAATCACTGATCAAGGACTTTAAAGCTTTCGACATGGGTGTGATTGAGTTAGTTCAGGGAGTCGGCCGAATAGAGCTACGAACGGTGGAGATGCCCGGCAAAGAATCGATTGAGTTCCGTCTTCTTATGCTGACTCGAATCGAGTGATTTTAAAATGGCGACACCAGCGAACCTCAAAAAATTTCGGAAGGCAATGCGTTCCAATCGCAAATCGGTAGCGGCTCCTCTGCGGAAGCAATGGAATGATCAAATTTCTAACCGCATTCTTGAGACACCTGAATATCGAGAGTCAGAGCGAGTCGCTGGGTTTCTTGCGTTTGACGGCGAGGCCAATCCCAGATGCGTTATGGATCAAGCAATCGAAGATGGGAAGCAAGTTTTTGTTCCCATAATGCAAGGGAAGACCGATCCCTTGATCTTCATTGAGTGGTTTCCGGATACTCAGCTACAAAAGAATCGGTTTGGTATCGAAGAACCCGTCGTTGGTAAAAATTTGATTGTGCCTGCAACTTCTCTTGAGCTGGTCATAACTCCGCTTGTTGCATTCGACGCGGTGTGTAACCGGATCGGAGTTGGCGGCGGATTCTATGATCGAACGTTTGAGTTTTTAAAGCAGAGAAATGATCCTGCAGAACACGCCCGTGAAATTGCGATGCTAGGCTTCGCCTTTGAATTACAGAAACTCGATGCAATTCACGCCCAACCCTGGGACGTTGGGTTAACAGGAGTGGCTACTGAATCGAGGGTTTATCGTCCCTAAGCAGTTTGATTTTGCCTGCAAATTCAGATTGACCAGCAACGCCCCCCGCAGATTCTCGTAGCGACGCTGGTCATCAATCGGGCTGAATCTGATCGCTCAGCTTTCCTTTGATACTCGAAGCAAGTTTTTGGATCTCGCGCATTAGCTGTTTTTCAGATTTGTTGCCAATAGAGTATTTTTCTAGCATTGAAGTCATCCAGTCTCCTTCTTCCGCATCAATCTCACCTGGCGAATTCATGTCAAAAATGATCAACCGCGAAATTGAGGTAACAAAAAAGTCAGACCACTCCGGGCAGTTCTCATCATTCTGGTTGAGTGCGTGGTTGACCCTCAGCAATTGTTCGGCTTCGTTCTTATCAATCACCCAGTCCTGCTGAACGAAATCCTCTAAGTGTTTCACTTGCTCAGCGCTAATAGAACAGCTGTCAAAGATATTTTTTAATATGTCTCGAACGGGATGGTTCGCTGAACCCATGATCGGTTCCCTTAATGTTACTAATGTGGGACTAAAAAATCCAGTTGTCACTATGTTACCACTTTACTCGAAAATTGTTGAGAAGGCAGTTTGAAAAGTCTCATGGTGTTATATTCGCCAACGCTCCGTATTTATTGGCATTTTTAGATTATTAATTTCACGGCCAGCGTTACCGCTGATATTAAACTCGCAATGTCGGCTTTTCCTTGCCAAGCGATATCAAGTGCGGTGCCATGGTCGACGCTGGTGCGAATTAGCGAGAGGCCAAGCGTAATGTTGACGCCAGTGTCAAAGTTTAGGGCTTTGAAGGGAATTAACCCCTGATCGTGATACATACAAATATAGGCATCTGTTTCTTCGCGTTTCCATGGCAGGAAGGCGGTATCCGGAGGGATGGGCCCGGATATATCGATGCCATTTTTGGCTTCGCTGGTAACCGCAGGAAGAATAATGTTTTCCTCTTCGTTTGACCCAAACAGACCTCCCTCCCCAGCGTGCGGATTCAGCCCCAATGCGATCAGTTTTGGCTTGCGACCTAGAATGCGAGTGAGGGCTTCGTTTGTAAGTGAAATTACCTCACGGATTCTATCGGTCGTCAGCAACTGCGGCACTTCATGATAGCCAACGTGAGTCGTTACGAGACTGCAGCTGAAAGTGGGGGCTGTCATCATCATGCAGAAACGGTTGGACTCTGCCCGGTCAGCAAAGAGTTCGGTATGGCCGGGGTATTCAATTCCCGCCATGCGCCAAGCCTCTTTGTGTATGGGCCCCGTTACGACTGCATCGGTGCATCCAGAAATCACGGAGGCAATTGCGGATTCAATAAATTGAAAGGATGCTCTGCCCGTTTGAGCACTGATTTGGCCAGCCACTAAATCGACTCCCGCATTATTGGCGAGGTCAACAAAGGTAGCAGGAGCATCCGAGAGCGAATCTGTCAAATCTCCTTGGACGATTTCACATTCGGGGAAACTAATTTTCATTTGAGCTGCAGTTTTTTGAATAGCGGAGAGGTCGCCAAAAATGACAGGGTGACATGCTTCAAGTACAGATGTTGTCCTCAGCAGCTGGAGGCAAAGCTCGGGCCCAACGCCAGCGGGGTCGCCCATCGTGATTGCAATACGGGGGGAATTCAAGGAAAAATACTCTCTGTTTGGAACGAATAAAAAAATCAAAAGATGCCGTGATTTAAATTATACACGCAAATGCAACGCCAAAAGATCTTGCTTTCGAAAGGGTAAGTCCAGTGATAGAATAAGTGAACGCTCTCAGAGTTCAGGCGTTCCATTTTCCATCTTTTGCAAGACGCAATCATGTCACGAAATTTGTTTTTATCGATTGTCACAGTAATTTTTTTGGTTGTCATTGGTTGTGGCTCAGGCGAGAAGCCGGCAGCATCTTACAATGGCAAACCGCTTAAACTAGCGGTGATTCCTAAAGGGACAAGCCACGAGTTTTGGAAGTCAGTTCATTTTGGTGCTGAGATGGCTGCTAAGGAACTCGGAAATGTTGAAATTGTCTGGCGAGGACCGGTGGTTGAAAGTGATACCGGTAGTCAGATAGAGGTTGTCAAAAATATGATCACGCTTGGAGTGGACGGAATTATCCTAGCACCAAACCAAAAAGGCGGTTTGGTTGATGCCGTCGAAGAGTCAATTGATGAAAATATTCCTGTTGTGATTTTTGATAGTGGTCTCGATGAAGGCCCGGCAATTGCAGGATACGTCGCGACGGACAACTTTAAAGGGGGGCAATTGGCGGCAGAGGAAATGGCAAAGGCAATTAACAAAAAAGGGAATGTAATTCTCCTTCGTTATCTTGCCGGTAGTGAAAGTACAGAACAGCGCGAGAATGGTTTTTTGGAAGGCCTAAAGGAATTTCCAAAAATTAAAGTCGTTTCATCCGATCAGAGGGGGGGAGACAATGCGACTTCTTCCAAAGAAAAAGTGGATCAACTGCTGCAACTGTTCGGCGATGATCTCGCTGGAATTTTCGCTGTCTGTGAACCAAATGCAAACGGTACATTGGAGGCGTTGAAGAACGCTGGTCTCGATGGCAAAGTAAAATTTATCGCATTTGATCCTAGCGACGCGTTGATCGAAGGTTTGAAGAACGGGTCATGTTCGGGAATTGTACTTCAAGATCCAGTCGAAATGGGATACCGAAGTGTTTTTACACTGGTTGATCACATCCAAGGTAAGACCGCGGAACCATTCATTTCGACGGGAGAGTACGTAGCGACTCCTGAAAATATAAATGATAAGCAGATTCAAGAACTGCTGACGCCGGCGATCTTCGAATAGGACCTTCGAATGGGCTAACGCGGTTAGCTAAACTGACCTTTGACATGATTGTACGGCAATGGCCGCACGCGGGAGGCAAGACGCGATGAGAGGGCAGTCTCTTCTGGAAGTCAATGAAATTTGCAAAGCCTTCGGGCCGACAAAAGCATTGCGAGGGGTCGGTTTAAGGGTTCGCTCCGGTGAAGTACTGGCATTGATTGGCGAGAATGGCGCAGGCAAGAGTACGCTCCTTAAGATATTGAGTGGAGCTCATTGGGCAGATTCCGGCCAGATGTCGATCGGTGACCGCCCTTTCCGGCCCTCTGGCCCATCCGATACGAGGCAGTCCGGTGTGGCGATGATTTATCAAGAATTAAATCTCGCGCCCGAGTTAAGCGTAGAGGACAATCTACTGCTTGGCTGTCGCGGAAGTGGTGGCGGTTTGTTGATTCGGAAACGACAACGTCCCCAAGTATTGGAAGCGCTCAAAACGGTGGGGCTTGGGGAGCTGAGCCCAACGGCAATCGTCGGCGAACAATCAATTGCAACGCAACAAATGCTTGAGATCGCTCGCGCATTGGTTGCGGAGGCACGTATCATTTTGTTTGATGAGCCGACCAGTTCGCTGCCGCAGAAAGATGTCGCTCGCTTGTTTACAATTATTAACGAATTGAAAGATCGCGAGATTGGGATGGTTTACATTAGTCATTTTCTCGAAGAGGTTCGGGAAGTGGCTGATCGTTATGTAGTTTTGCGAGACGGTGAAAATGTTGGCGAAGGAAAAATGAAAGACGCCGATGACGATACGATCGTTTCGCTGATGGTGGGAAGGGACGTAAAAAATCTATTCCCAACAGTGCCTCACAGTCCGGGCGAGCCTTGGGTAAAGGTTCAGGAATTGACCGGTGCTCCCTACCCCAAAAAGATAAATATTGAACTTCGAAGAGGGGAAATTTTTGGAATTGCCGGGTTGGTCGGCGCTGGACGGACAGAGTTAATTCGTACAGTGTTTGGTTTAGATCACGCCTCCAATGGAATTGTGGTTGTCGATGGAAAGCCGATAGCTCCGGCGATTGGTGAACGCATTAAAGCAGGTTTTGGATTTATTTCAGAAGATCGAAAGAACGAAGGTTTAGCGCAGAATCTTTCCATCATTGACAATCTCACGCTCAGTCGGTTGACAGACTACACAATCATGGGTGTGCTCAGCCTGAAGCGACGAAAGCAAGCCGCTGAAAAATTGCTTGAGCGAGTGCAAGTGAAATATAATGCAAGCGACCAGGCAGTATCGGAGTTGTCCGGCGGCAATCAGCAAAAAATTGCAATTGCAAGAATTCTTCACCAACAGTCGGACATTCTATTGATGGATGAACCGACAAAAGGAATTGACGTCGGCACCAAGTCAGAGGTCTACCGAATGTTGGGTGAATTGGCTGCGACTGGTAAAACCATCGTTTTTGTCAGTTCGTATCTACCAGAGTTGTTGGCAGTGTGCGACCGAATCGGAGTGATGGCGAGAGGGGAATTGCGAGACGTCAGGAAGACTGCTGACTGGACTGAAGAGGAAGTCATGAAAGTGGCGATTGGTTGAAAAGTGTTAACCTAAGTTCCGGTGTTGGAAATGATCATTTCCAATTGTGATAAAAATAACTAGAGCGAGTCTCAAACTTAGATGAATTTCCGCAGAATTTTTAAGACGATTTTCCAATCTCAGCTTGGTCCAATTTTCGCGCTGGCTTTTATTTTAATGCTGTTTGCAGTAGCGGATCAGCAGTGGAGTTCAGGGAATTATTTGTCTCCGAGAAACTTTCGTGTGATGATGAATTCGGCTGCTTTGATTGCTGTCCCCGCGCTCGGAATGACCATGATTATTATTGCCGCCGGTATTGATTTATCGGCGGGCACTGCCCTGACGTTGTGCGGTACGGTTCTCGCGACTCAATTCAAGTACGCTGCGGTTGCCTCGGGTGAACCCGGGTTTGTCTGGGTGGCGGTTCAGGCGGTTTGCTTGACCTTATTAACTGGGTGTCTTTGTGGTCTGATTAATGGCGGTTTGATCAGCTTGACTAAAGTCGTCCCGTTTATTGTAACTCTTGGCACGATGACAATTTTCCTCGGCGTTGGGCAGATCATTTCAAAAGAGTCAACGGTCTATGCAGACGAAAAAAATATTCCAGGATGGCTCAGTGATTTTTGTTACACCGGTTCCAATTCAGAACGCTATTTGAATTTTGGAGTTTTCCCCAATATTCCCAACAGTGTCTTGCTGACGTTGATCCTGGCTTTGGGTGTTGTACTGCTATTGCGTTACACGGTGTTCGGTCGCAATGTATTTGCAATTGGGTCAAGTGAGTCGACGGCAAGATTATGCGGCGTCAATGTCCCTTTCACGATTATTGCTGTGTATACGCTCGCCGGAGTTTTTGTTGCTCTGGGAGGGTTGATGTACTACGCCAATGTGAAGAATGGAAACCCATCGGATGGAATGGGCAAAGAGCTTGAGATTATTGCTGCAGTCGTCCTTGGAGGAGGCAGCCTCAGTGGCGGCCGCGGTTCGATATTGGGAACGCTTGTGGGAGCTTTAATTATTACGGCAATCCGTAGCGGTTGCGCGCAACTTTCGATTCTTAATACATACACCCATATAATTATCGGCGGAATTATTATTGTAGCCGTGATCGTTGACCAATTACGGCACGGTTCTCCAGAATGGTTTTTCCGGTTGTTGCCCGCCAAGAGCACCGAAGGTTAATACGGTCGTCTCAGCTTTTTTTCTTCTTGAGCATGGATAAGTACTCGACCAGATCAACTAGTTCATCAGTTGTCAGCTCTTTGTGGAGGTCGGCAGGCATCAAAGAAATTTGCTGTCGTTTTCGGGCGTCAATTTCGTCGACAGGAATATTATGTTGAATGCCTTTATCGTCTTTGATTTGGACTTCAGTCTCGGTTTCTCCAAGAAGAACTCCCGTAATACTTCGCCCGTCTGATTTTTGAATCATCCAATTTTCGTAGTTATGGCTGATTCCTGCAGAGGGAAACAAAATCGATTCATAGAGCGCAAGTTTAGATAATTTATTACCAATTTCCGAAAGATCAGGACCTACTTCGATTCCCTTTCCATTAACGATATGACACTTTGCACAGGTTCCAGCGTTCTCAAAAACAAGCTGGCCTTTAGTGGCATCTCCCTTGCGTTTGCTCAACTGATCCATTGATGGCAGCTGCGGGCTATTTTTGGTCGCCGCAATCGGAAATAGTTCGTTCGCTTTCTGACGTATGTCATTCCAGCGAGCGCCATGAAGTGTGGCTT
Organism: uncultured Pirellulaceae bacterium; assembly: GCA_938091115.1. Classification (GTDB taxonomy): domain Bacteria; phylum Planctomycetota; class Planctomycetia; order Pirellulales; family Pirellulaceae; genus Mariniblastus. Next base: position 13,984 of record CALKNI010000137.1, on the reverse strand, counting down.
GAATCGCCGGTAGGGTTCCGGGGTCAATCTTTTCTTTTTTGGTAATCCAGGAGAGGATTGTACGGGCGCCAGATTGGCTTTCCCCCATCTTCTTAATCGCGTAATTTCTCATCGACAAGTCGAAAAAACGTTGTTTTGCAATTCCATTAAGAATAGCCTCTCCCTCATTGGTCCTTGAATTTGCCAACGCATCACAGAGATTTTGTTGCGTTTCGGATGGTGAATGGAGAATTAGATCTTTGACGCGTGTATCTTGTTTCTTCCTTAGTAATAATTTCATGGCGTCGGCTGCCAATTGAGGATTGGAGGAATCTGCACTAATTTTTAAAACGTCTGGATAAAATTGTTTGGCTGAAAAACGGCTAATGAGAAAAATGAACTCGGGCGTACCTCGCTTTTGTTCGATTAGTTGATTTAACTTTTCTAGCTGTCTTTCGTTAAGAGAGTCGAGCGTTAAACGATTTGCTGACTCCATCAAAACGACGTTAGATTTTTCAATCTCATAGTCGCGATCACCGAAAGCAAGTTCTGCAAGAACACTTGACTTGTCATCCGAACTCAGAAAGTCGAGTGCCCGAAAATAACGGGTAGTTTGCGCTCCGGTTGTGGTTGGATGTTCGATAATCTTTCCCAGTGCTGCAACCGAATTTTTGCTGCGAGATCGCCACAAAATATCTTTCATTTCCTCGGAAGCCAAGGGGTCACCCGAAGAACTGGCTTGCCACTTGGCGAGACAGGTATCCCAGTGGTTGTCCGCGGCAATCCCAAGGGCTTCAAGGAACCACCGGTCTGGCGAACGATACATGGAAGCAATGGTAGCCCACGTTTCGACTAAGTTCTCGGCATCTTTGGGTGAAGGGGCGAGCATCCATTGACGCATGCCAATCAGGATTGCCCGCAACAATGCAGGGTCGGCATTTTCGAGATTAATGTCGTCACAAATTTCGGAATAGGCTATCTGGTCTTGCAATAACACAGCCAGACGAATCGAGGTGATTTGCAAGTCGACATTAGGGTCGCTGAGGCCAGTCTGGATGTATTTAAGTTTTTGTGCTTTAGGAACGTTTAGATTTCCCAAGGCCCATAAGGCGCGGGCGCGGTGACGGGGATTGGCTTGGCTCCATAAAGCTTCGAGGGCAGGAACAGACTGGATTCCAAATTCTTGTAGTGCCACCCACGCGAGGTAGCGAGTGGCCAGATTGGGACTACACAAGGCTTGGGCGGATAACTCGGGAGTTGAGAAATCAACCGCGGGTGATTGGTATTTTCCTCCGGCATTTTTAGCAGTCACCCGGAATAAGCGTCCCCGTTGAACATCTTGCATGCGATGCCCGCCCACTCCGGGGTCATACCAGTCAGCGACGATTAAGGAGCCGTCAGGAGCAACGCAAACATCAGAGGGCCGAAACCAACGGTTTTTTTCCGCCCCATCAATCATGTTGACGATCGAGGCGGAGTAGCCCGCACCGGAAACTTTGACCGGGTATGCTCGAACGATGTTCGGTCCGGCATCACAATGAATCATTTGATTTTGAAAAACCTCCGGAAGGGAGTCACCTTCGTAGACACAGATCCCCGTTGGCGAGCCGGCACCGGTGATTAATAGGTTGGGAACGATTCCCGGGTCGTTCTGGTACCAATGTCGCGTAGGCACGTCCGCATGCATTCCGGTTCTTTGGGTTCTCCACCCAGCTCCGGTTTGTTGGTCGGTGTAGCCATAATTTCCAAATGGCATTACGAAGTTAATTCGGGTGGCGCGGTTGCCATCATCGTCGTTGTCGGACTGCCAGAGAGATCCGAAAGAATCGATGCAGACTTCCCAATTGTTACGGAAATTCCATGCGAGGGTTTCAAAATCCGAACCATCGAGGTTGCATCGAAAAATCATTCCTTGATTGTAGGGGCGACTATTCGCAACCACCGGGTTACCGGCTTTGTCGATGATTTGTTTTCCCTCTTTATCTTTTATTTGTCGCCCACTGTTGCCGAAATTAAAATACAGTTTTCCGTCGGGTCCAAAGACAAACGCATGAATTCCATGATCGTGTTGTTTACCACTTATTCCAGTAAATAAAACTTCTTTGCGATCTGCTTTGGAATCACCATCGGAATCGATCAAGTAGAAAACGGAGTCGTTGGCAGAAACCAAAACGCGATCTCCAAGAACGCATATTCCATGGACTGAATCAATATCCCGGCCTTGATAGAACACTGTTTGGCTGTCTGCTTTGGCATCGCCGTTGGTGTCTTCCAGAATAAGTATTCGGTCACCCTCTTCGCGAGGTTTCGAGTCGCCATTTCGAAACTGCCGATAGTTGATAACTTCGCAAACCCAGACGCGTCCAAGGTGGTCAATATCGATGTTGGTTGGATTGGCCATCATTGGCTCAGATGCAAACAGTTCGACATCTAGTTCTGGGTGAATGGCAAATTGTTCGATGGCATTTTGGGATTCATGAATTTTATCAGTCTGTCCCAGAGCATCATTCAGGTTTCCAATTGCAATTAATAGCATCAACCCGAAAAAGAGCCGGTTGACCAAAAATGGCATGTGGTAATGAGGAAGGCTTGGATTCATGGAGCACCGTTCAACAATGAGGGGTTTGACTGTTGACCGATTTTAACAAATTCAATCGGAGCGTGGGGGGATGATTGCCGCATTGATTCTTAAAAATTAGCAATGCGACGAAAACAAGGAAATCGACCACATCTAATCATTTTTTTGGTAAAGCGGTAGCATTCGATGGCGAACTTCAAGCGACAGTAAATTCATAGTGGTGACGTAGAGTCGCCCGCCGAATCCCCCCCAACGATCTGGAACGGGGCGATAAGGATTCCAGCTGCCGGCCAAATCTCCAGATTTTTGCTGAGATCGAATAAGCATCGGGCGCAGAAGATTGTTCCATTGGTTCCAACGCTGTCCGTCGACATACTTTAGAACCTGTGTTGCATAGTACCAGTAATAGGTGTCCCTTACCTGAGGGCTTGAGTCTCCAGGAAGTTGAGTTTGCAAAAGGTAGTCTGCGCCTGCTAATAATCGCGGGTCTTTTTTGTCCCAGCCGGTATAGATTCGCATAAGCAAGCCGACCGAGGTCATCGATGGCGTCGGCTTGCGCCCCTGGATTCGTGAAATGCCTTTTGAATTAATCGCAAATGGATCATAACGGTAGATCGACGGATTGTCGGGCGCTGCGGCGACCTCGAGCCAATCGTCAATCGATCGGAATGTTTCAGACTCTACTTCCAATCCGGCAAGTCGCCCGCTTTGCAAAGCCATCATCATCCATCCAGAGACGGAGGTGTCGGATGTGAGGTTTCCGGGTTGGTCAAAGTACCGCCAGCCCCCGCGACGTGGATCCTGAGTTGCCTGAATGTAGTCCAATGCCTTTTGGACAGGGGCTTTCAAACGTTCGTCCTGTGTCATTCCGTAGGCTTCGGTCAGAGCAAGGGTGGCGATTCCGTGACTGTATAGCCGGCAGGCATTGTTAGACTTTAAATTACTCGGGACGTAGAGCCCTCCATTTTCAGATTGGTTATCGAGTAACCATTGAATGGCACGATCAAGTTGAGAGGCGTACTTAAACTCTCGATGATTAAATCCGGCTCCTTGAAATGCGAGTACTGCCAGTCCGGTTGCTGCCGTATCGCTTTCAAGTTGCATGATTTTTTGGCGCGAGCCTACGTCAAATCCACCGAGGGTCCAGTTTCCTTGTTGCGTTTGGTAGCGAGCCAAAAATTCCAGTCCAAGTTGAATCGATGTCTCGGTAGTGGGTTCGCCAGAGCTTGACATGCCGTTAGGTGTGCGATTCTGAAAAGCCTCCTGAGCCAGTACGGCGTCAGGATTGAGAGATGGTGTTCCGCCCGCTGTTTTGCTCCGAAAGCGGGTTTGGGTTGTCGGTTGTAACTGCTGGCTGTCGGTCGCGGGTCGTTCTAAGATGCCAGCAGATTTCGCGGGCCGAAACCCAAGTCCAGCTGGACCCTCGGGAGCTTTGGCCTCGAATGTAAGGCTCGAATTATTCGAGTTTTCCGATCGTTTTATTTTTACCATCGCATCGCCACTGGCGTCTGCTTTCGTCGGCGATTCGTTGTTTCCAGTTTCTGTAATCGCCGAATCCAATTTCACGGTTGCGATAATCGAAGAAGCGAGATTTTTGGTACGTGCCCCTGGACTTTGCTTCGCTCTTGTGGCAGAGGCAACCGCGTTACTTGATTCTGAAGTTTTGCTAGGTTTCTCGGCTTCACCCATACGTGAGAGAGTAGAGGAGAGTGGGTCCAGCGAAGCTGCCGGTGCTTGGAAGGCGGTTTCAGGTTTGTCATTTTTACCATTTCCGACGTTGCCGGCAGTTTGTTTTTCAACGCGGGTTTTTTGGGCATTGAGAGAATCAAGACTGTCTTGAGATGTTGTAGCTTTTTCAGATTTTGTTTTAGACGTCCCCTCGCCTGTGCCCGCTAGTGAACGAATGATCGGCGCCTGAGCGAGTCGAGTTCGCTGGTTGCCCCGTTGGTTTTTCAGTTGCTCTTCCTCATTGCCCGGACTTGCATCCTCGGTGTTTTGAGTTGCCTTTTGACGGGAGTCGGACAACTGATTTGAAACACTGGTTGTTCCCGCGTCAGAGATTTTCCCTGAAGCGGTCGCTGCCCATTTTTCTGAACCGGAGGTTGAATCCGCAACTGATCGTGCATCAACGGTTAGTTCGGTGGAACTGTCGAGAGCTTCTGTCGAAGGAGGGGCGGGTGCCACGTTGGTGGGAGAAGAAACCGCTGCGACGGTGTTTGCAACGAGGGATGGCTGGAGGTTAGATCGTTGTTTTGACCGCCGGGTTGATTCCGGGTTAAGTTCAGCAATTTCGGCTTGGCCGCCTCCGGATCGGCGTTCTGATTTTTGTTCTGAAACTACTTTGGTGGGACCCAAATCGATCATGCCGGTACCCTTTGCTGCGGATTGACTGTCCCGGGATTTAGTCGCAGCGGAATCGACCGTAGCGGCAGAGGACTCAGTGGTTGTTTCGCCAATGGTTTTTCCACCTGTCAGCTTTGCGGGTGCCGTCGTGTCAGCCATTAAAATATTTGTGGGTTGAGAGTTTTCTCCAGCAGAACGTCGCTTCGTTGATTTTTGCGACGAAGTCAACCTTTCTGGACTATCGGCGCGACTCAGGCTGCGGGTCCTTTTGGCCGAATCGGAAGCCTGGGCAGCGGGGCTGGTTTCACCGCCATCGAATCGCTCTAAATTTTTTGTTTTTCCCGATCCAGCAATTCCAGCAGAATCGCGGGTAATCGAAATTGTCTTTGAGTTCTGTTCTCGCGAGTTTTGAGTTGACTCGGGAGAGCGGACCGGTTTTTCAAATGGGATGACGGTCGAAGCAATATTGGACTGGATGACTGATCGTTTCGGGGCTGACAGTTGTGATGAGGGTTCAGAAATGCTGGGTTGTGAATTAGGACTGCGCTTGCGGTTCACAGTTTTCGCGATCTGTGGTTGTCGACTGAGCGAGGGTTGTTGGCTAAGCGACGGCCGAACTGCTCGATCTTGCGTTGGCCGGCGAGTCAGTTGCGCAGCCGATTGAGATGGCTGGTTGGCCGATGGTTGGACTGCGGTTGCCGATTCTGTTTTTTGCGGCGTGGGAGAGGGCTTGGAAAAAATAGGGATCCGCGGATCGCTCCGTTTGATGTTGGCGCTCGCTGCCGAAGCACTTGGGTTGCTTAAGGGTTGGTTCGGTCTTGTAATTTGGGCGCGACCTGCCGACGGTGCGACAGGAGAGGTTCGGGTTTCAGAAAGAGCTTTTTGTAATTTAGGTATGACTTGTGACGGTGTTGCGGGTTGACGCTGGATCGCGTCGGCGCGGAGAGAGTCGTTGGCGGTCGGTGGCTTGGGGCTTGTCGGTTGGGTGACGGTTTGTTTTTCCAGGGTCGATTTCCCTGAGATGATTGGTTGAGCGGTGGATGGTTTTGTTTGTCGCTTTAATTGAGATAATTCTGGGCTTTGCCGGGGAACGGTTTGCGATTTGATTTTTTGTGGAGTGACTTGAGGATTTACTTCGGGTTTGTTTTCGATCACCGGTACGGGTTGAGGTTCAGCGACGGTTGTCGTTTCAATTTCTCGATTGATGTCGACAACGGGTTCGGGGGTTGGTTGAGCATTCGGTTCTTCAAAAATAAATGCTGCTTTTCGATCGCTAATTTCGATGGTACGGACGGGGCGTTGGACGACTTTTTGGGAAGGTTCCTCAAAACGATTTTCAAAAATATTCGTTAAAGCCGCGGTGAAAATGACTAGCAGGTGGATTGCGAGGCTGGCGATGATTGCCAGTTGAAGCGAGCGGCGAACTTTATAATTTTTAATGCTAAACAAGAAAAAGAGAGCCATTACGGCAAACACAGGCAATCCCATTAGCCCGGCCCACATCCAAGGTCCTTGGAGAAGCGTTGCAACGGCACCTGAAGCGATCCCAACCAACACCGTCAACGCAACCAGAATCGGCCAGAATTGCTGGTCGAAGGAGGGTTGCCGTTGAGGCGTGATTTTTTGGACCGTTCGTCGCTTCACAGACGTCGCTCTTAAATTAGGTTCGAAGATTGTCAGGTTTTAGAGGACTAATTTTCATCGATGGTTGCTGTGAAATCGTGGATGCCAACTTTTTTACAGATTCCAATGGCAATCGCGACTGGCTCCCATTCCGATTTTTTGTCGGCACGAATGACGACTGTTTGCGTCAGTGGATTGTTTGATTTTGCTCGACTAAGAATTTGTTCAACTTGTTCCGGTTGCCGGAATGCGCCATTGATGTAATAGCGCCCTTGCTCGTCAACATTGATTACCATTTCAGCTGGTTGAGCGGAGGCGGGTAATGCTTCCGAAACGCTTGGCAGATTGAGATCGAGTTCACGTTCTTCCTCAGAAAAACGAGACGACACCAGGAAGAAAATTAACAATAGAAATACAACATCGATCAACGGCGTGATACTGAGTGAGCCAACTGCGGAGGTCCGTTTTAATTTTACTGCCATGGATATACTGGTGTTGGTTGTTGAGTAGTGATTGGTCGCGTCTCAAAATCAGGTCGCGAGACTTCACTCTGTCTTTTTTCGAGCGGAGGAAACATCGGTCGAAATAGGGTCGTCGAATCCCTGAGTAAATCTTACCTGTCCCTCGTACCGTTCGAACTGAGGCAAAAGGTTGTAGGCCATTTCTTCAATTTGATTCATTAGTTGGATGATTCGATTTTCGAAATGATGTGAAAGAATGGCGGAAGGAATAGCGATCACGAGTCCGACCATGGTGGTTACCAGCGCGACATAAATTCCGTTGGCGAGTGCGACGCCGCGATTTTGCCCGGCATTGAGTTCTGCCAGTTGAGTGGTGTCATAAAACGCCTGAGTGATGCCCCACACCGTCCCCAGCAGGCCAATCAGAGGTGCAATGGCTGCCGCGAGTGCCAGCCAAGAGGTCATCTGGGCTAGTCGCGTAGCTTCTCGTTGGCTGGATTCAGAAACCGCATTTTCCATTTCCAGTTGTGGTCGACCAACTTTTACCAGCATGGAGCGAATGACATAAGAAGCTGAAGACGGGTATCGTTGACAGGCTTGGTAAACACCGCGCGGGTCGAGGCCGTTTGGTGATTGGCTCAAGTCGGAAATTTGATTGATCAAAGCAGGGGGGAAGATTTTCTCACGACGAAGCGCCATGAATCTCTCGATTGCAATGGTAACAACAGCGAGGGAAAGCGCTACCAGCGGAATCATAAACCAACCGCCCTGCGTGAGTAGCGATAGGAAATTGATACCTGTCTTTGGACTTGCCTGCGATCCTGCGGGGGCGGTCTGTGGCGGAATAAATTCTGGCGCGAGTAAGGGGGTAAAGGTCGTCGCGATCACTGTGGATTTTATAGTAGCAATGCTTGAAATTATCAGAAACGTTAGAATTCCAAAAATAACGGCAGAGGTTAATCGCTGATTCAGTCGACAAAAGAACGTCATGAGATCTCCGGAATGGTAAACCCTCTGCTGCAGAGGGTGATTTCAAAAAGATGTTTGTGCGGCGACATCAGAGGGCTACTGGAATTTCATTTTTTTCAATTGTTCCAGCTGTCGACGAGTTTCTGGCACGAGTTTATCGTCGCTATAGTTTTTCAAAAGGTATTCAAATTGTTTGATGGCGGCAGCAGCGAGCGCGGGCTGCTCAGCTCGGGGAGCATTTTTGATTTGCACAAATGAACATCGAGCCGACTCGTAAACGGCATAAGCCTGCCATGGTCGGACATCCGGCGTGGCCTGAAGGCCATTGAATCCGTAGTAAACTTTTTTGAATTCCTTGATCGCATCTGCAAATTGTTTATTTCCAAATAGCGAATCGCCGATCATGCACCGGGCACGGGCTCCAGTCTTTCCTTCATTTTTTGCAGCGAGGTTGAAGTAGCTAAGTGCTTTTTTAGGATCTCTCAATCCGCTGTAGGCCAGCCCAATTTCCAGCAAGGCATCTTCCAGCATCGGGATTCCTGCAGGTGATTTATCTGGGTCGAGGCTCTCGAATGGCTCGAGCAATGCAATTGCTTCCTGGTATTGCTTAATCTGATTGGCGCACTGAGCGGCATGGACGCGGGCTAGCCATTGAATTTTCGGTTCGGTTAAAGTTGAATTGGTGACAGCCGGCAATGCAGCCTGATAAGCAGTCAGTGCTGCCTCATAATCTTTTAAACGGTAAAGGGATTCGGCCATCATAAAGAGCCCATCGGCAATCAGGTCACCGTCTGGAAATCGTTTAACTTGTTTTGAAAATTGATCGCCTGCTTCCTTGAATTGGTCTTGTTTGTAGTGAGACCAAGCTAGTTTGTAGGCAGCTTTTTCTAAGATTAAATTCTCTGTTTTGGAATCGAGGCAGAGTTGATAAGCAGCAATTGCATCATTGTAATTTCCCTGACTGTAGAACTCCGATCCAATGTGAAAGTTAGATTCAGGAGCAAGTGAACTGGCGGGGAACTTGGACGCGAGTGCGCGGAAGTTATCCATCGCAAGTTTTTCTTTATCACTCGAACGAAGACCCCAGGCCAGTTCGTAAAGGTATCGATCCATTTGCTGGGAGGTCTTGAATTCATTGACCAGAACTTGGAACGTCTTCGAGACTTCGCTCCATTGTTGGGCATCGATTTGTGCAAGCCCAAGATCGTACAGCGCGTTTTCTCTTCTATCACTTTCAGGTTCTGAGGCAAGGAATTCGTTGAGATCTTCGATTGCGGCTTTGGGATTGCCAAGCTTTCGTTGAGCGTTGGCGCGACCGGTTCGGGCAAGCTTGGCAAGATCGTTGTCGGGGAACAGAGAGATCAGTTGGGTGAAGGCCTCCACGGCCGCCTGATTCTGATTGATCTGAAGCTGGCAATAGGCAGCGTTGTAAAGGGAGAACGGAGTGAATTTCGTTGCCGATTCAAGATTGTTGATTAACTGAAAATGCTCGAGAGCACTCTGATATTTTTCAGACTCATAATCGGATTCGCCAAGCCGATAATGAAGTTCGGTGGCGAGTGGTGAGTTGGAATAGTTTTTAAAGAAAAGTTGAGAAGTTGTTGTAGCGTCATCAGCCTTTTTCTGGGCAAGCTGAGATCTGCAAAGAGTCAGGAGGGTCTCGGCCGTTCGTTTCCACTGCTTATTCTTTGTGAAAGAATTGGTCAGCGATTCTTCAGCGTCAGCGAATTGCCCTAGTTTAAATTGGCTTGACCCAATCCAGAATTCGACTTCTGAAAGCTGGTTGTCATCAACCTCTTTGGAGGCGGTGAGCGGCTGTAGTTTTGAGATGGCTTGGGAATAGTTTTTGCTAATGTAATCAGCAACAGCAGAGCGAATGGTCCAGCGATTTGCTTTTGCATTTCCTTTAAATTGAGCAAATAACTGATCGTAAGTTTTTTTGGCCTCGCTGGGTTGGTCACTTAATAGCTGCGCCTCGGCCTTGATCTCCACAGTGTCGGGCAGCAAGTCGCTTGTAGGAAATGTGGACTCAAAAGCATTTGCTGTTTTGATCGCTGTTTTAAAGTCTCCGGTATCAAGTGATGTGAATGCAGAACTGTGCAGCGCGAGTGGCGCCAGATCACTGGCTTGATAAGACCTTGCAATATCATCAAACAGGGCGATTGACGATTTGCGTTTGTCGGGAATTGCAAAGGCAGCGTCAGCTTGATCCATCAAGAGGTTGACCCAGCCAATTGGTTTTTTCTCGTTAGATTTGACCTTGTTGATTTGTTTTTTGGCAATCGCGAAAGCTTTAGAGGGTTCCTCCGACTTTAGATAGATGCCGGCTAGCCAGTGTGCTGCCAGTGTCCCGTTGACTGGGTCGACCTTGATCGCCCGTTCCAACAAAGGAATTGCTTTTTTAGGCTGCTCCGCATCAAGATAATTACGGCCTGCGTTGGCGAGGGCTTCGTTGGCCAGTGGAGATTCGGGTGTATTTGAAATTTCTTCGAACAAAGCCGCCGCACGTTGGTAGTTTTTTAATTCGCGGGAGCATACTGCAAGTTCGTACTTGGCCTCATTTAAGAGAATGTCTGAGGGCATGTCTGAGTCTGGCTCATTTGGACTGACAATTGATTCAAGGATGGACTCCGCCCGTTTCAGTTTGTCAGTGGCTGCCTGCGAGTTTTTTTGTTCTGAATCTTTTAGGGCAAGTTTGATTAGGTTGGCTGCCGTTCTTGACTGAATTTCGATCAGGAGAGGACTGTCTAGTTCAGCGGCAACGCTGCCGGCTTTCTGAAAAAATTCAGAAGCTTGTTCGTATTGCTGTAATTGTTCGTGAAGATCTGCGACGGCGAATAGAGATTCAAGTTTGAACGCGGGTTCAGGAAGGCTGAGGATTTTGGTGTAAGTTGCTAGAGCTTGCTGGCGATCCCCCAGAGCTTCGAGCGCGTTGCCCTTAAAGAAAAATGCCTGGTCAGCATTTTCGAATTGTGGGTGCTTTTCAAGCAGTTTGGAAAATGTTTTTACTGCCTCGCCAAAAAGTTTTTTAGCTTCTTTTGATTTGGCTTCACTGGCTAAATTTTGTCCTGCCTGGAATTGAGTGAACCCAAGATAGAGCATCGCCAAGGGCTTCTTTGTGGTTTCTGCGTCGGTTAGTTTTTCCAAAGAGGCTTTAAATCGGGGTATCGCCTGATCCGGTTGCTCAAGTTTTAAATAGCAAACACCGGCATTGTAATGTGCTTTGCCGATAAGTTTCGAAGTTGGGTATTCCTTGATCAACGTTTCCCATTGTTCTGCAGCGAATTCAAAGTCGTCGCCATTCTGTGCCGCGGATGCAGTCTGGGCAATTTTCATTGCAGCTGATTCGTCCTGGGTGGTAGCTGCGTTAAGTTGGTCTAACGAGATATAGGTCCCGCTAAATACAATCAGGCTCAAAAAGAGGGCCCGCAAGTGGAGCCCGGAATAATTGAATTGCCAAGGCAAACTAGTTTTGAAGAAGTATTCGTTGTTCATAGAATTGTTTTCGTTGGCGATCCGCAAGTTTGTTACTTCTGATATCAAGATGATATAAATCAGAAATAAAAAAGTGCTTCAAAAAGTTACCGCCGTTGAGTCATTTTAAAATTGGATTTGTTTGCCAGACCAGATTCTTCAGCAATCCAAGTCGAGTGGAAAGTAAAGCTGGTTAAATTAGATCACCGCTCCCCACCTATTTTTGACATCAAATGCCTCGGAGGCAAATTGTGACCAAAATCCCAGTCGCATCGGTGTAAATGATGACTTGATTTCGGCGTAATCGGAATCGGAAGCATTATCTTTTAAACCCGCCGGATGGGGCGTTTAGGTCGCAAGAAAACAAACTGTCTTGGCTGGTTTTCTCATAATTGAGAAGGTTTGGAAGAGATTTGGGAGTTAGGGTTCATGAGTGGCGGTGCTGACCAAGGTGGGAGATTTCCGAATATACGGAGTAAAACGGGAGCCATACGGTCCTAAAAAGGAGGGCTTTAGTGATTTAGGACCTGAAAAAAGCCGAACCATCCGAAGAGGGACGTAAAATAACGTGTACAAAGTCCCTGATTCTTGTAAGATTAGGTAATCTTATCCCAACTTATAACCTGATGAAATTTGCCGGCCATTCCTCCCTCCCTGTCCGCGATTTTCATAACGGAGTGTTGCTCTTGTCAATTTGAGAGCTCGCTAAAACCTGCCAAGGAGAATCTTATGTCGTTCAGCCAGTCTCAATACCGCACGTTCTCTCGACGTGGTTTGACTTTGATCGAGATCATGATCGCGTTAACCATGACTCTGATTGTTCTCGGCGCGATGATGCAGGCTTTTCAATACGCCAGCGGCCAAATGCAAATGGGTCGGGCAACGATGGAGATGGCGAATCGGTTGCGATCGGCAGAAGAGCTACTGAGAAGCGACCTTAGCAATCTGACGGTAGAGCCGCGACCCTACACTGAGAAAACCAAACCTAATGGCTACTTCGAAATCATCGATGGAGCGATGCGGGATAAGACTACGACAATAAATTTTATAAACGGCTCGGAATTCACAAACCGCAGTTACCTTGGCGATGTGGATGATGTGATTGCGATGACGGTGCGAAGCGATGGACAGTTTTTTCGCGGAAGGCATATCCCAGACAATACCACCAACTCGAAGGTGATTGAGTCATCGATCGCGGAAATAATGTGGTACACGACTTTCGTCGATCGTAATGCGGATCAGTTGATTGACTTGGATGAGAGTGTAAAGGTTCATCGACGCGTGATGTTAATTCGCCCCGATATGGGACCATGGGAGAATCTGACCTCTGAACAGGTAACCATCTTGATGCAGAATAACGATATTTCATGTCGGATAGTACGAGACAACGCGACTGGTAACTTCAGTGTCTACGCCAATAGTCTCAGCGATCTTGCTGTGAGGCGAAATCGATTTTGTCATCAGTGGTATAACTACGACGATGGCAATCCGAGTATTGATGCTAATTGGCCCAATTTCTTAGACAGGTCTTTGATTTCCACCTTTAAACCAGTGGAGGGAAATGATATTGTTCTCACGGATGTTGCAAGTTTTGATTTGCAAGTTTACTCGCCGGATGTCAGTCTTAGCCTCGATGCAGCGATTCCGGTGGCGCCGGATGACCCGGGTTTCCCGGCTACGGCGACGCAAATTTCCGCAGGTGATTTTGTAGATCTCGTTTGGAATGCACCGGTAGATTTTCGAGGTAGCCGTTTCAATTTTGCCCAACTGGAATGGCGAACCAAAAAACCCCTAGCGGAAGCATTTTACGACACTTGGACACCCGTCTACGAGAGTGATGGATTTGATCAGGATGAAGATTCTTTGATCGATGAAGGGACCAATGGTTTAGACAATGGCGGTCCGCTTGCTCCCGATGATGATTCAGAGCGTGAAACACGTCCGCCCTACCCTTACCCAATTCGGGGCGTCAAGGTAAGCATTCGACTGATTGAAAAAACGACGAATCAGGTCTACCAGTCGTCGGTGGTTCACTCCTACGTGCCGGAGTAAATGGCGTCAGCGGGAAAGTAAATGATGGCGGTTCGGGTTACTTTGGACGGTTGAATTTCCATTGATTTGAGTCTTCTGTTGGTACAATTTCTTGGCTGATCTTCACACCATTCGGCTACATGGCCCCTGGACCGCTCGAGTTCTGGATTCGCAAAACGGTTGCGACGTTGCATCGCCTGAATCCCGCCAGACAATTCCTTCAGACTGGGGGAATTGGTTGGGCTCGTCATTTTGTGGACGTGTCGAGTATCGCCGCCGATTTGGTTTGCCGACTCAGTTGGATCCTAATCAGGCAGTTTGGCTCGTTTTTGAATCCGTTGATTTTGAAGCTTCGATCACTCTCAATGAAATCGAACTGGGAAAGTTACGTTTAGGGGATTCCCCGTTTCGAGTTGAAATTGGGAAACAGCTGCAGCTGTCAAATCACTTGAAAATTGTAATCGACCTTCCGTGGGAGGTAGACCGTGGCGAACGAAATTCAATGGCTGGTGGTTTGATCGGATCG
>CALKNI010000136.1 GCA_938091115.1 uncultured Pirellulaceae bacterium | reverse complement strand
GAAACTTAATTCGTTGAAAACAGATTCTGCTCGCCTCAGGCGATCGAATTACTTGTCGTATTAAATTCGCTTTCAGACTTTTCAGAAGCATCAGAGACGACTTCGTTAATAGCGCTGGTTTTACTTTCATCGCCAACCATTCCGCCGGCAAATTCGATATCACCGATCCGCTGGATGACTCGGTACTTTCGTCGGTAGTCGTGGTCAATGAAATCAACGAAACGAATGAAAAAATCCATTTCGCTACTTAATCGCTTTGACAGCAGACGCTTGCTCTCATTACGAACCTGTTCCATAAATTGATTGTCAGAGAGGATGAATTGAACTTCCAGTTCCCGCTGTCCTTTTTCAAACACTTTAATTTCAATAATGCAGTCAGAGACGATCAAATTGAGATCGTTAACAAGCGTATTGAAGAAGGAAGGGTAAAATCGCTTGCCCTGATCATTTAAAATGAAATTCGAATCTTTGCCTTCAATCTTAGTAATTAAATACTTTTCAGTCCCATCGGGGTAGGTGCGAAATTCTACGTCAGCGATGTCTCGCATTTTGTATCGGATGAATGGGAAATCAAAATTATTCAACCGCGTGATAATCATTTCCGGTTGCCCGGCTTCGTTGGGTTCTGTTTCGACGTAAGTAACGTTTGCAAAAATCTCTAGACCGTCCGGGGTTTCGTGAGCCAATTCTCCCAATTCAACAGATCCGTAGGAATCTTCTACCTTAGATTTTGAAAAAATTGACTGAATGTGTTTTCGCTGACAATCGAAAAATGTTTCACCACTCACGTTGATTAATTCTGGATGGTGTTTGATTTCCAAATTAAAACGTTTGACTGTGTTTGCAATCATGTTCATTGGCGAGGGGAAGACCAGTAACAACTTTGGCTTGTACTGATTAATGTCATCGATCAACCCTCGCACTGTTTTTTCATCAATTTTGTCGAAGAGGTGATATTTAAACCCAACCCAAGTGCTGAGTCGGTTGAATTTTACCATGTCATCGATGTTGTAAGTATTCTTTGGGTAGAAGACCAACATACGTTCGCCGGGTCGCCAACCCATCCGAAACCAACATTTGAAAAATGTGAACAGCATTGAAAACATATGCTGTTTAGTCATCATGATCGAGAGTGGAGTCGAAGTCGATCCGCCAGTTGCCATGGGCATCAAATAATCGTCGTTGCGTAGACGCCTGAGTGACTCAATCGGTTTTCCTTCAACCGAAAATGTGTTTTTGGCGGCGTCGACAGCTGCCCAGCGATCGGTCATTACCGTTTGTCCGGCCTCCGCGTAATCCTGTTTCGAGAGCGCCGGTAATTTGGAATAAGAATTAAAAAACTCTTCATCTGAGAGCTTCGGGGCCTCGGATAAGAAGTCGGTAAACTTACCGCGGAAAAACTCGCAATTAGTGTTTGAGTGACTGAGCAACGCCTCAAGATCTTTTCGAATCTTTGGTTTGATGTTTGTCAAACGTTCATCGATGACGACGTCCTGATAGATTTTTTTGACCTTTATGTACCGAAAAGCCAATTGATACAGTGTCTTTAGCATGTTTTAGCGTTGAGGCTGGAGAGAGTCCGAGAAGGGAACGTGGACATTATACTAGGGAAGTAAATCAGAATTGTCGAGTATAGAAGGCTGAAATCACGTGGTTTGCCGTTTCCGGCTGCAATTATTTTGCCAGTCGCCTTTATTGAGGATTCTGCGTTGCGGAAGAAATTCGTTCATCCAATTCAAAGCGAAATCGTGACGGTCGTCGATCTAAATGCCTTATTAAAAAAGATGGTCGCATGCTTTTCGGATCCAACTGATAAGAATGCTGTGATTGAGAAGGTCGCGCGAGAATATCAAGACCGTTTGTGTCAATTCGTCCGATAAGTGCCATAAAACCATGGAAACCAGGGAAACTCATTTTCTCGACTCCTGTTCCCGATTAAAGTAGAGAGACGGTTGGAGAGCGATTTGGCAAACGAGTGTCACAGTTTATTTTGAAAGAAGGGCAGCCCTTTGAGTGTTTTAAAGAAGTACCAAAAAGTTCTGCTGCGGTCCTGTGGAATAGCCCTTATTGGCTTGATCGTGTTTTCAGCTGAGCAATGCGATGCACAAATAATTCGTGGCCGTTGGCAACGTGCCAAATCCATTGTAAAAGATGTTAATACGAAAGGGGATATTCCCGTTCGTGCGGGCAGGCAAGCTATTTCGAACGTCATGCAAGGGACTCATACGACGAATCGATTTAGTGAACGTTGGGGGCGACTTGGTCCTTTAAATGTGCAAGACAACGACGCCAGATACATTGGTGGTTTGCACCGTACCTATTTCGAGAATCTTGGGATTCCCCCAGGTGACATTGGGTTGCGAGGAAATGGAGTCATTTGGCGGCCGTGGTAGTAGTGAACACTGAGTTTCAACGAACCGCGTTGGGAATGTCAGATTGGGGTGCTAAAGCAGACCGCCGAATACCTATCATTACTTAACAACATTGTCGGTGTCCAAAAGGACGTTCAGGGTACGGTTGGCAACCCGCGTGATGTATTTGTTGGGTTGATCGGTAAGACATCGTTTCAGTTCAGGAATGAGAGGTCGTGCTGCTTCGCCCGATTCATCTAACACGATTGCTGCCCGCAATCTCGCCCATTCATGTTCTCCCGTCAGTTCGTTTTTTAGTGTAGTTAACGCTTGTTGAGGTTCTTTTATTTTCAAAAGAGCTCGCGATGCAGCTATTCTGACACAGGGAGAAGCGTCCACGAGTGCTTTGACTAATAGATCTTTGCAATTGGCTGCCTCGGTTGGTCGATTTCCAATACCAACCAAAGCCCAGTATCGAACAATTGAGTCGGTATGCCCCATTGCATCTTTTAGGTCGCCAAAATGTGATCGGTTGTCAACCGCGAGGTTTGCAGTGTTGCGTATTTGCTCGATTAGATCGGGAGTTGCATTTTTTAAGATATTGTATCTCGCGCCGACCTTCCCTTCGCGAATCTGAATTTCAGATTCTGGTATCAGGCCGACATCTCGGGTTTCAACTACCCATTGCAGGTGAGCTTGACGTAAACGTTTGAGAACATTCGTGTATTTAGGGTTGCCGATCAGGTTATTAACTTCGTGGGGATCGCCATCAAGGTCATAAAGTTCTTCTGCAGGCTTGGATTGTTGCATAAATAACTTAGCCTCGGCGGAGAGTTTTCCGAGTGCGTTAACTCGCCGTAACTCCTTCATTGTCGCACCTTTTTCCGGCGTATTCATATATTGATAGTACGCCTTATGAGGTTCGTAGTTTCGAATGTACCGAAATTTTGAATCTCTGACTGAGCGAATGATGTCGTAGCGTTCATCCATTCTATCTCGTGCGCCATAAACATAATCGCGCTGTGGTTTCAGGTCAGTTCCCAGAAACGCACGCCCTTGCATATGAGATGGGGGAGTAAGTCCTGCAAGTTTCAAAACAGTGGGAGCGAAATCGAGTGAACTTATCAGTTCGTCTTCAGTGATTCCAGCATTGTAATTTTGGTTAAAACTATCGGGTAGTTTAACGATAAGAGGAATGTGAGTTCCCGAGTCGTAGAGCCATCGCTTTGCACGGGGTAGGCCGATTCCATGATCGGACCAATACATGATGACGGTGTTTTCATATTCGTTGGCATCTTTTAATTCTTGAATTAGTTCCCCTGCCCATGCGTCCATTGCAGTGATCAGTTCATAGTTGCGTTTCCAGTCCTCGCGAACGATTGGTGTGTCGGGGTAGTACGGGGGAAGCGTTAGCTGCTGGGCATCTTGGCGTTGCTGAGGTGTGAGGTTTTCGGTGATTTGTTTGTATTTGGACTCGCTTGAAATTCCGCTTTCGTGACATCCGGTGAAATTGAAAACTGCGAAGAAAGGTTGTTTCGGATCTGGACGATTCTTCCAGTGTGCTTTCTTATTTGATTCGTCCCAAACATTGGAAGGGGTTTTGAACTGATAATCTTGTTTCGAATTATTAGTACAGTAATACCCCGCTTTCTTTAAATAAACTGGAAATGGTTTTATATTTTTGGGCAGCATAGCGTTGCACCGCATATGGTGGGTGCCAAGCGTCGACTGGTAGACTCCAGTGATGATTGCTGAACGGCAGGGCGCGCAAACTCCGGCAGTAGTAAAGGCGTTTTGATAGCGAATAGAATTTTTTGCCAGTTCGTCGATGTTAGGGGTGATTGCATTTTTGTCGCCGTAGCAACCGAGATGCGGGCTGATGTCTTCGCAAGATATCCAGATAATGTTAGGAGACTGGATTGGCGTTTCCTGTGTTGTTGCAATTGAAATGGAGGGAAAGATGAAAGCTTGAACCGCAAAAAGTGTCGTAGATAGCTTGAATATTCGCATAAAACAAGTCCTTAGTGACGGTCCATCAAGTGAGGAATGTCCGATTTGTGGATGTTAGAAAACGTATCACCATCAAGGTAAATTTTATTGTAGCATTTATTAATCATAACATTAGAGTTCGTTTGAGTCGGGGCATATCAAATAAAATGAATCACGAATCGATGGGTGTGGTTGCTTGACATCTCGGAGTCCTCTACTTTCAAAGGTTCAGAACTCTGATCTGCGAACCCTGATCTACGAAAAGGAGAAAGTTGTGGAGGGAGATCGAGAAGTGCGGGAGCCAAATCAAGTTGAAAGATCTGATCTGACTCTTCGGGAAGCCCAAGCATCGGTCGACGACTGGATTAAGACAGTCGGTGTGAGGTATTTTTCCGAATTGACCAACTTAGCTCAATTGGTCGAAGAAGTTGGTGAGTTGGCCAGAATTATTTCGCGAACCTACGGGGATCAGAGTTTTAAAGATTCTGATAAGAATTCTTCGTTAAAAGACGAAATGGCCGATGTTTTATTTGTGCTAATTTGTTTGGCAAATCAAACAGGTGTCGACTTGACCGCAGCTTTTGACGACAATTTACGTAAGAAAACTCGGCGGGACAGCGATCGACATCGCAACAATCCGAAGCTGAGATAGTGCAACCTAGCGGTCTGTCGTGGCAGATGGCACTTGATCCAACTGAAGAAGAGTAGAATGAGCATTACGGTTATGCGTCAGGTTAAATTTTGTGCTGGTCACCGATTACTCGGTCACGAAGGTAAGTGCGCGAACTTGCATGGGCACAATTATTTAATTCAATTTCACGTGACTGGTAACGAAATTGATGAACTGGGACGGGTCGTCGATTTCGGCGTGATCAATCGTTTGTTTAAAGGCTGGATTGATGATCATTGGGACCATGGTTTCATCGTTTGGGATGCGGATGAGAATGCATTGACCGCATTAGAACAAGTGCGCCCCAATAAAATCTATCGTTTGCCATATAATCCAACTGCGGAAAATATGGCAAGGTATTTGCTGGATGAGATCGGTCCGGCTTTGATCGATACCATCAAAGGGTATGACCTAAGACTCACCAAGGTTGTCGTTTGGGAAACTGAGAACGCATTCGCTGAAGTAACGATTGACTCCAGTCGTAACCAGGCTGATGCGATGCTACGGCAGGTTCAGCGGGCCAATTTGAATTGACGGTTTAGCGTTGCATATGTTGAAACTGTTTTACTCTGACACTTTTGAACTTCCGTTGCCAGATCGCCATCGTTTCCCGATGTCAAAGTATCGCTTGCTGCGAGAGCGAATTCTTCAAGATTCAATTGTTTCTCAATGCGAATTGAGTGTGCCCTCTGCCGCCACCAATCAACAACTCAGAAGAGTTCATACGCGACAGTACCTAGAAGCGATTTGCGAGGGTGACTTGACGGATGTGGAAATACGTCGAATTGGGTTTCCATGGTCGTTGGCAATGGTAGAACGTTCTCGGCGTTCTACCGGTGCGACAATCCAGGCTGGATTTGCGGCTTTGGAAGAGGGGATTGCAGGTAATTTGGCCGGCGGGACTCATCATGCATTTGCTGGAAACGGACAGGGTTTTTGTGTGTTCAATGATGTGTGTGTGGCCGCGCGGGCGATGCAGAGTGAGGGTCGGGTAAAAAACATATTGGTAGTTGATTGCGACGTACATCAGGGTAATGGTACGTCGTCTATTGCGAGAGGCGACGGGAGCCTGTTTGCATTCTCAATGCATTGCGAAAAAAACTACCCCTTTCAAAAGACGCAGGGAGACTGTGATATTGCTCTGCCGGAAGGGACTAGGGATGAATTTTATCTGGAACAATTAGAGAGTGGATTGAATTTCGTTTTTGACTCGTTTTTGCCCGATTTTGTTTTCTATCTTGCTGGTGCGGATCCTTACTCAAATGACCGCCTGGGGTTACTGGATTTGTCGAAGGACGGGTTGGCAACGCGTGATCAAATGGTCATGGACTTCTGCTTCGAGAAGGGAATTCCCCTCGCATTTGCCATGGCTGGTGGATACGCCCCTGAGATAAGTGATATCGTAGACATCCATTTTCAAACGGTTAAAATTGCGGTGGAGAGTCGGGCTCGCCGCAAGTAATCGACCTGTACTAAGTCGCTTGGCACGGTGGCCTCAGTTGGTTTGGTACTCTCAAGGCAATTCGTTTAAGTTCCCATTTGTTCAATTTAATTTCAAGGGTTTTCCTAAATCAATTGATGGTAGGTGCAATGCTGTTCAATTAGGATCGGTTGCACTAAACTGATGAATCGATTGTGTGATCCTGAAGAGAGCCTATTTGGATTTAGTTCAAGGAGAAGGAAATGTCAGCGGTGAGTACGGAACAAGTGATGGTTGTGCAGACACAACTCTTTCACGATTGTGGACATTTTCAAGGGTTTTGTTCTGAGACAGGCAAATACCTGGAAACCCTGCTCGATCCAGCGAACACGCAATATCTGCCTCGTGGAGAGATGGAAGAGGACCCTAGTTTTAAACAGCTTATTCCATACTGCATTTTTAAATTTGTGGACGACAACGGCGAGACTCAGGTGTTTCAGTACACCCGTGGCAAAGGAGGCGGGGAAACACGCCTGAGAGCCAAGAAAAGTGTTGGAATCGGCGGGCATATTTCAACTCTCGATAAACATGACGCGTCGCCGTATGAACTTGGTATGCAACGTGAATTAGAGGAAGAAGTTGTCATCGACACTGAGTACACCCAAACTCTCGTCGGTTTAATTAACGATGATGAGAATGAAGTAGGAAAGGTTCACTTGGGGATCGTCCATTTATTCGACGTGCAGAAACCTCAGATCTCGGCAAACGAAGCCGATATATCTGAGGCAGGATTCCTACCAATATCGGAATTGATGGCAGACCTTGATTCTTTCGAGACGTGGTCGAAGATCTGTTTGGAGAGCCTTTTTGGTTGAACCGCTGGAGTATCGCCTGAGTAAATAATCAGGATCAGTCCGGTTCGCTATCTATCCGGATTTGTCCAACTTTGAAATTGGAGGGCATTCAACCTGTCTAGTTAGCTGGATTCGTTATTTATTTATTGAAAAACGCGGTTATATGGGGTAATACGACTGTTTGGAGGCCGCGGGTACGGTTTAAAATATTTCGACTAGACAATTAAACTCAGATCATAAAAAATGACGACCGGAGTCATGACGCGTCCGGAGAATGTAATTCAATTAGCCTTGGAGAGTAGTTCGAATGAGTGTTACGGTAACTGAAACAGCCGCCAAAGAAGTTCAGCGGTTCATTCAAGAGGGTGAGTATGACGAAAATGCAGTTCTTCGTATTTCGGTCTCTGGAGGTGGGTGCTCAGGATTCAATTATGGTTTGAACATTGCATCTGATTTTGACGAAACAAAAGACAACATGACCGAGCAACATGGTGTCGCCGTCGTTGTCGATAAGAAGAGCGATCTATTTTTAGACGGCACGGTCGTCGATTACTACGAAGGAATTGAGCAGCGAGGATTCCAGTTCCACAACCCAAATGCGAAAAAGACTTGCGGTTGCGGAAATTCTTTTAGTACTTAATCCAAGTTGCAACGAAAATATATAGTAAAAGACGGCTGAGTGTGCTCAGCCGTCTTTTTTTTAAGTCTCGTCTCACTTTTACGCAAACGGAATGGACTTTTAAAAGCTTTCATTTCCACTCGCAATAATAGCTTGAACTTATTGGGTTTGCGTTACACCTTTCCAGGAGTCCGTCCGAAACGGGCATGCGGGAAGATCGGCTCCGTTATAGAGATTGCACCCTTGCGGGTTGTCTGCCCAAGCATATCGGACAGATACGGGGTTCTTGACCGAATCACTTGAAACAATAACACGATTGCCCTCAATTTTGGCATCTGCCCAAACGAACTGCTTGTCATTCCCGGCAATTTGGAAATGTTTCAGCGGCCCATTTTTGGATTTCAGGCCATCGGCATAATCGAAATCAATGGTTGCTCGGTTTTTAGAGAATTCAACCGACTTAAACATTGGCCCTGAGTATACGACCGATTTTCCATAATCTTTTGCCAAAGCGTTGAGTGCGAGGCGTCTGCCAACATCCTGTTTGTTCTTTGGATGAATATCCCTAGCTTCGCCGATGTCGATAATTACAGCTTGACCGGTTTTTGGAACGGATAACGTCATCGTTTGCGCCTCTCGCAACTCAGCCCATTGGCTGTCTCCCGGGGTATCTCTGGGCATGGTAAAGTTTGCCAGTTGAACCCAGTAGAATGGAAAATTTTGTCCAAAACGGTTCCGCCAGTCCTGAATTAAAAGTGGCATTAACGATCGATATTGGTATGCCCTGCCTGCGTTAGACTCTCCCTGATACCAAATAACGCCTTTGGCTTTCACAAGTAAAAAAGGATTAACCATTGCGTTGCTCAGCAACGTTGGATGATTTGGGCCACGGAAGGGTTGTTCTGGACGCTCACCAAGTTTTTTGGTCAGATCCGATTCCTTAAATTTCCAAGTTCCGGCAAGGGATATTGGTGGTTCCCCGGTCCGCTCGATTCGCATGTCATTGGGCGTACCAATGATTCCGCCTCCACCTGCAGAATCAGTGACTCGAATTGCGATCGAATTTTCACCAGACTTCAATAGGTTTGCGGGAATTTCGTACTTCCTGAGCTTTGTCCAATCAGAAATAGACCCGATCTTAACTCCGTTTACAAAAGTAATATCAATGTCATCAATTTTGCCAAGCGAAATTGATGCTGGTTGAGCTTCCCAAGAATCAGGCAGGTTGATCGTGCGGCGATACCATGCGATCCCATCTAATTGCTGGTAACCTTGCGATTCCCAACTGCCTGGCGCCTTAATCGAAGTCCAGTCAGAATCATCCGTTCCTGGATTTTTCCATTGTGTCGATTTATCCTCAAGTGCCTTGCGGAAATCCTGATTCCATTGGTCTAGCTGCCTCGCACGTGCTTCTTGCTCTTTTGGGTTTTGCGCGACTGATTCTATCTTCGTGATGGCGTCTTTGAAGTCAGGGTGGTTTTTAAGTGACTCTGGACTAATCCAGGTCTCTATAATCGTTCCCCCCCACGATGTGTGTAACAGTCCAATCGGTACGTTTAATTCGCGTTGCAGTTCTCTTGCGAAATAGTAACCAACGGCTGAAAAATTTCCGACAGTTTCAGGACTACAGACCTGCCATCCAGAGTTATTGACATCATCCAGTTTTGAAGGGCTCGTAACATGATCTATACGCACATGCCGAATGAATGGCCAATCACCTTTGGCAATCTCCTGCTGCGGATTGCCTGCCTGCCGGACGACCCATTCCATGTTTGATTGCCCACTGCAGATCCAAACGTCTCCAGCGAGGACATTTTCTAACTCGATTGAGTTTTCATGAGTTGAAATGGTGATCGAAAAGGGATCTCCAAGGTCAATTGCTTTAAATTTAGCTTCCCATCTACCCTGTTCATCGGGTGAAACGGTAGCAGACTGATTTTGCAGTTTTACCGTGACCGGAGTCCCGGTGTTTCCCCATCCCCAAATCGAAAATTCTTGATTTCGTTGCAGGACCATGTTGTCAGTGAAAATATTCGCAACTCGAAAATCTTCACTATGGGCGGCGTGAGAAACAACAAACAATAAGATGATTGGCAAGCAGCCGATCAAGACTCGTCTAAGATTCATCGTGAAAGTCCGGTGGTTAAAGGAGCACACTAAGAATGTCAATATAATCGCAAACTCTCTGAGAGAGCAAATTATACAGTGTTTGGATCTAACGCTTCGAATAGGTGGTCGGCCTAATCGGGCTAGGCATCCATTTTCGGTCAAGCAGTTTATCGATTGGGAATTTACGGACGCAAACAGTGAAGATTGGCCATCGAAATGCCGCTCATCATCGCCCCAATAATCCCCACAAAGCCCTGGTCCGTTCCGCAAAGGAATACGTTCTTCAGATGCGTTGTCCCGTCGAGAACTTTGGCCGGGGCCCCGTAGACGGCACCATTGTCATGCCACGTAAAACGACTAATCGTCGTGGGAGTGAAAAGGTCGGTATCAATAACGAAGGCTCGAAAGTCTGCCGTATATTTGATGCTTTCGGCAACGCTTCGGTCATACCAACGAAGCTTCTCGCGCTGGTAATCCTCTGGCGAGAGTGCATTCCACCGGTCGAAATCAGCGATAGTGGTAATACGAACCACGCCGTCGGTTAAAATACCGTCTTCATCCGAATACTCATAGTTATTGGGGGAACATATGACACCGGTGCGCGTATCACACAATCCATTGGCTGGACGTTCCCAATGGAATTTATCCGAATCATTATAAAACACGATGGTATCTGAATTGCCGATGGATTCAGGTTGGCGATCGAGAATCGAAATCGATTCAATGAATGTGAGTTGTCCAGCGGTCCGTGGATCGGGTTCGCTGGTATCGGAGCAGAGACGCAAGGTTTCAAGATTCCCAGCAGAGGAAAGGATTCGTTTTCCCTGGATTTGTTCTCCGCTATCGAGTTCAACGCAAACGGCTTGGTCCCCATCCACGTGAATGGTTTTTACACCAGACCTTAGTTTCAGCTCACCGCCAAGTCCACGAAATCGTTTAACTAGGTTCTTTAGTATCAGCCGCACACCTTTGAACGGGCGGGCGAAACCTTCGATAAAGATGCTCCGAAACATGATGCAAAACTGCCCCCACGCCATGTCGTGCTCGGCAGCATTTCCGTACCACATTAATGGGCAAAGAATCATTTCGATCAGGAGGGGATCAGAAATGGTTTCTTCCAGTATCTTGCGTCCGGATAATTCAAACGCGGCTTGGTCTAAATCGTCATAGTCGGCAATTTTCTCAAGCAGTGCCTCAAAGTTGTCGACCTGACTTGGAAACGTCTGTTTTATTTCTGACCGCAGGAGATCGATGTCGTTGTCAAATCGAAGTTCGGTATCTGGAAAGGCAATACGGGATCCCTTTTGCGGAGAAAGGGCAAAGTCATCCCATTTGAACCGCAATTGGCGAAGGATTCGGGCAAGTGGTCCCTTTCGGGCCCCTTTTGCCGTAAAGTTAGTCACGGCGTGCAGACCGACGTCGTAGTCGCGGCCATTCATTCGATAAAATGAATTAAGCCCGCCAATGGTATAATGGCGCTCGAGAATACAGACTTTCTGGTCGTAATGCGCCAGCCGGATTCCAGCGGCTAGCCCCGACATTCCTGCGCCAATAATTATGGTGTCGTACATCGACGATCGTCCAAAAAAATGAGGCCCCGTCGTTTTGCGCGGAGCCCATCGAAAATCAAATTTTGCCTGAGATACCGATTAACCAGCCCCGCCTTAAGAAGCGACGCAATCGACCATCTTGGGTGTCAAATAAGTCACTGTACTCGCCATGGAAGCAAGTTGTGGGTAATCTTCCTCGGGCACGTTTACGCTGTATCTTTTTCGTAATTCCATCACGATATCAAGGAAATCCATACTGTCGAGTTCAAGTTGCTCTCGAAAGTCAATTTCATCTTTGAGTGAGGTGAGATCCTCATCGGGAGCAATGTCAGTCAGAATATCAATAATTACGTTTCTTATTTCTTCAGGTGCCACTCTTATTCTCCATTTCCTTGACCGCTCGTTTCCACAAGCCGTCATGAGTCGTGATCTACTCAGTTTTGTTCAAATCTTAATCCAGCTAAAACAAGTAAGGATCCGATTCGTTACATCTTTCGAATGACGGTTGCCGAGTTGATTCCCAGCATGCCAAACGAGTTGTTCAAAATATAATCAATTGTTTCGATTTCGCGAGGCTCGTTTTTAACGAGTCCAGGAAGTTCACATTCGGGATCTAAATCGTCGAGGTTAATCGTAGGGTGAACCACCTTGTCATCGAACGCTACGAGATTACCCGCTAATTCTAACGCGCCGGCTGCTCCCATCGTATGCCCGATGAAGCTTTTTGCGTTATTTATATGGGTTTTGGTCGATTTCCCAAAAACGCGACGAATCGCGTCACATTCCAGAGCGTCGCCCATACCCGTCCCAGTTGCGTGCGTGCTGACGATGTCAATGTCTTCTGCATTCAGGCACGCTCGGTTGAGTGCCATGTTGATGCACTGAGCCTGTCGTTCAGGATTGGGAAGAACGAAGTCAGTTGCGTCGGTGTTAATTGCGTAGCCGACAATCTCACCGTAAATTCTCGCGCCTCGGGCCTTTGCGTCTTCGAGCCTTTCGAGGGTGTAAATGCATCCTCCTTCGGAAACGACAATCCCATTTCGATTTTTGTCGAAGGGTCGCGATGCTTTGGTGGGATCATCGTGGGAAGCGAGGGCACCTTGGCTCGCAAATCCGGCAAAGATTCCGAACGTGTGAATGCTTTCTGAAACTCCTCCAGCGAGTGCAAGATCACACTCGTTGAGCCGTAACATCTGGAGTCCCTGAATCAGACCGGCGTTACCGGCGGCACAGGCAGCACCGATTGTGTAATGGGGGCCAGTGATCGACAAATTCAGGGCGATTTCACCAGCGGGGTTATTGGCGACGGTTCTAGGATTGTGGTGGTGTGACCAAACTTTGGTGTCGTAGTCGAAACCGCGTATTTCGTGAATCTCACTTTCGGTTTCAACGTTTCCATGTTCGGTAACGCCAATATAGATTCCAACGCGAGATGAGTCTGTATTTTGCCAATCAATACCAGAATCAAGAATCGCCTCGTTGGCACAATAACAGCCAACGCTGCCTGCTCTGGTGCCACGCCGTGCGTCTTTGCGTGTTTGGTGGCGCCGGACGTCAAAGTCACAAATCCCAGCAATCGTTTTCCCAAAGTAGCGGATCTCATAGTCCTGCACGCCACTTTTGCCATTGAGCAGCGATTCGCGAAAATCGCCTACGGTGTTTCCATTGGGAGACGTCAAGCCAATTCCGGTTATCACGATTCGCTGGGAATCAGGTAGATCGTCGGGTTTGGGAAACGAAATCATGTGCGTCCTTAATTACTTAATTTGTTCTTCTATAATTTACGATTTCGGGAGATAATTACAAAGGGTTGGGGCGTGTTTGGCGGCGAGTTTAACGGGAAAATTACGTTACGGTGACACCCGCGGGAATTCAAAGACCGTTTTTTATATGCTTGCATCCATGACCGAATTGATAAACCTTTGTACGCAATCGATCTGAGATTTCAAAACGACCGATTTCCGCTGTCGGGACTACGCAAAACCGGTAAATTAGGCCTCTCGTGGCCGGGAATTTCCCAAATTAGAGACTCTCAGCCTGAAGCGCCTTTTGCAGTCGTCTCATTCCCTCGTCATTAGAGACGATTGGCTTGTAGTTAAAATCCTGTTTTGCGCGACTGATGTCAAAATAATGGTTCTTGGCAAGTTGTGCGGCAAGAAACCGAGTCATCCTCGGCTCTGCTTCAATATTGAAAAGATGATGTATCGTTTCAAGTGTGTGTCCTAGTCGCTTGGCCCATTGATAGGATATCGAGCGGCGAACGCGTGGGAGTTCAACTAATGCTAGGATTTCGTTGATCCAATCCCAGCAATTTACTGGATCGTCCTGAGAAAGAAAATAAGCACTTCCACATACCGGTGAACCCGCTTCCAGCGCCTCCGCGGCTTGAATGTGCGCGATCGCTGCATTATCGACAAAAATTGTGTCAATCAGGTTGGAGCCATCACCAACCCGCCGAAGTTGATTTGACTTTGCCCGCTGTATTAAACGGGGAATGAGATGATGATCGCCAGGTCCCCAAATCAAATGAGGGCGAAGGGCACAAGTCATCAACTCCAAGTCATCGTTGGCCTCGAGAACGTATTTTTCAGCCAATGCTTTGGAGTGAGGGTAATGGCATAGCCAATCCCTGGCATAGGGAGCTGATTCGTCGGTATTGTTCTGGTGATGCCCATCAAATGTTACACTGGGTGAGCTGGTGTAAATAAGCCTCTTGATATGGTGTTGGAGGCAAGCCTCGACAACATTTCGAGTTCCGATCGTATTGGTGCCGTGAAATTGTTTCCAAGGTCCCCAGATTCCAGAAATTGCGGCGGTGTGGAAGACGAGATCTTGATTTGAGCAAGCTTCAAAAACTCGGTCAAAACTTCGAATGTCACCAATGACGGTAGAGACGTCCATCGAAGCGAATGGCGAATGCGGTTTCCGCACCATAGCAGTCACTTCGTACCCCCGTTCAAGCAATTGCTGGACCAAGCAAAACCCCAGAAATCCGTTGGCTCCGGTTACTAATGCCTTCAAGTGAACGACTCTGTGGTTAAATTTACAAAAAACAAAGCCCGTCAGTGAGGGCATTATTCTGAACGCCAGTGATTAAGCCCCAGTTTAAACATCAAACCGTATCTTAACGACCCGTCTTCCAATTTACACGTATAAAACTGGGGTAACTGCAGCCTCGTCTCCCTGAAATCCGGTTTCTGGGATTACCATTTTGATTTGTTACTCATTGGATTCAAAGCTAAGTTTAAGTATCTGACTGTTCTAGTAAAAACAGAGTACAATTCGGAATCTCTGTATCCTAAAGGTTTTAAAAGACATGCGACTTTCGGTGAGATTATTTTGCTTATGTTTGCTTTTACTCGGGTTTGGCTGCGGACAGCCTGAAAGTTCAAGCGAGGTAGCCAATGTTGAAAAAGATCTCAAATTAGTCGAGGAACCTCGATCTTCAATTGACATTCAAATTGAATCGGTCAATGCGTCTGAAGAGCTTTTGCAATCACTGGCTCAATCAATGAGCTTGGTTCCTAAATGGTTATCAAACCCTGCGGTAGTCAGCCAAACCCCCTTTGCTGAGAAGGTGGAGTATTGGGGAATTGATCGCTTTGATTTTCGCGTGGCGCTTGCTATCGAAGATGCCGATTTGGGGAATCACTGCAACTGGCCTTTGACGGCCAGAGCAGATTCAAAATTGGTTGAACCGAAAATAATTTGGCAGCCGTTGACAGGAAAAACAGAATTAGAAGATTGTCAGATCGGTACTCTCGCGACACGCTTCGTTGGAGACGAATTCGAAACGGATACCAAAATTGAAGGGCGATTTCGAATAGAGAATGAGTTGGTGGTTGGTTTACGCGGATACCAAACGCTCCGTTGGACCAAGAGTGACGGTGGAGAATGGAGAATCACAGGGTGGGATCAGAAAAAACTAAAACTGATCGGCTCTCGGAACCCCCTTTTTGAAGAGGTCACCACGCGAGTGATTCCCGACACAGAAACACTTAGAAAAGTCCAAAATTCGTCCCACGTTGATCTTATTTTGACAAATACCAAGATCGACAGTCGGCAATTGAAGGATACCCAATACAAATACAAACACTTTAATGACTGGGAGTCAGCCTATCAGTATCCCGGAGTAAGCGTTGTAGACATTGACCAAGACGGGCTTGATGATTTGTTTGTCACTGATCGCTGGCAGTCCGGGCAATTGTTGAGAAACCTCGGAGATGGAACCTTTGAAGATGTGACGGCCAGAGTCGGTCTTGATGTTAAGAAGTTAGCTTGCTGTTCATTATTTGCTGATTTTGATAACGATGGCGATTCCGATGTGTTTGTTGGCGGAACACTCGAGCCGAGTCAGTACTTTGAGAACATTCAAGGTAAGTTCCGACTCGACGAATCAATGAACGAAGAGTACGAGTTCGTAAAATTTGTCGTTTCCGGTTCCGTCGCTGATATAAATGGAGACGGATGCCTCGACGTTTACCTAAGCACCTACGGTTTGGGAACCGGAGACTCGACAGAATGGATTGCTGATTCAGTACGGGTCAAAGACCAAGTCAAGATGCGTATGAAGGTTGAACGGTCACATTTTTTCTTCGATCGAGCTGGAGCGCCGAACATTGTGCTCCTGAACAAAGGTGGAAAATTAACGCGTGTTGAGATCAGTGACGAGTTGGCTCAATGGCGGAATTCCTATCAAACCGTTTGGTCTGACTTCGATTCTGATGGCGATCAAGATCTCTATCTATGTAATGATTTCTCGCCCGACCGTTTTCTTCGTAATGATACCGAACGTTGTTCGTTCGAGCTGAAGTTTAAGGATGTTTCCGATGAGCTAGTTCCGGGGGGGACAATGGGCTTCGGCATGGGGGCAAGTTGGGGAGATTACAACAACGATGGCTTGCAGGACTTATACGTTTCAAATATGTATTCGAAGGCGGGAAACCGGATCGTCGAACAATTTAACAATGTAGATGAACGCGTAAAAGTCTCAGCGCGGGGAAATTTTCTTTACCAAAACATTGGTGATGGGAAATTTAAACAAGTCGCTGGTACGGAAGATGGATTGCAGAAGGTAGCTCAAGTTGGCTGGTCATTTGGTGGGCAATTTGGGGATTTTGATAATGACGGGCAGCTTGATTTGTACGTGCCTAGCGGGTTCTATACGCCTCCCGCCGAGGTGCGTAAAGAAGGTGATTGGTGAAGTTGCCTCTGGCGCTCGGTCGTGCGCACGGACCCAAGTCGGGATAAAGAGTTTGTATTTTCTAAAGAATGGGGAGGCGGTTTAAACCACTTTGACATTCGATTGTTTGAACGGCAAGAATCTGTTGACGGTGAAGGACCACCGTTTCGAAGTGCACCTTTCAGTGGTGGGGAACGCAACCGGTTGTTCCTTCAGCGAGACGGTAATTTTGACGATTTGACGTTGGTGTCGGGGATTGATTTTCGAGAGGACGGTCGAGGTTTTGCGTTGTTCGATTACGATCAAGATGGTTTTCTCGATGTAGTGGTCGTAAGTCCGAACAACCCTCGGCTTCGAATCGCTCGAAATAAAATTGGGGATCGTCAAGAGAATAAAAACGGATTTGTGGATATTGAACTGGTGGGTGGGCATAATTGCGCCGAGCCGACTTTGGAATGGAGTTCACGGGATCCAATCGGGGCATCGGTTCTGGTAACAACTGGGACACGAAGGAGGAAATTTCAATTATCCTGTGGAGAGGGACTTTCAAGTCAGAATTCAAATCGAATTCATGTTGGCCTTGGTTCAATCGACACAATTGACCGCATTGATGTCCAATGGCCCAGCGGGAAAAAGTCGTCACGTTTCGATATCCCCGCGGGGAGTCAGATTAAGATACTCGAACGAACTGAGTGACTGATTTCGTTTTGATTTGTTTTTGCGCAGTTCAGGTAAACAGATTATGGTTATGAATCAAGTTAACGCCCGCCGGTCTAAATGTATTTGCTCTAAACTAAGGGTCGCTTTATTTTTGGTTATTGGCGTGTTGATCGCTTTGAACTCCGGATGTCAAAAGGACGAGATTGGAGAGGCTTCCAAAGTTCCGCCAGTCCTACAGAAGTCTGAAGACGAACCGCTCTCGCCACAGCAATTAAAGATAGAAGCAATTGCGGATTCAGAAAATCTCTTGCAGGCATTATCGCCGCAAATGAAGGCGATCGTCAGATCTTTAAGCGATTCAGAGATTGATGTGTCTGGATTTGTTCGAGATCGAATTACACACGTTGGACTTGGAGATTTTGATTTTGATAAAGGGAGTCGAAAGCAACGGACGGAAGCCACAGATAAACCTGCGGTTGGCTCTGAGTGGCCGATTGATTTTGAAGAATTGTCAATCAGCTGGAGTGAAGTGCTCAACCCTCTGCTCTCCGGTGGGAAATTTGAAGATGGACAGCTCGGTGTTCTCAAGGGCTTTTTCGTAGGTGGTAGAGACCAGTTTGAAATGGAGACGAAATTGGAGGGAAAGCTCAGAGAGCCAGACGGCTATCTTGTAGGAGTGAAAGGTTACCAAACTCTGATCTGGGAGGTTCGGGACGATGCTAGTTGGGAGTTGGTCGGTTGGCGTCAAACTCAACTGAAATTAGTCGAAGTCGCAGAGCCACTTTTTGAAAACGTAACCGAAGCAGCGATTCCGGATCAGACGACGCGAAACCAGGTCCAAAGGTCTTCCCATCAGGAAATGATTCTTAAGTTCACTGGTGAAGTAAGTGCGACGAATTCCTTTAAGCACGCACGTCCTGAGTATAAGAGCTTTGATGACTGGGAGTCAGCGTTTCAGTACCCTTCGGTAAGTGTGCTTGATCTCAACCATGACGGGTTCGATGACCTATTTGTTACGGATCGTTGGGCTACCGCTCAATTGTTGCAAAACAAAGGTGATGGGACTTTTGAAGACGTGACCAATGAAAGTGGCCTGTTAGTGAATGAGTTGGCCAATTGCACCTGCTTTTTTGATTTTGATAATGATGGTGATTCCGATGCTTTCGTTGGACGATCGATGGGGCCAAGCCTGTTTTTTGAAAATCAGAATGGAACTTTCAAACCGCATGCGAAGATAAATGAAGTTCTTTCAGAGACCCGTTTTGTCTTGGCGGTGTCGGCTGCAGATGTTAATCGCGATGGATTACTTGATCTTTACTTAAGTACCTATGCTTATGGACAAGGTGAGCTCAAAGATTGGTTTGAGCAAACGACCCGCATGGATGAACGCCTGAAAACACGGCTCAAGATTGAGCGTGCACATACCTACGTCGATCGGGGCGGCCCTCCTAATATTTTATTGATGAACCGGGGCGATTCTTTTGAATGGGCTAAGACAGGAGACGACCTCAAGCAGTATCGCGATTCCTATCAGTCAGTTTGGACCGATCTTGATCAAGACGGAGATCTTGATGTGTACATTTGTAATGATTTTTCTCCGGATGTCTTTCTTCGGAATGACACCGAGCGAGGGTCGTATAAACCAAACTTTACCGACGTGACTAAGGAAGTTGCAGGAAACTCTGTAATGGGGTTTGCCATGGGGGCTTCGTGGGGGGATTTCGATAACGATGGTGATCTCGACCTCTACGTTTCAAATATGTACTCCAAGGCTGGCCTGCGAATCGTTGATCAGCTCGATGATGTGAATGAGCGGTTGAGAGTTTCCGCACATGGAAATTTTCTGTACGTCAACGACGATGGTAAATTGAGTCAGGTTGCAGGTGCTGGAGATGAGCAGCAGCATGTCTCAAGTGTGGGGTGGTCATACGGTGGGCAGTTTGCTGATTTTAACAATGATGGTGAGTTAGATATTTACGTCGCAAGTGGATTTTATTCGCCACCCAAAGAAGTTGCCAATGATAAAGATTTGTGAAGTTGTCTGTGGCGCACGGCCGTGCGATTCGCTC